>NZ_JBIISY010000028.1:0-40690 GCF_044340795.1 Tardiphaga sp.
AGCACCTTGATGGTGCCGGGCACGCAGACGCGCGCCTTGTCGTTGCGATCGACATCGGTGCACATATTGAGCTCGAATTCGTCCTTCTCCGAATTCAGCAGCTGGCGGATCTGCTCGGCATCGCCGATGGCATCGGAGCCGCGCGCGATGGTGCCGGAGATCGGACAGGTTTCGACGCGGCGGCCGTCGGAGCGCACGAACATTTCCGGCGAGGCGGAGACGAGGAATTCACCGTCGCCGAGATTCATCAGCGCGCCATAGGGCGACGGGTTGATGATGCAGAGGCGCTGGAAGACTTCGGCTGGCGAACGATCGCAGGGCTCGGCGAACAGCTGGCCGGGGACGGCCTCGAACAGATCGCCGCGCGCGAAGGCGGCGCGGGCTTTCTCGACGGTCTGCTGATATTCGCCGGGGGCGTGATCGGCAAAGCCCTGGCGCGGCGACTTGTTGTAGCCGCTTTCCGGCGTCTCGTGCGGCAGGCCCTCGGTGGAGCGCTCCTTGAAGGCGAAGTCGTAGGTGAGCGTGACGCCGCGGCCGGTGGCACGGTCATAGGCGAGCAGACGATCCGGAATGTAGAGCACGATGTCGCGCTGATCGGCCTCGCGGGCGCGCTTCTGCTTGAGGTCTTCGACCTGGAAGACGAGATCGTAGGCGAAGGCGCCGAACAGGCCGAGCATGGGATCGGCGGATGAGAACAGCTGCGCGACAAGATCGCGGATCAGCGACATCACGCTGGCGCGGCGGGTGCGCTGATCTTCCTCCACGGGCGCCTCGCCGCGGACGATATGCCCTTTCAGCTTCGCCATGGTTCGGCCGTCGAGCACCACGCAGGGGTCGTTCAGCTTTTCGGCGAGGAAAGCGATCAGCACCTGGCCGCGCTTGTTCAGCGCGGTGATGGCGAATTCCGTCCCGGTCGTTTCCAGCAGCAGCGGCGGATCGGAGAAGCCGAGATCAAAGCTCTCATAGCGGCCGGGCACCGTAGTTCCCGACGACAGCACCACGCCGCGGTGATGGTCGAGCCGGGTGATGAGATCGTCGAGCGCCGTCCCACCCGTGAACATCTCGGCATGGCGCGTGACGATCAGGCCGCCAGCGGTCTTGTAGGTGCTCTCAGCGGGGAGAGAAAAAATCGTCCTGTTCATCGTGTCCTCTTAGGGGAGCAAGCCGGAGGCGCCACACAGGACAAACGAGCCAATCAGAACAAAGCAAAGGCCGTCGCACTGCGATGGCGGCCTTCGACGATTGGGAAAAGAGCAAATCGCACCAGCCACCTCTTCAGGAGGTGCGCCACCAACGACGGGAGTTGCGGACAGGGGTGCTCATGACCGGCACTGAGCCACGGGAAACGGACGGCGTCAAGATGGAGATCGCGGCAATCGATCCCTGACGAATACCGTCAGCTTGAGCGGGCCGACATCGTCCTCGATCGGGTGCCAGCCCAGATGCAGATAATAGTCTCGCCGCCGCGGGGCGGCGCAGAGATAGACCTTGTCGTGGCCACGGTCCGTGGCCTCGGCGCAGGCGCGTTCGATCAGGGCCGGCGCAACGCCCTGCCCGCGCGCATCCGGCTCGGTCCAGACGGCAGCGACCCAAGGCGTGTATTGCGGGCGTTCGTCCAGGTCTGAGACCAGCAGTGAGGTGGTGCCAAGAAAAGCGTTGCCGCGGTGGGCGACCAGCGCGATCGGCAGGTCATTGCCCGTCATGTTCTCGCGCAGGCGCGCGACGATATACGCCTCGGGCACGCCATGACGCTTCCACCATGCCTGCCAGATGCGGTCCGCGACGGTGTCGAAGAATTGTGGGACTTGGCGGAGATCGGAAATAGAGAAATCAGGTGCCATGTTCTGTTGTCCTGGCACCCGACCTGTCCGGTCATCCCGGCTGCATCAAGTGCAGCAAGTGATCAAGCGAGATGCTTCTTGAAGAACGCGGCCGCGCGACTCCAGGCGAGCTTGGCGGCTTCGAGATCGTGCACTTCGGCGCGCTGTTCGTTGACGAAGGCGTGGTCGGCGTCATAGCGAAAGAATTCCGCGCTCTTACCGGCGGCTTTCAGGCCCTTCTCGAAATTGTCGACGACTTCCGGCGTACACCAGTCGTCGCGATTGGCGAAGTGGCCCTGCAGCGGCACCTGCACATCGGCGGGCTTTGCGGCCTGCTCCGGCGGGATGCCGTAGAAGGCAACGGCAGCGCTGAGTTCGGGAATCTTGGTGGCGCCGATCACGGTGACCGCGCCGCCGAGGCAGAAGCCGGTGAGACCGACCTTTGCGCCGTCCTTCGACAGATACTGCACGGCGCCGCGCACGGTCTGCGTGGTGGCATCCATGAAATCCAGCGAGTTCATCTCCTTGTTGGCGGCGTCCGTGTCGTGATAGGGCACGACCACGCCGTTATAGAGATCGGGCGCCAGCACATCGAAGCCTTCCTGGGCGAGGCGATCGGCAAGGCCCTTGATCTGGTCGGACAGGCCCCACCATTCCTGGATCATGACCACGCCCGGCGCATTGGCGCTGCCGGCCTTGGCGAGATAGCCCTTGGCTTCCTTGCCATCGGGGCGCTTGAAAGTGATGGATGAGCCCATGATATCCTCCGGGATGTTTGTGGTGTGATCGGTTGAACGCATTTTGGCGTCGAGATGATGACAACGCAAATGCGCGCATCGCATGGCGATCTGGAATGCCGTTAAATGTCGCGCGCGACAACAGGCAACAAAAAAGCCCCCGAAGGGGCTTTTCGTTTCTCAAGCAGGAACGCGCTTAGTGCGCGTCGGCCCAGACCTTCTTCTTCGTGAAATACATCAGGCCGGCGAAGATGAGCAGGAACACCATCACCTGCAGGCCGAGCCGCTTGCGCGCCTCGAGATGCGGTTCGGCGGTCCACATCATGAAGGTCGCCACGTCCTTGGCGTAGTTCTCGACCTTCTGCGGGGTGCCGTCGTCATAGGTCACCTGATCGTCGGAGATCGGCTTCGGCATCTTGATGGCGTGACCGGGGAAATACTTGTTGTAGTAAGCCCCCTGCGGCAGCTGGAAATCCTTCGGCGCATCCTCGTAGCCCTGCAGGAGGGCGTCGATATAGTTCGGGCCCTTCTCCTGGAACTGGGTGAAGAAGTCGAAGATGAATTGCGGGAAGCCGCGGTCATAGTTGCGGGCCTTGGCCATCAGCGACAGGTCCGGCGGATAGGCGCCGCCATTGGCCGCACGCGCCGCGTTCTCGTTCGGGAATGGCGACGGGAATTTGTCGGCGAGACGGCCCGGACGGTCGAACATGTCACCGGCGTCATTCGGGCCATCCTTGACCTGGATATCCGACGCGACTGCCAGCGCCTGTGCCGCCGAGAAGCCGGGACCGCCGGGATCCGCAAGGTTGCGGAAGTGGACCAGGTTCATCGAGTGGCAGGTGGCGCAGACTTCCTTGTAGACCTTGTAGCCGCGCTGCAGGGCACCGCGGTCAAATTTGCCGAAAGGGCCGGCAAAGCTCCACGACAGCGACGGCGGCGTCGGTCCGCCCTCCGCGGCCTTGGCGCTCTGCGAACCGCCCATGACCAGACCACCGGCCAGAACCAGCGCCAGGATCACCGGCGCCATCGGGCCGGCCTTCTTGCCGTATTTCGCCAGCACGTCATCGGCGATCGAGTTCGGCACCGCGCGCGGCGTCTCGATGCGGCTGAGGATCGGCAGCACGATCAGGAAATAGGCGAAGTAGCAGAAGGTCAGGATACGGCCGGCGGTGATGTAGATGCCTTCCGCAGGCTTGCCGCCGAGCCAGCCGAGCAGCAGGCAGACCACGACGAAGATCCAGAAGAACTGCTTGGCGAGCGGACGATACTTCGACGAACGCGTCTTGGCGCTGTCCAGCCAGGGCAGGAAGGCCAGCACGATGATCGCCGAGAACATGGCGATGACGCCGCCGAGCTTGGACGGGATCGAGCGCAGGATCGCGTAGAACGGCAGGTAGTACCATTCCGGCACGATGTGTGCGGGCGTCACGCCCGGATTGGCCGGGATGTAGTTGTCGGGATCGCCGAGATAGTTCGGGATGTAGAACACGAACCAGGCGAAGAAGATCATGAAGCAGACGATGCCGAAACCATCCTTGATGGTCGCATAGGGCGTGAACGGCACCACGTCCTTTTCGGTCTTCACCTCGACGCCGGCCGGATTGTTCTGGCCGACCACATGCAGCGCCCAGACGTGCAGGACGACGACGCCCGCGATCACGAAGGGCAGCAGGTAGTGCAGCGAGAAGAAGCGGTTCAGGGTCGGATTGCCGACGGCGTAGCCGCCCCACAGCAGGGTCACGATGCTCTCGCCGACATAGGGGATGGCCGAGAACAGGTTGGTGATGACGGTGGCGCCCCAGAAGCTCATCTGGCCCCACGGCAGCACGTAGCCCATGAAGCCGGTGGCCATCATCAGCAGATAGATGATCACACCGAGGATCCAGAGCACCTCGCGCGGCGCCTTGTAGGAGCCGTAATAGAGGCCGCGGAGCATGTGGATGTAGACGGCGATGAAGAACATCGATGCGCCGTTGGAATGCAGATAGCGCAGCAGCCAGCCGTAATTCACGTCACGGACGATGGCTTCGACCGAGTTGAAGGCGTGGTCGACATGCGGGGTGTAGTGCATCGCCAGGATCACACCGGTGATGATCTGCACACCGAGCATGAAGGACAGGATGCCGCCGAACGTCCACCAGTAGTTCAGGTTACGCGGCGTTGGATAGGCGATGAAGGACGAATGGATCAGCCCGACAAGCGGCAGGCGCTTTTCGAACCACTGCAGGGCAGGATGGGAGGGCTGGTAGCTGGATGGTCCGCTCATGATGCGATCCTGAAGAAGAAAACGACACTATCGGCGCAAGGTCTCGAGGCGAGCCGTGGGGCTCAGCCGATCTTGATCTTGCTGTCGGAGACGAAGGCGTAAGGCGGAATCGGCAGGTTGGCGGGCGCCGGTCCCTGACGAATACGGCCGGAAGTGTCGTAGACCGAGCCATGGCACGGGCAGAAGAAGCCGTCATAGGCGCCTTCATGGGCGATCGGGATACAGCCCAGATGGGTGCAGATGCCGATCACGACCAGCCACTGGTCGTGGCCTTCCTTGACGCGGGCCTGGTCGGTCTGGGGATCAGGCAGGCTGGAGACCGGGACCGCACGGGCGTCCTCGATCTGCTTCTTGGTGCGATGGCTGATGAAAATCGGCTTGCCGCGCCAGAACACCTTGATGTCCTGCCCCTCGGCGATCGGGGTGAGATCGACCTCGATCGGCGCACCCGCCGCGATGGTCGAAGCATCTGGATTCATTTGAGAAATCAGCGGCCAGACGGCGGCTGCAGCACCAACCGCAGCCACGGCCCCAGTGGCTACGTACAGGAAATCACGGCGCGTATGCTGCGCCGAAGACGTTGTCGTCACGATCCCAACCCTTTCTTATCTGCTCCCCGTCAATGCCCGTCCGGCAACGCATGCGCGTTGACCTAGAGCAATGACCGGTGCCCGCGGTTCCTCCCCACGGCGGCGTGGTCACTTGTCCTTGCCTCGCAGCAAAAACACGCAATCCAGAATCGTTCTATTGCATCCCTACCGCAGCATCGCAAGCCTACGAACGGGGAAGCCGGATGCGATGCACGCAAGATTCGGGGGTGTTCCGCGGGGCGGAGAATTTGGCTTTCGCCCCGCATGCGCAGGGCCTGTCTGAGGGGCGGGAAACAGGTTGGCCGATCCGCCGGGTCGGAGCTGATTCTCCGGGCGCCTCCCTTGAATCAATCGATCCGGGCATTCGCCTGAACCTGCAACTATGTCGCGGAAAACATGTCTCTTCGTGACAACTTCTGCGCCATCTCGGCAACACCCTGGACTAGAAGCCCGCACCTGTAACTATTCTAACGGCCAAAGCCTGTACTCGCACGGTGCCTCCGATAGAGCCGGATGACACCAAAATCATACCGGCCAAGCCGGTTCTGAATGCGAGGCATCCTGGCCATGACGACAGTACACCATTTGCGATCCACAGCGCATCTTCCGACCATTCGCGCATTCTGCCTGTGTGCCGTCAGTGGCCTTGCTTTGTCCGTGCCCGCCGAAACCGCCCAGGCACAAGCCACACTGCCAGCCGTGACCGTGGACTCACCACAGCAGCGCGCGCGGCCCACCACTGCCCGACCGGCCCAGCGCGCCTCCACCAGCCGCGCATCACGCGCCAGTCGCACCGCGCGGGCGCCACAGGCCGCTCCGGCGGTTGCGGCTCCCATTGGAACGGGTGAACGCGCCGGCGGCCCGGTGGCAGGCTTCGTCGCCACACGCAGCGGCACCGGCACGAAGACCGACACGCCGCTGATCGAAACCCCGCAGTCGATCTCGGTGGTCACCACTGATCAGATGATCAACCAGGGCGCAGGCTCGATCGGCGAGGCGCTGCGCTACAGCGCCGGCGTCAGCGGCGACGTCAATGGCGGCTCCGACACGCGCTTTGGCGGGCTGCAGATCCGCGGCTTCGACATGACCATGGCCGGCCTCTATCTCGACGGCCTGCGGCTGCCGAGCAGCCAATATGTGCACTTCCTCGGTCTCGAGCCCTACGGCGCCGAGCGGCTCGAAGTCCTGAAGGGCCCCTCCTCTGCCATGTATGGCGGCAGCGGCACGGGCGGCCTGCTCAACTATGTGAGCAAACTGCCGACCGCGCGCCAGTTCGGCGAAGTCTCGGTCTCCGGCGGCAGCTTCAACCGCTTCCAGGGCGAATTCGATTTCGGCGGCGCTGCCAACAAGGAAGGCACGGTGCTGTATCGCCTGACCGGCGTGGTGCGCGACAGCGACACCCAGGTGGATTTCTCGAAGAACAATCGTGTCTTCATCGCACCAGCCGTGACGTTCAAGCCGAACGAAGACACCTCGATCACCTTCCTGTCGAACTATCAGAAGGACAAGGCGGGCTGGGGCCTGCAGTTCTTCCCGCCGTCGGGAACTGTAACGGCAAATAACGGCCGCACCATTCCGGTCAACCGTTTCGGCGGCGAGCCCGGCATGAACCAGTTCGATACCGAGCAGGCATCGGTCGGCTATCTGCTCTCGCACAACATCAATGATGCGCTGACCTTCAGGCAGAACCTGCGCTATTCCTACATGTATAACCGGCAGGCCAGCTTCTATGGCACCGGATATGCGGACGCCGCCGACGAAGCGGCGGGCCTGATGGGCCGCGGCGGCAGCGCCGGCGACTCGACCATCAATTCATTCGCCGTCGACAATCAGCTGCAGGGCAAGTTCACCACCGGCATTCTCAGCCACACGACATTGTTCGGCATCGACTATCGCAACACCACGTTCCGCGATCGCGCCGACGGCTACACCACCGGCAAGATCAACATCTTCAACCCGGTCTACACCAATGCCTGGACGAACACGGGCCCGGCCGACGACACCGGCGTGAAGCAGTCACAGGTCGGCATCTATGCGCAGGATCAGATCAAGCTCGGCCGCCTGTCGTTCCAGCTCGGCGGACGACAGGACTTCGTCACCACCGATGTCGATGCCACGCTGCAGGGTGCAAAGGCCTCGACCGACGCCTCCGCCTTCACCGGCCGCGCGGCGGTCATGTACAATTTCGATAGCGGCATCGCCCCCTATTTCAGCTACTCGGAGTCCTTCCTGCCGGTGCTCAATACGGATGGACTCGGCAACCTGCTGAAGCCGGAAACCGGCAAGCAGTACGAGGTCGGCATCAAGTATCAGCCGGTCGGCATCAATGCGCTGATCACCCTGGCGGCCTTCGACCTGACCCGCGCCAATGTGGTCACCTTCCCGCCGCCGACATTCGCAGCCGTTCAGACCGGCGAGGTCAATTCGCGTGGCATCGAACTCGAGGGCACCGCGACATTGACCGAGGGCTTCAACATCCGCGGCGGCTATTCGTATATCGATGCGACGATCACCAAGGATCCGGTGAATGTCGGCAAGGCCCCGACGACCGTGCCGCTCAATCGCTTCTCCCTGTGGACCGACTACACGCTACAGGGCGGGCCGCTGCGTGGCGTGCAGATCGGCGGCGGCGTGCGCTATGTCGGCGCAAGTGCCGGGGACGACGCCAACACCTTCGCAGTTCCCGCGTCCACGTCCATCGACGCGCTGGTCGCCTACACCAAGGACAATTGGCGAATGGCACTCAACGTCACCAATCTCGCCGATACACGGTTCGTGGCGGCCTGTTATGGCTACAGCAGCTGCTTCTATGCCGAAGGCCGCAAGGCCATCGCGAAGCTCACCTATCGCTGGTGACAATTTAGAACCCTTATAAATCGCGACATTCTGCCACCGCCGGTCCCTCGACCGGCGGTGGTCGTTCTTGGTAATCAGATCCCGTCTAAATTGAGAGGGGCGGAACGCCATGAGATTGATTTTCGGGCGCCTGCATCGCTGGGCAGGCCTTCTGACCGCCGCCTTCCTGTTCTTCTCGGGCGTCACCGGCGCGATCATCTCGTGGGATCACGAACTTGACGATCTGCTCAACAGCAAGCTCAAGGACGTCACCACCCAGGGCCCGGCCAAGCCGTCGATCGAACTCGCCAATCTGATCGAGCAGCGCGATCCCCGCGCGCGCGTGATCCATATAACCATGACGCCGGAGAAGGACCACTCGCTGTCCTTCTTCGTCCTCCCGCGCATCGATCCGACGACGCAGAAGCGCTACTCCATCGACTACAATCAGGTCTTCCTCGATCCCAACACCGGCGAGGAACTCGGCAAGCGCTATTGGGGCGCGGTGTGGCCGATCACCCGCGAGAACTTCGTCTCGTTTCTCTACAAGCTGCACTACACGATGCACATCCCGGAATTCTGGGGCAGCGACCGATGGGGCATGCGCATCCTCGGCATCATCGCCATCATCTGGACCATCGACTGTTTCGTCGGCTTCTACCTGACCCTGCCCTCGCGCAAGCGCGCCAAGGCCGGCGCCGACCCATCCGTTGCGCGTGAACTCGGCAAGGGCTTCTGGGCGCGCTGGAAGCCGGCCTGGATGATCAAGACCACCGGCAGCACCTATCGCATCAATTTCGACATCCACCGCGCCTTCAGCCTGTGGACCTGGGGCCTGCTGTTCATCATCGCCTTCACGGCGTTCTCGCTGAACCTCTGGTTCGAGGTGTTCGCACCGATGATGAAGAAGGTTTCCAACTACACGCCCTCGCCCTACGAGACGCGCGAGTATCGCCACCTCGATAATCCGATCGAGCCGAAGATGACCTGGGCGCAGATCTATGAGCGCGCGCAGGCGGATGGCAAGGCGCGCGGCTGGGCCACACCGGTGGGCTCGCTGTTCTACGGCCCGGCGCACGGCGTCTATCAGGTGTCGTTCTTCGAGCCCGGTGACGACCACGGTGCCGCGGGCGTCGGCCCCGCATCGCTGTATTACGACAGCGAGGACGGCCGGCCGCTCGGCCAGAAGCTGCCCTGGGTCGGCACTGCCGCGGACATCTTCGTGCAGATGCAATTCCCGATGCATTCGGGCCGCATCCTCGGCCTGCCCGGCCGCATCCTGATCTCGCTGATGGGCCTCGTGGTCGCAGCGCTGTCGGTGACCGGCGTGGTGATCTGGTGGAAGAAGCGGCGCGCACGGGTCGGCCGCCGCGAAAAGGCTGCGACGGTCGAGGGCCGTCCGCATCTCGCTCCGGCAGAATAGCCGCGACGCTTGTCGCCGAGACCAGAGGGCGGTAACGCATCACGGATGCGCATTGCCCTCTACCAGCCTGACATCCCGCAAAACACCGGCACGATCCTCCGCCTGTGCGCCTGCCTCGATGTGGAGGCGCACATCATCGAGCCCGCGGGCTTTCCGATCTCGGACCGCCATTTTCGCCGCGCCGGGATGGATTATCTCGACCAGGTGTCGATCGTCCGCCATATCTCGTGGCGACACTTTGATGACTGGCGGCGCGAAGCCGGCCACCAGCTGGCGCTGTTCACGACCAAGGGCGCTGAGCCCTATCTGACGCACAGCTATTCCGACAATGAGATCCTGCTGTTCGGCCGCGAGAGTGCCGGCGTGCCCGAGGACGTCGCCGCCGCCGCCGACAGCCGCGTGGTGATCCCAATGCGCGAGAGCCTACGCTCGATCAATCTGGCGATGACGGTGGCGATGGCGCTCGGTGAAGCGCTGCGGCAGACGCGCGGGCCGAATGGTTAGAGCTCTCGCTCCTCGCAATGACGGTTGAAACGAAAAATGCCCGGCACGAGGCCGGGCATTTTGAGTGGAAGGCGCTTACTCGGTGATGCCCCCGGCCGCGGCCACGCGGCGAAGGTGGAAATCGGCATCGCCGAACTGCTGCTCGATCATGGTCAGCCGCTTGAAGTAGTGGCCGATCTTGTACTCCATGGTGACACCGACGCCGCCATGCAGTTGCACGCCGCCCTGGCCGACGGCGCGCGCGGAACGGCCGATCTGCACCTTGGCAGCGGCGACCGTCTTGGCGCGTTCGTCGAGATCGGTGAAGGCCGACGCCATCGAGGCGAGGTAGGACATGCTGCGCGCGGTCTCCAGCGCGGTGAACATGTCGGCCGCGCGGTGCTGCAGCGCCTGGAACGAGCCGATGGCGACGCCGAACTGCTTGCGCTCCTTGATGTACTCGACCGAGACCTTGAGGGCCTCTTCCATCGCACCGACCGCTTCGGCGCAGAGCGCGATGCGGGCATCGTCAACGACCTGATCGACGATCGACAGGCCGTTCTCGGCCTCGCCGATCACGGCGTCAGCACCGACTTCGACATTGGTCAGCTTGATGTCGGCAGCGCGGCTGCCGTCCTGGGTCTCGTAACCGCGGATATCGACGCCCTTGGCATTGGCCGGGACGAGGAACACGCCGACGCCCTTGGCATCGCGCTGGCCGCCTGCCGTACGCGCCGTGACGATCAGCGTGTCCGCCGTGTCGCCATGGCCGACCACGAACTTTTCGCCGGACAGCGTGTAGCCCGAACCGCTCTTCTTGGCGGAGGTCTTGATGTCGCCGAGGTCATAGCGCGAGTCGCGTTCGACCTGCGCGAAAGCAAGCGTCTTCGAGCCGTCGATGATACCCGGCAGATGCGCAGCGCGCTGTTCGGCCGAGCCGCGACGCAGGAAGCCGCCGCCGAGCACCACCGTGTCAAGATAGGGCTCGACCACGAGATTGCGGCCGAGCGCTTCCATCACGATCATGGTCTCGATCGGGCCGGCGCCGAAGCCGCCGTCCTCTTCGCTGAACGGCAGGCCGAGCAGGCCCTGCTCGGCGAACTTGCCCCAGATCGCCTTGCTGTAGCCGCCCTTTTCAGCGCGGTACTTCTTGCGGGCCTCGAAGTCGTAGGACGCCTTCAGCAGGCCGTCCACGCTGTCTTTGAGAAGCCGCTGCTCCTCGGAAAGATCAAAATCCATTTTCGTTTCTCTCGGATCGCGCGCGACGCGCGTGGTGAATATTTGCACTCGCCGTCATTGCGAGGCGCTCTTGCGCCGAAGCAATCCAGTCTTCGCTTGATGCTTCCTGGATTGCTTCGGCGCTGCGCTCCTCGCAATGACGTGTTTGGCTAGATCAAAGCCCCAGCACCGCCTTGGCGATGATGTTGCGCTGGATCTCGTTGGAGCCGCCGTAGATCGACACCTTGCGGTAGTTGAAATAGGTCGGCGCGATCGGGGCAGCCCAGTCGGTCTCCTCGTTCTGCCCTTCGCCTTCCGGCAGGAAGGGCAGCGCGAACGGACCGGTGACTTCGAGCAGCAGCTCGGTGAGCGTCTGCTGGATTTCCGAGCCCTTGATCTTCAGGATCGACGAGGCTGGATCCGGCTTGCCCTTGCCGTGCTTGCCTTCGGCGGCAACGACGCGCATCTGGGTCAGCTCGAGTGCCTTCAGCTCGATCTCGGTGGCGGCGAGCTTCTGACGGAACTGCGGGTCCTCGATCAGCGGCTTGTCGCCGGACATCACGCTGGAGGCCAGCTCCTTGATGCGACGGATGCGCTCCTTCGACATGCCGACGCGGGCGATGTTGACGCGCTCATTGCCGAGCAGGAATTTGGCGTAATCCCAGCCCTTGTTTTCCTCGCCGACGAGGTTCTCGGCCGGCACCACGACTTCATCGAAGAACACTTCGTTGACCTCGACACCGCCATCGATGGTCTGGATCGGACGGACGGTGATGCCCTTCGACTTCATGTCGATGAGGATGAAGGAGATGCCCGACTGCTTCTTCGCATCGGGATCAGTGCGGCAGAGGCAGAAGATCCAGTCGGCATGCTGGGCCAGCGTGGTCCAGGTCTTCTGGCCATTGACGATCCAGGTGTCGCCCTTCTTCTTCGCCGTGGTCTTCAGCGAGGCGAGGTCGGACCCCGAGCCGGGCTCGGAGAAGCCCTGGCACCACCAGTCGTCCATATTCGCGATGCGCGGCAGGAAGTGCTTCTTCTGCTGCTCGTTGCCGAAGGTGTAGATGACCGGGCCGACCATGTTGACGCCGAACGGCAGCGGCGGCGGCGCCGGGGTCTTCTGCAGCTCTTCGAGGAAGATATACTGCTTGGCGGCGCTCCAGCCGGTGCCGCCATATTCCTTCGGCCAATGCGGGACGGCCCAGCCCTTCTTGTTCAGCGTGCGCTGCCAGTTCACCAGGTCTTCCTTCGACGTGTGGTGACCTTCCTGCAGCTTCTTGCGCACGACCGGGTCGATACTTTCATGGAAGAACTTGCGCACTTCCTCGCGAAACGCGACTTCTTCTGGATTGAAACTCAGATCCATCGGATCCTCCTTGAGTGCAGTTGATTACTGAACGATTTCGAGCAGGCCGGCGGAACCCATGCCACCACCGACGCACATGGTGACGACCGCATATTTCGCCTTGCGGCGACGGCCTTCGATCAAGGCGTGGCCGGCGAGCCGCGCGCCCGACATGCCATAGGGATGGCCGACCGAGATGGCGCCGCCATTAACGTTGAGCTTGTCCGGATCGATGCCGAGCTTGTCGCGGCAATAGATCACCTGCACGGCGAAGGCTTCATTGAGCTCCCAGAGATCGATGTCGTCGACCGTGAGGCCATGGCGCTTGAGCAGGCGCGGCACGGCAAACACAGGACCGATGCCCATTTCATCCGGCTCGCAACCGGCCGAAACAAAGCCACGGAAAATACCGAGCGGCTTGAGGTTCTTCTGCGCGGCGAGCTTGTCGCTCATGATCACGGTGGCGCTGGCGCCATCCGAGAGCTGCGAGGCATTGCCGGCGGTGATGGTAAAACCATCGCCGCGCACGGCCTTGAGGCCGGCGAGACCTTCAGCGGTGGTCTCCGGACGCGGACCTTCGTCCTGCGACAGCGTGATGTCCTTCATGGTGACTTCGCCGGTCGCCTTGTCGGTCACAGCCATCTTGGTCGTGATCGGCGCCAGTTCGTCATTGAACTTGCCGCCCTGTTGCGCGGCCGCGGTGCGGCGCTGGCTTTCGAGGCCGTATTCGTCCTGCTTCTCGCGCGAGATGCCGTAACGCTTGGCCACCGTTTCCGCGGTGTCGAGCATCGGCATATAGACGTCAGCCTTGATCTTCAGCAGTTCGGGATCGACGGTGTGAAACTTGTTGGCGTGATCATTCTGCACCAGCGAGATCGACTCGCCGCCGCCACCGACGGCGATCTCCACACCATCGAAGATCACCGAGCGCGCAGCGAGCGCGATGGCCTGCAGGCCCGACGCGCACTGGCGATCGATGGTGGTGCCGGCGACCGTGACCGGGAGACCTGCACGCAGCAGCGCCTTGCGCGCGATATTGCCGCCGGTGGCCCCCTGCTGCAGAGCCGCACCCATCACCACGTCCTCGACCTCCTTCGGGTCGATGCCGGCACGCTTCACGGCATGCTCGATGGCATGGCCAAGCAGCGTCGCACCTTCGGTGGCATTGAGTGCGCCACGATAGGCCTTGCCGATCGGGGTGCGGGCAGTTGAAACGATGACGGCGTCGGTCATGGGCGTCCTCCGGAGGCTGATTGTTGTTGATCGAGTGTGGGCGTCGCGAGCAGATCGCGCAAGGCGTGGCGCGACAGTTTTCCGACCGGCGTCCGCGGCAATTCGCTCAGGAATTCCACGGTCGCCGGCAATTCGTGCTTGCCGAGCTTGCCGGTGAGGAAGCTGCGCAGATCGTCAATGCTGAACGCTTCCGCGCCCGTGCGCAGGGTGATGAAAGCCTTCGCAGCCTCGCCGCGATACTGATCGGCCACGCCGATGACGATCACTTCCTGCACGGACGGATGGGTGTAGATCGCCTGTTCGATCATCTGCGGATAGACGTTGAAGCCGCCGGAGATGATCATGTCCTTCTTGCGATCGACCAGATAGTAGTAGCCGTCCGCGTCCATGTAACCGATATCGCCGGTAAGAAAGCGATCGCCGACAAAGGCTTCCGCAGTTTCCTGCTGGCGATTCCAGTAGCCCTTGGTGACGTTCGGCCCCTTGATCCGGATCTCACCGGTCTCACCGATACCGAGCACCTGCGAAGGATCTTCCAGCGAGACGACGTCGAGTTCGATCCCGGGCAGCGCGAGGCCGATCGAACCGGGTTTGTCGAGACCTTCCGCCGAATGTGCCGTCCCGGGCGAACAGGTCTCGGTCATGCCCCAGCCGCTCTTGAGCTTGAGTCCGGTCTTGCCCTCAAACAGCCGCGCGACTTCGACAGGTAGCGGCGCGCCGCCGGAGCTTGCCACGGCGAGCGACGACAGATCGCGTGTCTCCAGCGACGGATCGGCGGCGATGGCGATCCACATGGTGGGAACGCCGGGGAACACAGTTGCCTTCTTCTTTTCGATGTCGTCGAGCACGCTGGTGACATCGAAACGCTGATGGAGCGAAATCGTATCGCCCACGCTGATGCGGCCGAGCAGGATGACCGTCAGCGCATAGATGTGGAACAGCGGCAGCGTGCAGATGACGCGCTCGACACGGTTGCGCTCGGCGCGCGATGGCGCGCCCCAGACATTGTAGATCGACACCGCCGAAGTGAGATTGCTGTGGCTCAGCATCGCGCCTTTCGGCAGGCCGGTGGTACCGCCGGTATATTGCAGCAGCGCGACGTCATCGGGCGAGATGGTCGGCCACTCGGTGGGCGGCGTGGCGCCGGCGGTGAAATTCCGGAAAGTGACAATCCTGGGATTGCCCGGCAACGGCAGCTGCTGGGTCCCGATTGCGCCCCAGTCGTCGTCCTCGCAGACAATGAGCTTGTCCAGAAGACCCTTGTCGAGAAACTTGAGCGCCATGGGGAGCAGCGCTGCGAGATTGCTGGTGACCAGCACGCGCGCCCCGGAGTCGCTCAGCTTGTGAGACAGCGCGATCTCGCCATCCAGTGGCGACAAATGCACGAGACGGGCGCCGGCTTTCAGCGCACCGAAGAAAATAACGGGATGATCCGGCGTGTTGCCGAGAAATAGCGCGATGGTCGCGCCGGGGCCGTAGCCAGCACGCATGAAGCTCGCGGCGGCGATGTCGGCACGGGCCTGCAGATCGGTAAAGGAGATCGGCTTGCCGCGGAATTCGATGGCGGTGCGGGTATCGTAGTTGCGTGCCGCCTCGGCGAGCAGGCCCGGCAACGTGCCGCGCGCGATCGGCGCGTCCCAGCGGACGCCTTTGGGGTAATATTTCTCGCCGGGGTAGGACATCAGGCTACCTGTCGATCAAACTGCAGGTCCACACACTCGCATGTCATCCCCGCGAAGGCGGGGATCCATAGCCTCCGATGACGAAATGGTGCTCTGGGAGAGCACCGTGATCGAAACTGGCTCGGAGGTTATGGGTCCCCGCTTTCGCGGGGACGACACGTGGATGACGGCGCTTACTTACCCAGCGACGCAAACGTCTTGCCTTCGTCCGCCAGCTTCTTCAGCAGCGGGGCCGGCTCCAGCGAGGGATCGTTGGTCTGCTTGGCGTAGAACGACAGACGATCCGCGATTTCCTTCAGGCCGACCTGATCGGCATAGAACATCGGGCCGCCGCGATAGATCGGCCAGCCATAGCCGTAGAGCCAGATCACATCGATATCGCTCGGGCGCGAGGCGATCTTCTCTTCGAGGATGCGGGCCCCCTCATTGATCATCGGATACACCATGCGTTCCAGGATCTCCTGGTCACCGATGGCGCGGCGGGTGAGGCCGAGGCGCTTGCAGGTCTCGTCGATCAGCTTCTCGACCTCCGGATCCGGGATCGGCGCACGCGAACCGGCTTCATACTTGTAGTAACCCTTGCCGGTCTTCTGGCCGAAGCGGCCGGCTTCGCACAGCGCGTCGGCGATTTCCGACTTGATGCCGCGGTCCTGACGCGAACGCCAGCCGATATCGAGGCCGGCGAGATCGCCCATGGCGAACGGGCCCATCGGCAGGCCGAACTTGGTGACGACGGCATCCACCTGCTGCGGCAGCGCGCCTTCGAACAGCAGCTTCTCGGACTGCTTGGAGCGGGCTGCAAGCATGCGGTTGCCGACGAAGCCGTCGCAGACGCCGACCACGGCCGGAACCTTCGCAATCTTGCGTGCGATGGCAACGGCGGTGAGCAACGCATCCGGCGCGGTCTTTTCAGCGCGCACGATTTCGCACAGCTTCATGACGTTGGCGGGCGAGAAGAAGTGCATGCCGAGCACGTCCTGCGGACGCTTGGTGACGGCGGCAATGTCGTTGATGTTCAGATAGGAGGTATTGGAGGCCAGCACCGCGCCCGGCTTGGCGTGCGCGTCGATGGCAGTGAACACTTCCTTCTTGATGGCCATGGTTTCGAACACGGCCTCGATGATGAGGTCCGCGTCCTTGACGTTGTCGAGGCCAACCTTGCCGTTGATCAGCGCCATGCGCTTGGCCGGTGCATCTGCCGGAATGCCGCCGCGGGCCGCGGTGTTCTCCCAGTTCTTCTGCATGATGCCCATGCCGCGCTTGAGCTGCTCCTCGCCGGTCTCGATCAGCGTCACCGGGATGCCGGCATTGGCGAAGGACATGGCGATGCCGCCACCCATGGTGCCGGCGCCGATGATGGCGACGCGCTCGACCGGACGCGGCTTCGTGGTTTCCGGCACGCCCTGGACCTTGGCGGCTTCACGCTCGGAAAAGAAGGCATAACGCTGTGCCTTCGACTGGTCGTCAGCGACCAGCTTCAGGAACATCTCGCGCTCCTTCTTGAGCGCTTCGTCGAACGGCGTATCGAGCGTCCAGCTCACGGCTTCGGCGCAAGCGAGCGGCGCATTCATGCCGCGGTTCTTCTTGTTGGCGGCGGCGGCAGCATTGGTGAAGATCGAGCGATCGGCCTTGGCGGCGGCAAGCTTCGAATCATCGTTCTTGAGCACGCGCAGCGGGCGCTTCTCGACGATCACCTTCTTGGCGAATGCAATGGCGCCTTCGGTCGGGCCTTCGACGATCTCTTCGATCAAGCCATTCTTGAGAGCTTCCGGCGCGCCGATCGGATTACCGGTGACGATCATCTGCACGGCGAGCTCAGGACCAACCGCACGCGGCAGGCGCTGGGTGCCCCCGGCGCCCGGCAGCAGACCTAGCTTCACTTCGGGCAAACCGAGCTTGGCTTCCTTCACAGCGACACGGAAGTGACAGCCGAGCGTCAGCTCGAGGCCGCCGCCGAGCGCGGTGCCGTGAATGGCAGCAATGACCGGCTTAGAGGAATTCTCGATTTCGGCGATGACCTCGTTGAGGCCCGGCGACTGCGGCGGCTTGCCGAATTCGGTGATGTCGGCGCCAGCGACGAAGGTGCGGCCCGCGCAGGCAATGACGATCGCCTTCACCGCAGTGTCGGCATTCGCAGCCTTGACGTTTTCGAAGATGCCACGGCGAACCGCCGCGCTGAGCGCATTCACCGGGGGCGAATTGACCGTGACAACAGCAACTTCATCATGACGTTCAAGCTTCACGACATCACTCACGGCATTCTCCTTGGATCGAATTACTGGCGGGATTTTTGTTGTTTCGCAGTGCGAAATTTAATTCCACATCTTGACAGGCAGGGTTATTTTGAAGAGCGTCCATTGTCAACGAGCGCGCACAAGAGAAAAACCAATCTGGGCGCAAACAAGGACAACGTGTCGAAAAATCGACGACGTGAGACAATCATCGGGGAAGCGTGAAGCGTTCAGGAAAACCACCGGCGACCGATCGCAATTTCGTCGTCGCACTGGCGCGTGGCCTCGATGTGCTGCGCGCGTTCCGCCCCAATGACGGATTGCTCGGCAATCAGGAAATCGCGGCGCGCACCAATCTTCCAAAGCCGACGATCTCCCGTCTCACCTATACGCTGACGAAGCTTGGTTATCTTACGCCCGTTCCACGCTTCGAGAAGTATCAGCTCGCGCCGGCAGCCATGGCCCTCGGGTATGCTGCACTTGCGAATTTGGGCGTGCGCTCTCTCTCCGAACCGTTCCGCGACGAATTGATGCGACAGACCGGCGGCGCCTGTGCCGTCGGTGCCCGCGATCGTCTCAGCATGATCTATTTCGGGCAGAGCAAGTCGAGCCTCACCGTCGGCGTCCAGCTCGATGTCGGCTCCCGTATCCCGATCGCAACAACGGCAATGGGGCGTGCTTATTTCTGGGCACTGCCTGCAGAAGAGCGTGCCCAATTATTGCGCGAGTTTCGCGAACACTATGGAAGCCGCTGGGCCAAGATGCGCGACGGCCTCGAACAGGCCGGCGAGATGGTCGCCAAATATGGATTCGTGATTTCCGCAGGTGAATGGCAGGACGATGTACATGCGGCCGGCGTTGCGCTCACACTGAACGACGGCACCGGCCCATATGCCTTCAATTGCGGCGCACCCGCATTTCGCTTCACGGAAGAACGACTGCGCAACGACATTGGACCTCGCTTGCTCGCAATGGTAAGAAATATCGAAGCGGCGCTCGGGGGACTTGCAGCGCCGCATTCAAAAAAAACAGAAACCAAGAAAAACAAATCAGGAGGGAAAGTTGCTCGTATTGTTGAAGGGTTCGGATAGCCTTCACTGCGAAGGCCTTCGTCATATCGACGGGCCTCGCACATGACGCAGGCACAAGTCGCACAAACTCATACGGCGCCGCGTGCGCCTGCTGCATCGGGCAGCCCACTGCTGCAGGTCAACGACGTCAGCGTCGTGTTCGGCGGCATCATCGCATTGAATGGCGTGTCGTTCGACATGCAGAAGGGTCACATCCTCGGCCTGATCGGCCCGAATGGTGCCGGCAAGACCACGCTGTTCAACTGCCTCAGCCGGCTCTATCAGCCAAGCAAGGGCGACATCCTGATGGAAGGCCAGTCGATCCTGACGCGGCCTGCGCACAAGATCTCCGAAATCGGTATCGGCCGCACCTTCCAGAACGTCGCACTGTTTCCGAACCTCACGGTTCGCGACAATGTGCGCGTCGGCAAGCATGCCCGCACCAACAGCGACATCATCAGCGACTCGCTGAAGCTGCCATGGGTGCGCAAGGGCGAAGCGGCGATCAACAAGGACGTCAACGACATCCTTGATTACCTCAACCTCCACGACGTCGCCGATACCATCGTGTCGGGTCTCCCTTTCGGCACCCAGAAGCGCGTCGAACTCGCGCGCGCGCTCGCGGCCGAGCCAAAGATCCTGCTGCTCGACGAGCCGGCCGGCGGCCTCAATCACGAGGAAGTCTATGTGCTCGGCGACCTGATCCGTCGCATCCGCGACGAACGCGACGTCACCGTGCTGCTCGTCGAGCATCACATGGGGCTCGTGATGTCCATCGCCGACCACGTGGTCGCGCTCAACTTCGGCAAGAAACTAGCGGAAGGCACCCCGGCTGCCGTCCAGAAAGATCCGGCTGTCATCAAGGCCTATCTGGGAGACAAGGATTCATGACCGCGATGCTCCATGTAAAGGACCTGCGTGCCTATTACGGCCAGGTCCAGGCGCTGCACGGCCTCGAATTCGATCTCAAGGAAGGCAGCCTCACCACCCTGCTCGGTGCCAATGGCGCCGGCAAGACCACCACGCTGCGGGCGATCTGCAACATGGTGCGCTCCACCGGCTCGATCGAGTTCGAAGGCAAGAAGCTCGACAACAAGTCGACCGAAAGCATTGTGCGGCTGGGCATCGCCCATGTCCCGCAGGGCCGCGGCACCTTCACCACCATGACGGTGGAAGAGAACCTGCAGCTCGGCGCGATCAGCCGCAAGGACACCAAGGCGATCGATGGCGACATCGAGCGCATGTATGACCACTTCCCGGTGCTCAAGCAGCGCCACACCCAGCAGGCCGGCACGCTGTCCGGCGGTGAACAGCAGATGCTCGCGGTGGCCCGTGCGCTGATGCTGCGGCCCCGCCTGATGCTGCTGGACGAGCCTTCCTTCGGCCTTGCGCCCCTGGTCGTGCGGGATCTGTTCAAGATCCTCGGCAAGATCAATCGCGAGGACAAGGTCTCGATCCTGGTCGTCGAGCAGAACGCACAGCTCGCGCTCGAACTCGCCGACAAGGCCTATGTGATCGAAACAGGACGCATCGTGATGTCCGGCACCGCCGACGAGATCGCGAACAACGAAGACGTCCGTAAATCCTATCTGGGATATTGAGGGGGAAGCCATGGAGCTGTTTACCAACCAAGTCCTGGCTGGCATTGCCACGGGCGCGATCTATGCCTGTATGGCGCTCGCAGTCGTGATGATCTACCAGGCGATCGACCATCTGAACTTCGCCCAGGGCGAGATGGCGATGTTCTCGACCTTCGTCGCCTGGCAACTGATGCAGTGGGGCACGCCCTACTGGATCGCTTTCGTCGTCGTGCTGGTCTTCTCCTTCATCGGCGGCGTCGTCATCGAGCGGGCACTGTTCAAGCCGCTCGCGAAAGCGCCGGTGCTGACCCACGTCGCCGGCTTCATCGCGCTGTTCGCCATCGTGAACAGCGTCGCGGGCCTGACCTGGGACTTCACCATCAAGCAGTTCCCGTCGCCATTCGGCTCGGCTCCTTTCCTGGGCAGCCAGCTGATCTCGACCCACCAGGCCGGCATGATCGGCGTCACGCTGGTGCTGCTGATCCTGCTGTTCCTGTTCTTCCGCTTCACCCGCGTGGGTCTGGCGATGCGCGCTGCGGCAGTGATGCCGGAATCGGCTCGCCTGGTCGGCATCAACACCTCGTGGATGATCGCCCTCGGCTGGGGCATGGCCGCCGCGATCGGCTCGATCGCCGGCATGCTGATCGCTCCGGTCGTATTCCTGGAGCCCAACATGATGGGCGGCGTGCTGATCTACGGCTTCGCGGCCGCAGTCGTCGGCGGGTTGTCGAGCCCGCTCGGCGCCGTGATCGGCGGCTTCCTGGTCGGCATCTTCGAGAACCTTGTCGGCACCTATATTCCGGGTGTCGGTAACGAGCTCAAGCTGCCCATCGCACTGGCGCTGATCATCACCGTGCTGGTCGTCAAACCCCATGGCCTGTTCGGCCGTACCATCGTGAAGCGAGTGTGATCATGAGCACCGTTCAAGAAGTCTCCTCTGCTCCGGTCGTCGCCGCTGTTCCCAAAAAGGCGATGTCGCTCGGACCGGTCGCATCCCTGGTGCTGCTCGCATTGCTCGCGATCACGCCGTTCTTCGTGAAGAACTTCATCATCTTCCAGATGACGATGGTTCTGATCTACGCGATCGCGGTGCTGGCGCTGAACATCCTTACGGGTGCCAGCGGCCAGTTCTCGCTGGGCCAGAGCGCGTTCTATGCACTCGGTGCCTATACGTCGGCGATCCTGATCGAACACGCCGGCATGAACTACGCGCTCACGCTTCCGTTTGCCGGCATCATCTGCTTCATCGCCGGCTTCCTGTTCGGCCTGCCCGCACTTCGATTGAGCGGTATCTATCTCGCGCTGGCGACCTTTGCGCTGGCGGTGGCGATGCCGCAGCTCTTGAAGCTCGGCGTGTTCGAGCACTGGACCGGCGGCGTGCAGGGCCTCGTCGTCACCAAGCCGGATGCCCCCGAGATCTTCGCCTCCATGGGGCTGAAGGTGTCGCAGGACATGTGGCTGTATTTCTTCACCCTCGTCGTTGCGATCGCGATCTACATCGTGTCGGTCAATCTACTGAAGTCGCGCTCCGGCCGCGCGATGATGTCGATCCGCGACAACGAGATCGCGGCCTCCGCGATGGGTGTCGATGTGGCGCTCTACAAGACCCTTGCCTTCGGCGTCTCGGCCGGCATCACCGGCATTGCCGGCGGCCTCGGCGCCATCGCGGTGCAGTTCGTGGCGCCGGATGGCTACACCATCCAGCTCGCCATCGCGCTGTTCCTCGGCATGGTGGTCGGCGGCGTTGGCTGGCTGCCGGGCTCGCTCGCGGGTGCGCTGTTCATCGTGTTCGTTCCGAACATTGCTGAGCACGTGTCGAAAGGCCTGTCCGGCGCGGTGTTCGGCGTCATCCTGATCTTCATCATCTTCCTGCTGCCGAACGGAGCACGCCAGCTCGCATACGGTGTGCAGGCGATGTTCAGCAAGATGCGTCGCTGATCGATCAGGTCCAACATTAACTAACGGACATAGAAGCCCCTGCGACGAAAGTTGCGGGGGCTTTTTCTTGCCAGCTCAAGGCGAACCGTATTCAATCCCTCGCGACCAATGTGGTCCAACAAAACGAGACAAAACAACTTCACTCACAATGATCTAGGGAGATCCCGGAATGCCTTTGCTTGGTTCGCGCGCAACGTCCTTTTTGCTTGCCGCATCAGTCTCCGTCGCACTCACTGGCAGCGCGTTTGCGCAGAAGAAATACGACACCGGCGCCACCGACAAGGAAATCAAGATCGGCAACATCATGCCCTACAGCGGACCCGCATCCGCCTATGGCGTGATCGGCACGATCGAATCCGCTTATTTCAAAATGATCAACGACCAGGGCGGCATCAATGGCCGCAAGATCAATTTCATCACTTATGACGATGGCTACTCGCCGCCCAAGGCCGTGGAGCAGGCGCGCAAGCTCGTCGAGTCCGATGAAGTCCTGTTCCTCGCCTCACCGCTCGGCACACCATCGAATTCGGCGATCCAGAAATACATGAACGCCAAGAAGGTGCCGCAGCTGTTCGTGTCGACCGGCGCCACCAAGTTCGGCGAGTACAAGGACTTCCCGTGGACCATGGGCTGGCAGCCCGCCTATCAGAGCGAAGGCCGCATCTATGCCGCCTATCTCCTGAAGGAAAAACCGGATGCCAAAATCGGCGTCATGTATCAGAACGACGATTTCGGCAAGGATCTGCTGAAGGGCCTCAAGGACGGTCTCGGCACCAAGGCTGCATCGATGATCATTTCCGAAGCCAGCTATGAGGTGTCCGAGCCGACCATCGACTCGCACATCGTCAAGCTGCGGGCTGCGGGTGCGGATACATTCGTGTCGATCACCACGCCGAAATTCGCCGCCCAGGCCATCAAGCGCGTCGCCGAGATCGGCTGGAAGCCGATGTACTTCCAGAGCAATGTCGGCGCCTCGGTCGGTTCGGTGCTGAAGCCTGCGGGTTTTGACAACGCGCAGGGCATCCTGTCGGCTGCCTATGCCAAGGATGGCGCCGATCCGCAGTGGGACAATGACGAGGGCATGAAGAAATTTTACGCCTTCCTCGCCAAATATGCCCCGGATGCGAACAAGACCGACGGCTCCGTCGTGTTCGGCTATGGCCATGCGCAGACCATCGTGCAGACGCTCAAGCAGGCTGGCGACGACCTGACGCGCGCCAACATCATGAAGCAGGCGGCCAGCCTCAAGGACTTTGCACCGGACACGCTGCTGCCGGGCATCACCATCAACACCTCGGCCACCGACTTCTACCCGATCGAACAACTTCAGATGATGCGCTTCAAGGGCGACAAGTGGGACCTGTTCGGCCCCATCATCGCCGGCAAGATCGACGGCTGATCGGGTTCCGTCACCATCTTTCTGCCACATCCGCAGTGCCCCTCGCGATCGCATCGCGAGGGGTTTTCTTTGGCGCCGACATTAGCGCCTCCTCGCCATGCCGAGGATTTTTCTGGATATGCCGACGCGCCTTCACTCGCCCGCCCTTGTCGCCATGACGGCGGCCCTGTCCCTCGCCGCGGCTCACCCGGCCTTCGCCCAGAAGCGATACGACCCCGGCGCATCCGACACCGAGATCAGGATCGGCAATATCATGCCCTATAGCGGCCCGGCCTCGGCCTATGGCACCGCGGGGATCATCGAGGCCGCTTATTTCCGCATGATCAACGATCAGGGCGGCATCAACGGGCGCAAGATCAATTTCATCAGCTATGACGATGCCTATAATCCATCCAAGGCCGTAGAACAGGCCCGCAAGCTGGTCGAGAGCGACGAGGTTCTCGCCGTGTTCAATCCGTTGGGCACCCCGTCGAACACGGCCATCCTGAAATATCTGAACGGGAAGAAGGTGCCGCAACTCTTCGTCGGCGCCGGCAGCACGTCGTTCGGCGATCACAAGGCCTGGCCGTGGACCATGGCCTGGCAGCCGCCCTATCAGAGCGAGGGGCGCATCTATGCGAGCTACATCCTGAAGGAAAAGCCCGATGCGAAGATCGCGGTGCTGTACCAGAACGACGATTTCGGCAAGGACGTGCTCAAGGGCCTGAAGGACGGCCTCGGTGACAAGGCCTCGATGATTGTGGCAGCTACCAGCTATGAGGTGAGCGAGCCGACGATCGACAGCCACATCATCAACCTCAAAGCCTCGGGCGCCGATGTCCTGATCAGCGTCACCACGCCCAAATCCGCTGTGCAGGCCATCCGCAAGGTTGCAGCGATGAACTGGAAGCCGCTCTACATCCAGGGCTACGCCAGCGCTTCCGTCGGATCCGTACTGAAACCTGCCGGCCTCGACATCTCCCAAGGCATCCTGTCAGCCTACTACGCCAAG
Organism: Tardiphaga sp.; assembly: GCF_044340795.1. GTDB lineage: Bacteria > Pseudomonadota > Alphaproteobacteria > Rhizobiales > Xanthobacteraceae > Tardiphaga. The sequence continues at coordinate 24,839 of NZ_JBIISY010000028.1, forward strand.
GACGGCTCGGACACGCAATGGGACAATGACGAGGGGATGAAGCGCTTCAGCGCCTTCCTCGCCAAATACGCGCCGGACTACAGCCGCAGCGACATCTCCACCATCTATGGCTATGGCGTCGCGCAGGCGATGGTGCAGGTACTGAGGCAGGCCGGCGACGACCTCACTCGCGCCAATGTAATGAAACAGGCGGCGAGCCTGAAAGACTTTGTCCCGGATATCGTGCTGCCAGGGGTCAAGCTGAACACATCGACGAATGATCACTACCCTATCGAACAACTGCAGATGATGCGTTTCACCGGCGAGAAGTGGGAACCGTTCGGCCCTGTCATTTCGGGCGAGATCAGCCGCTGAGATTTGCCGCCACACGGCATTCACCTGCTCAACAAATCAGCCCTTCGTGAGCCTCTCGCGAAGGGCTTTTCATTGCGGTGCAAATGTGAACCGTGTTCAATCCCGACGGAGCCAAAAAGGCCCGCAAGAACAACAATCATCGGGAGTTTGAAATGCCTTCGATCCGCGCCCACGCGCTGGCATTGTCCGTCGCCGCGAGCTTGAGCCTCGTCGCATCCGGCCACGCGCTTGCCCAGAAAAAATACGACACCGGCGCCACCGATACCGAGATCAAGATCGGCAACATCATGCCGTATAGCGGTCCCGCCTCGTCCTATGGACTGATCGGCAAGACCGAGGCCGCCTATTTCAAGATGATCAACGACAATGGCGGCGTGAACGGCCGCAAGATCAACTTCATCACCTATGACGACGCCTATTCGCCGCCGAAGGCCGTGGAACAGGTGCGCAAGCTGGTGGAGAGTGACGAGGTCCTGCTGGTCTTCAATTCGCTGGGCACGCCCTCGAACACCGCGTTCCAGAAATACATGAACGCCAAGAAGGTGCCGCAGCTGTTCGTCGCCACCGGCGCCAGCAAGTGGAATGATCCGAAGAACTTCCGCTGGACCATGGGCTGGCAGCCGAGCTACGCCGTCGAGGCGCAGATCTATGCCAAATATCTGCTGAAGGAAAAGCCGGACGCCAAGATCGCTGTGGTTTATCAGAACGACGACTTCGGCAAGGACTATCAGAAGGCGTTCCGCGAGGCGTTGGGCACCAAGGCGGCGTCGATGATCGTGATCGAGGAAAGCTACGAGATCTCGACGCCATCGATCGACTCCCACATCGTCAAGGTGAAGTCGCTCAATCCCGATGTGGTGATGCATTTCGTGACGCCGAAATTCGCGGCACAGGGCATCAAGAAGATCGGAGAACTCAACTGGAAGCCGTTGCAGCTCGTCACCAATGTCAGCGTCTCCGTCGGCGCAGTGATGCAGCCCGCCGGCTTCGACAATGCACAGGGCGTGCTGTCGGCCGACTACCGCAAGGACGGCGCCGACCCGCAGTGGAAGGACGATGCCGGCATGAAGAGATGGTCGGCCTTTGTCGACAAATACATGCCGGGCGCCGACCGCACCGACAACAGCCTCGTCTTCGGCTATGGCGCCGCACAGACCATGGTGAAAGTTCTGGAAATGGCCGGCGACAATCTCACGCGCGAGAACGTGATGCAGCAGGCGGCCAGCCTGAAGGATTTTGCGCCGGACACACTGCTGCCGGGCATTACCATCTCCACCTCGGCCACCGACTATGCGCCGATCTCGCAGCTTCGCATGATGCGCTTCAAGGGCGACAAGTGGGAGCTGTTCGGCGACATCATCAATGCCGATGTGAAGGCGCCGGATTAAGTGCACCGCACTCGCCGCACTGCACGCGAATTATCGTGATTCCGGGCCCCTGCGATTTTGTCGCAGGGGCTTTTTCTTGTGACCCGAGGACGACGGGCGTTCAATATGTCGCAGGGGCCGTAGAGCTCCGTAAAAACTGTTGGGACGAAACACCACGGGAGACATTGAATGCTCGCACGATCCGGATTTCCAAGATCATTGCGTCTGGCAGCGATCCCTGCTGCGCTGACTTTTCTGCTCGCCACCACCGGCGCCTTTGCGCAGAAGAAATACGATACCGGCGCGACCGATACCGAGATCAAGATCGGTAACATCATTCCTTATAGCGGCCCCGCATCAGCCTATGGCGTGATTGGTAAGACCGAGGCCGCCTATTTCGCCATGGTCAATGCGCAGGGCGGCATCAACGGACGCAAGATCAACTTCATCAGCTATGACGATGCCTATTCGCCGCCGAAGGCCGTGGAACAGGTGCGCAAGCTGGTGGAGAGCGACGAAGTGCTCGTCGTGTTCAATCCGCTCGGCACGCCGTCGAACACCGCGATCCAGAAATATCTCAACGGCAAGAAGGTGCCCCAGCTCTTCGTCGCGACTGGCGCCACCAAATGGAACGATCCGAAGAATTTTCCATGGACCATCGGCTGGCAGCCCTCCTATCAGAGCGAGGCCGTGATCTATGCGAAGTATTTGCTGAAGGAGAAGCCTGACGCGAAGATCGGCATCATCTACCAGAATGATGACTTCGGGAAAGATTATCTGAAAGGTTTCCGGGACGGTCTCGGCGCCAAGGCGGCGACGATGATCACGGTCGAGGACAGTTACGAGGTCGCCGAGCCGACGATGGATACCCATGTGGTGAAGGTCAAATCCGCCAATCCGGATGTGCTCATGATCTTCGCCTCGCCGAAATTCGCCGCGCAGATCATCCGCAAGACCGGCGAACTCGGTTGGAAGCCACTGCAGATCATGACCAATGTCAGCATCTCCGTCGGCGCCGTCATGCAGCCCGCCGGCTTTGAGAATGCGCAGGGCGTGTTGTCGGCGTCCTACAGCAAGGATGGTACCGATCAGCAATGGAAGGACGATCCGGGCATCAAGAAATGGTCGGCTTTCCTCGACAAATACTATCCCGAAGCCAACAAGGCCGACTCCGGCACGATCTACGGCTACGGCGCTGCCCAGACCCTGGTGAAAGTGCTCGAAATGTGCGGTGACGACCTCACCCGCGCCAATGTGATGAAACAGGCTGCCAGCCTGAAGGACTACGTACCGGACACGATGCTGCCGGGCGTGAAGATCAACACGTCAGCCACCGACTTCGCGCCGATCTCGCAACTGCAGATGCAGCGCTTCAAGGGCCAGGCGTGGGAGCGCTTTGGCGAGATCTTTAGCGGCGACGTCGCGACGCAATAGTCCCGCGGTCTGCTACAGTAGCAAGATACCCAACGCCCCGCCCTCGCGACAATGTCGCGGGGGCTTTTTCTTGCCGCCACTTCCGCGCGGGTGTTGAATGTCGCGAGGAGCCGGAGAGCTCCAGCGTCAACAAACATGACACACAAGCCATCATCAGGGAGACAGAAATGCCTGCAATGCATCTGCGTTTGGCCGTGCTTCCGGCTGCCGTCGCCATCCTCGCCGCCACCACATCGGGTGTGCTTGCCCAAAAGAAGTATGGCCCCGGCGTCACCGACACCGAGATCAAGGTCGGCAATATCATGCCCTATAGCGGCCCCGCTTCCGCCTACGGCGTGATCGGCAAGACCGAGGAAGCCTATTTCAAGAAGATCAATGCCGAGGGCGGCATCAACGGCCGCAAGATCAACTTCATCAGCTATGACGATGGCTATTCGCCACCGAAGACTGTCGAGCAGGCGCGCAAGCTGGTGGAGAGCGATGAAGTGCTGCTCGTCTTCAATCCGCTCGGCACACCACCCAATTCGGCGATCCACAAATACATGAACGCCAAGAAGGTGCCGCAGCTGTTCGTCGCCACCGGCGCGACCAAGTGGAACGATCCGAAGGATTTTCCATGGACCATGGGCTGGCAGCCTAGCTACCAGTCCGAAACGCAGATCTATGCCAAGTATCTTTTGAAGGAACGGCCGAATGCCAAGATCGGCGTGCTGTTCCAGAACGATGACTACGGCAAGGACTATCTGAAGGGCCTCAAGGACGGACTGGGCGCCAAGGCCGCCACGATGATCATCGCGGAGGAAGCCTATGAAACCTCCCAGCCAACCATCGACAGCCATATCGTCAAGCTGAAGTCGTCCGGCGCCGATGTCTTCATCAACATCACCACGCCGAAATTCGCCGCCCAGGCGATCAAGAAGATCGCCGAGATCGGCTGGAAGCCCGAGCACTTCCTCAACAATGTCTCGGCCTCGGTCGGCAGCGTGATGAAGCCCGCCGGCTTCGAGAACGGCCAGGGGATCATCTCGGCCGCCTACGCCAAGGATGTGTCCGATCCGCAGTGGAAGGATGACGCCGGCATGAAGACCTTCCTCGCCTTCCTGGCGAAGGACTTTCCGGAGGGCAACAAGCTCGACGGCAATGTCATCGTCGGTTACGGCGCAGCACAAACGCTGGTGCAGGTGCTGAAGCAGTGCGGCGACGATCTCACCCGCGAGAATGTCATGAAGCAGGCTGCCAGTCTGAAGGACTACCGCACCGAGATCCTGCTGCCGGGCATCAAGATCAACACGTCGGCAACGGACTTCGCGCCGATCAGTCAGTTGCAACTGATGCGCTTCAAGGGCGAGATGTGGGAGCTGTTCGGCGACATCATCAGCGCCGACGTCGCCGGCTGATCATTCCTTCCAGCGAAATAAGCGAGGCCTGCGACCAAAGTCGGCGCAGGCCTCGCGCATTTCCGGGACGCTTTCCATTGGAGCCACTGAGCATTCGCGGTAAGACCCGCTCGCAAACGCGAGAGCGCGTTTGCCGAACAAGAAAATCATGCCTTGCAAGCAAGGGAAGGAACTCGAATGTCCGCCACGTCCGTGCGGCTTGCTGCCCTCTCGGCCGCCGCCATGTTGCTCGCCGCCTCCTCGACCACAGCCTTCGCCCAGAAGAAATACGACACCGGCGCCAGCGATACCGAAATCAAGCTCGGCAATATCGTGCCCTATAGCGGACCGGCCTCGGCCTATGGCGCCGTCGGCAAGGCGCAGGCCGGCTATTTCAAGATGATCAACGACAAGGGCGGCATCAATGGCCGCAAGATCACCTTCATCTCCTATGACGACGCCTATTCGCCGCCCAAGGCCGTTGAGCAGACCCGCAAGCTGGTCGAGAGCGATGAAGTGCTGCTGATGTTCTCCGCGCTCGGCACGCCGTCCAACACGGCCATCCACAAATACATGAATGCGAAAAAGGTGCCGCAGCTGTTCCTGGCCACCGGCGCCACCAAGTGGAACGATCCGAAACACTTCCCCTGGACCATGGGCTATCTGCCGAGCTACCAGAGCGAAGGTCGCATCTATTCGCAGTATCTGATGAAGGAGAAGGCCGGCGCCAAGGTCGGCGTGCTCTATCAGAACGACGATTTCGGCAAGGACTATCTCAAGGGCCTCCGAGACGGTTTTGGCGACAAGGCATCGTCGATCGTCATCGAGGACAGCTATGAGCTGACCGAGCCGACGGTCGATTCGCATATCGTGAAGATCAAGGCTGCAAACCCGGACGTCGTCGTCATCTTCGCGACGCCGAAATTTGCCGCGCAGACCATCAAGAAGATCGCCGAACTCGGCTGGAAGCCCACCATGATCGTCCCCGGCGTCAGCGTCTCGGTCGGCCAGGTGCTGCGCCCCGCCGGCATCGAGAACGCGCAGGGCGTGATCTCCGCGCATTACGCCAAGGACGCCACCGACCCGCAGTGGAAGGACGATCCCGGCATGATCGCCTACAAGGAATTCCTCGCGAAATATGTCCCGGACGGCAATCCCGCGGATTCCTCGCTGATGTCCGGCTACAACATCGCCGAGACCATGGCGATCCTGCTCAAGCAGTGCGGCGACGACCTCACCCGCGCCAACGTGATGAAGCAGGCCGCTAACCTGAAGGACATCCAGCAGTCGACCCTGCTGCCGGGCGTCAAGGTCAACACCTCGCCTACCGACTTCGCGCCCATCGACCAGATGCAGATGATGAAGTTCGAAGGCGAGAGCTGGAAGCTGTTCGGCGAAGTGATGAAGGGCGAGGTGGGGACGAACTGAGGTTCGTTGTTTTTTCCCCTCTCCCGCTTGCGGGAGAGGGCCTGAAGCTGACCGTCCCTCTCCCGTCTCGATGACCTCCGGTCATCGATCCACCCTCTCCCCGCAAGCGGGAGAGGGGATTGCCGCCCCCACAATTGCCCGTCATAACCCCTCCCATGACTGACAAACGCCCCCTGCTCCGCGCCATTTTCGATGCCGCTGTCGCTGCAGCGCATCCTGACGTCATTCTCAGCGCCCACCTGCCGGCGCCGCCGAAAGGCCGCATCATCTGCCTCGCCGCCGGCAAGGGCGCCGCGGCCATGGCTGCCGCCGCCGAAGCGCATTACCTCGACACGCTGAAGCTCGATCCCGAGCGCCTGACCGGCATCGCCACCACCCGCCACGGCCATGGCGTTCCGACCCGCCGCATCCGCGTGGTCGAGGCGGGCCATCCCGTGCCGGATGAGGCCGGGATGAAGGGCGCCGACGACACCCTCGCGCTCGCCGCCACTGCCGCCGCCGACGACCTGCTGCTGGTGCTGATCACCGGTGGCGGCTCCGCCAACTGGACCGCGCCAGTCACCGGCATCACGTTCCAGCAGAAGCAGCAGCTCAATCGCGCGCTGCTCCGCTCCGGCGCAGTGATCGGCGAGATCAACACGGTGCGAAAGCATCTGTCCCGCATCAAGGGCGGCCGTCTCGCCCGCGCCGGACAGAAGGCCGAGATCCTGTCGCTGGCCATCTCCGACGTGCCGCATGACGATCCCGCGGTGATCGCCTCTGGCCCGACCGTGCCGGATTCCACGACGCTCGCGGACGCCCGCGCCATTGTCGCCAAATACAAGCTTGCAGTCGATGATGCCGTCAATGCCGCACTGAACGATGAAGCCAATGAAAGCGTGAAGCCGAACGATCCCGCCTTCGCACGGGCCAGCTTCAAGCTGATCGCGCGTCCGAAGGAATCGCTCGATGCCGCCGCGCAGGTGGCACGCGATGCCGGCTATGAGGTCATCGATCTCGGCGCCGATCTCGAAGGTGAGGCCCGCGAGGTCGCGGCTGAGCATGCCAGGATGGCGCTGAAGGCGCAGGCCGACGGCCGGAAGATCGCAATCGTTTCCGGCGGTGAGCTGACTGTCACTGTGATCGGCAATGGCCGCGGCGGTCCTAACCAGGAATATGCGCTGGCGCTGGTGGATGCCTTCAAGGACACCACGGGCATTGTCGCACTCGCCGGTGACACGGACGGCGCGGATGGCGGCGCAGGCAGTGCCAGCGATCCGGCCGGCGCATTGCTCGATGCGAAGACGTTCGAAGCCATGCGTGCGCAGAAGCTCGATCCCATCGCGTCACTGAAGAACAACGACGCAACGACGTTCTTCACAGCTACGGGCGATCTGCTGCAGACCGGGCCAACGCTGACGAACGTGAATGATGTTCGGGTTATTTTGGTGGGGTGAAGTTTTCCCTCCCCCAAGCCGCGGAGCGGCGCGGCGGGGAGGGTGGATCGAAGCGAGCATTCAGCGAGCTTCGAGACGGGTGGGGTCTATCCCCACGTGACGTCGGAGCGCGGGGAGAGCCCCCACCCCCGCCTATCGGCGGACCCTCCCCGCTGCGCGGCTACGCCGCTTGGGGGAGGGAAATCACATGCCACAGCGCGTCGTTGCGACTCAAAACTCGTTCGCGATCTTCGCCATCATCCCGAGCAACGCCTTGTGCTCTCCCGGCCCGAGCAATTCGATGAGCCGCGCCTCGTGCCGCGTCGCCACCAGTTTCTTGGCCCGGGCCAGCGTGGCGCGGCCCTTGTCCGTCAGCATCAGTACATGCGAGCGGCGGTCGCTCGGCGAGCGCATCCGCGTCAACAGATCGCGGCTTTCCAGGCCGTCCAGCATCGCCACGAAATTCGGACGCAGGATGCCAAGCGTGTTGGCGATTTCTGTCTGGTTCCGCCCGGGATTGGTGTCGAGCAACAGCAGCACCGAGAACTGTGCCGGCGTCAGTTGCAGCGGCGCCATGCAGCGATGGAAATCATCGAACACCTTCAGTTGCGCACGCTTGATCACATAGCCCAGCAGCTCACTGAGCTCGCCCATCTGCAATGCATCGCCATCCTCAGCGAAGCTGGCCAGGTCCGGTCTGGCGGAATCCTGAATGGGGGTTTTGGACGTCGTCATCGCTCGCCTTCCGCGAATCCCGGTGGTTCAATGTCACACCCGGTCGAGTTGCGGCTGGGCTTGAGTTATGATCAATAATCGTTATCAAATATACCAAATATGTGAGCGGGTTCAACCGCCATTGTTGATTGTCCTGCCCCTGTGGTATCCGCCGCGGCAGGCAATATGGGGGAGCGTCCGGCCTTGAATACGACGATCTTGCTGTTCCTGCTTCAGGACGGCATCACCAATGGCGCGATCTATGCGCTGCTGGGACTGGCACTGGTGCTGGTCTTCGCGGTCACGCGCGTGATCCTGATCCCCCAGGGCGAGTTCATCACCTTCGGCGCGCTGACCTATGCCAGCCTCTCGGCCGGGCAGATGCCGGGAACCATCAAGCTGGCGGTGGCCATGGGCGTCGTTGCCTTCGCCTTCGACCTGTTCACCTTCCGCCGGGCGCTGCAGGCCAAGCGTGTCTTGCGCTCAGTGGCCGTCAATATCGTGTTCCCGCTCGCCATCTGGGGGATCATGCTGGCGCTGGCGGGCAAGCCGTCCAGCATCCCGGTCAATATCGCGCTGTCGCTGCTGATCGTCGCCGCCATCGGCCTGTACCTCTACCGCATCGCTTATCAGCCGATTGCGCACACATCCGTCCTGGTGCTGCTGATCGCCTCGGTGGGCTGCCACCTCGCGCTGCAGGGCTTCGGCCTCGTCTTCTTCGGCGCTGAAGGCCAGCGTGGCCCGGCGATCTCGACCGATGCCATCACCATCGGCGCCCTGCGCTTCACCGGCCAGAGCATCGCCGTCTATGGCATCACCATCGCGCTGATCGTCGGCCTGTGGCTGTTCTTCGGCTACACGCTCTATGGCAAGGCCCTGCGCGCCACCGCGGTGAACCGCCTCGGCGCCCGCCTTATCGGCATCCGCACCACGCTGTCGGGCCAGCTGGCCTTCCTGCTGGCCTCGGTCATCGGCGCCATCTCCGGCATCCTGATCGTGCCGATCACCACGCTCTATTACGACACCGGCTTCCTGATCGGTTTAAAGGGCTTCGTCGCCGCGATCATCGGCGGCCTCGTGAGCTATCCCCTCACCGCCGCCGCGGCGATCCTGGTCGGTTGCGTCGAGGCATTCTCGTCCTTCTATGCCAGCAACTACAAGGAAGTGATCGTCTTCACACTGATCCTGCCGGTTCTGCTGCTGCGCTCGCTCGCAGCTCCTGAAGTCGAAGAAGAGAAGGATTGAGCGCCATGACGTCGCGTCTCCTTCCCATCTTCGCTTTCGCCGTCGTGATGGCCGTGATCCCGTTCATCCCCGGCATCCCGCCGTTCTGGATCGTGCTGCTCGACAATATCGGCCTCGCCTCGCTGGTCGCCATGGGCCTCGTCCTGCTCACGGGCGTGGGCGGCCTCACCTCCTTCGGCCAGGCTGCATTCTGTGGTTTCGGCGCCTACACGACAGCCGTTCTGTCCACCGCCTATGGCGTGTCGCCATGGCTGACGCTGCCGCTGTCGCTGCTGGTGGCGGGCTTTGCCGCTGTGCTGCTCGGCCTGCTGACCATGCGCTTGTCCGGCCATTATCTGCCGCTCGGCACCATCGCCTGGGGCATCAGCCTGTACTACCTGTTTGGCAAACTGGAATTCCTCGGCCGCAATGACGGTATCTCCGGCATCCCGCCGCTGTCGATCGGCTCATGGAAGATGCTCGATCCCGGCACGATCTACTTCCCGATCTGGATCGCCGTCATCATCGCTGCCCTGCTCTCCATGAATCTGCTGGACTCCCGCACCGGCCGTGCCATCCGCGCGCTGCGCCGCGGCCATGTCGCCGCCGAAGCCTTCGGCGTGCAGACGGCGCGGGCCAAGCTGCTGGTGTTCATCTACGCCGCCGTGCTGGCCGGCCTGTCTGGCTGGCTCTATGCGCATTTCCAGCGCGCCGCGAACCCGACGCCGTTCGGCCCGCATCTCGGCATCGAATATCTGTTCATCGCCGTCGTCGGCGGCGCCGGTTATGTCTGGGGCGGCGTGCTCGGCGCAGCCGTGGTCATCATCCTGAAGGAAGCGCTGCAGAGCTACCTGCCGGCCTTGCTCGGCGGCAGCGGCCAGCTCGAGGCTATCGTGTTCGGCATCCTGCTCGTCGCATTGCTGCAGCTCGCACCCACCGGCATGTGGCCGTGGCTGACCTCGCTGCTGCCCGCGAGGGAAAGCCGCAAGCGTCCCGCCCCGGCCGATGCACTGCCCGGCCGCGCGGAGAGCGCACCGGCCGATGGCGTGCTCCTGCAGGTCGAAAAGGCGCGCAAGCAGTTCGGCGGCGTAGTCGCCGTCAATGACGTCTCCTTCGAGGTCAAGAGCCGCGAGATCGTCGCGCTGATCGGCCCGAACGGTGCCGGCAAGAGCACGACGTTCAACCTGATCACCGGCGTGCTGCCCGCAACGGCCGGCCTGGTCACGGTGCGCGGCGAAAGCGTCTCCGGCGCACCGCCGCAGAAAGTCGTCAAACTCGGCGTCGCCCGCACGTTCCAGCATGTGAAGCTCGTGCCCGACATGACCGTGCTGGAAAACGTCGCCCTTGGCGCGCATCTGCGTGGCAGCTCGGGCGCGATCGCCAGCATGCTGCGGCTCGATCGTGCCGATGAAGCAAAACTGCTGGCCGAAGCCGCCAGGCAGATCGAGCGCGTCGGCCTCGGCGACCAGATGAACCAGCTCGCCGGCTCGCTCTCGCTCGGCCAGCAGCGCATCGTCGAGATCGCGCGCGCGCTCTGCGTCGATCCGATGCTGCTCCTGCTCGACGAGCCCGCCGCCGGCCTGCGCCATATGGAGAAGCAACAGCTCGCGGCATTGCTGCGCCAGCTCCGCGAAGGCGGCATGTCGGTCCTCCTCGTCGAGCACGACATGGGCTTTGTCATGAATCTCGCCGATCGTATCGTGGTGCTCGATTTCGGCACCAAGATCGCGGAAGGTACGCCGGCCCAGATCAAGACCAATCCCGACGTGATCAAGGCCTATCTCGGAGCCGCCGCATGACCGCGTTGTTGAAAGTCACCGACGCGCATGTGTCCTATGGCAAGGTCGAGGCCGTCCGCGCCGTCAATCTCGAGGTGCGCGACGGCGAGATCGTCACCATCATCGGCGCCAATGGCGCCGGCAAGACGACTCTGCTCAACGCCACCATGGGCATCCTGCCGCTGAAAGGCGGTGTGAGCTTCGCCGGCAGGGAAATCAGCAAGCTCGACATCGAGGACCGCGTTGCCGCCGGCCTCAGCCTCGTGCCCGAGCATCGCGAACTCTTCGCCACGATGAATGTGGAAGACAATCTCCTGCTCGGCGCCTTCCGCATCGACAAGGCGACCGCCGCACGCTCGTTCGAGCGCGTCTACACCCTGTTCCCCCGCCTCAGGGAACGCCGCAAGCAGCTCGCCGGCACGCTCTCCGGCGGCGAACAGCAGATGCTCGCCATGGGGCGCGCGCTGATGGGCGCACCGAAGCTGCTCATGCTGGACGAACCAAGTCTCGGCCTCGCACCGATCATCGTCGCCGACATCTTCCGCATCGTCGGCGAACTCAAGGCCGCCGGCGTCGCGGTGCTGCTGGTGGAACAGAACGCGCAGGCCGCATTGAAGATCGCGGACCGCGCCTATGTGATGGAGCTCGGCGAATTCGTGCTCGACGGCAAGGCCAGCGACATCGCGAGCAACCAGCGCGTGGTGGCCAGCTATCTCGGCTTCCAGCACGAGGGCGACAGCGCGATCTAGCCATCAGCGGTCCAAACAAAAAGCCGGCGGTCTCACGACCGCCGGCTTTGTTTTGTGCTCAGCGAGTTCACTTCGCCGGAACGTATTTCCCGTCCTTCACCGTCAGCAGGATACGCGAGCGGTCGTCGACGCCGTTGCGATCCTTTTCGGTGTAGTTGTAAACGCCCTGGCTCGCCGGGATCTCACGCTCGGTGAGCAATGCCTGGCGGATGGCTTCGCGGAATTCCGGCGTGCCGGGCTTGGCCGTCTTGAGCGCGACGGGCACGACGCGCTTCAGCACTTCGAACACGTCATAGGAGTGACCGGCGAACTGGCTGCGGCTGTTGGCGCCATACTTGGCTTCATAGGCCGTGTTGAGTGCGAGGCCCGGCTTCTTGGTCAGCGCCGAATCCGGCTGGCCTTCCGGGTTCATCACCGGACCCGCGGCCATCAGCACGCCTTCCGCTGCCTTGCCGGCGATGCGGATGAAGTCCGACGACGCTGCGCCGTGGGTCTGGTAGATCAGGCCCTTGTAGCCGCGGTCACGCAGTTCCGACTGCGGCATGCCCGCGCCTGTGCCGGCGGCGCCGATCAGGATGGCGTCGGGATTGCTGGCGATCAGCTTCAGCGCCTGACCGGTGATCGATGTATCCGGACGCGCGAAACGCTCCTCGGTGACGATCTTCATGCCCATCGGGCCGGTCTGGGTCTTCAGGTCGTTGAACCACAGATCGCCATAGCTGTCGGAATAGCCGATATAGCCGATGGTCTTCACGCCATTCGCCTTCATGTGGTCGTACATGATCTTGCCGACGATCTCGACCGGCTGCGGCATGTCCACCGACCACTTTTCGCGGGCTGGGGTGAACGGCATCGGCGACAGGCTGAAATGCGGAATGCCGGCTTCGTTGGCGACGGCCGAGATGGCGATCGACGGCGGCACGATCGACGAGCCGATGATGATGTCGGCCTTGGATTCCGACACGAAGCGACGGGTATTGGTGGTCGCGGTCGTTGGATCGCCGCCGTCGTCGAGGACGATCAGCTTCAGCGGCACGCCGCCGATTTCCTTCGGCACGAATTCCAGCGCGTTGCGCGCCGGCACGCCGAGGGCTGCGGCCGGACCGGTGGTCGACAGGCTGACGCCGATGGTGATTTCTGGGCTCTGGGCTTCCGCCGGGGAAGCAACGACCAGCGCAGCGGCAACGGCCGCGATCGCCAGATGAAGCTTGGACATTTCTTGTTACTTTCTTGGATCAATGGCACGGCAGCCGGAACGGCACGGGACCGCAGGCTGGCGCGGATGGCACTCTGCGCGGAACGCGCACGGCAAGAAGCCGTCCCTCGGGTGAAGGCGGCCTTGGTTAGCCAATATTGCGTTGCAGGGAAAGCGGCTTGGCGCCGCGGGCGCTCAACCAAAGGTATGGTGTCAAATGCTCCCGCGCACGGGGGAGCGGTAAAGAAAGACGCCAGCGCGCCTTTTCTGGCCAGCATAGTTCTGATTCAATCCGCGAATAGTCTGGCGCGATCAGAATCACTCCACCGCGTCCAATTTCAGACCCGTCCAAAGGCATTTACATGCGCGCGCTTCCCCTCTGCCTGTTCGGCCTCGCGGCAACGGCATCACTCGCAACCGTCAATGTCGCTGTTGCGCAAATGAAGGCCGCTCCCAAGACCCAGGTTGTTGGCCCCGAGATCCGCTACTTCAGCTCCATCGATGGATTGATGGATGGCAATGCCGACGTGATCCTGAAGGAGACACGGCAGGGCAAGACAGTGACCGGCGCGACGCTGGATGTCTGCTATCCCGCCGAGAAGGGCACCGATCGCAAGGACCGCTTTGTCGCCAATCTCACGGTCAATGGCCAGACGCTGTCGGGCGCGACCGAGACACAGGTCGACAAGCTGCCGGTGACCGTGAAGCTGAACCGCCGACCGACCGGCGACACGTTTGAATTCAAGGGCCAGGTGACGGTCGGCCAGACCACCACGAGCCTGACCTCGGCGGACAACGCCGATCAGAGCGAGAAGGAATACCTGCAGAACCAGGGCAGCGATGAAAGTCTCGTCGTCGCGCCGAAGGATTTCAGCGAGGTGTCACCGGAATCCATTGCGGTGAAGATCAAGCTGGAAGCGGCACTCGACTTCGTCCGCTCGCTGCGCGGCCAGAGTGTCGAAGTCTCGCTCGGCAGCCTGTCTGTCAGCTGCGAGGCGCTGCGTGCCGGCGAACAGGTCATCAATCTTTCCGTCGATCCGGAGCGGGCGGTGGAGTTCGTCGCCAAGACAAAGACCTATCCTGGCGTCGTCGCCGTCGGCTGGACGGCCGGCGCGATCGACATGGAGCGCACGGTGCGCTTCGATGCAACGGGCTGGAAAAGCGGCGACAAGATCGATCGCAGCAAGCTGGCCACCACGCTGGCGAATGTGCTGGCCAAGACCATGGGCGCAAAGTCATCGGCGACGGCGTGGGACGACGAGACCGGCAAACTGAAGCTGACCTTCAAACGGCCGAGCCAGGTCATGCCCGCGCTCGAACTGACGGAGAATGTGGAAGTCGGCGCCGTGGTGTCGCCGGACAAGCCCGGCGCGACGGACAAGCTCATTTTGTGGATCTCGGCGCCGTCGGTGACAACGGTGGACGAGGCGTCCGGCGCGAAGCTGGCGCTGGCGGATTCGCCGGCCACCGATGAAGAAAGCGATCCGCGCGATGACAATGGCGCGGTGGCGGCCGTGGCTGCGGAATTCAAGGCGCAGCGTTGGGACTCGGAGAAGAGCGGGTGGAAGTAAGCCACTCCCTACGCTGTCATCACCCGCGAAACCGGGTGATCCAGTACACGGCGACGGACATGCAAGATCGCCAGTGACAGTGTTTACTGGATCGCCCGGTCAAGCCGGGCGACGACAGAATGTGGGTGCTCTTAATTCGTATTCAGCCGAAACCGCAGTGTCTTCGGTCCGATGAACGTCACCGTATCGCCGCGCCGTTGCCAGTTGGTCGCGGCACCGAGATCCGCCAATAGCTGATCGTCCAGTTGCACCTGCGCCTCCGTGCAGTTGCGGTTGACGATCGTACCCGGCACGAACACCACCGTGTTGCCGGCGACCGAGAACTGTCCCTTCCCGCCCTTGCACCACAGCTCGACCATCGCCTCGCCCGCATCACCGATTTCGAGATTGGGGATGCGCTTCGAGCCAGGCATGCGCTGGGCGTCCAGCGTCATCTCGAGACCGAACGGGAAATCATCAGCGGCGTGCGCCGGCCATGAGAACAGAAGTGCCGCGCCAGCCATGGCGGCGCGCAGCAATGTCGTATTGGAAATCATCGGATATCCCGGTTCTGGAAGGGTCGTCGACACCCGCGCGGTTCTACGCGAGACGGCCGGATTTGACCAGAAAGGTCGGGACACAATGTGGTGGCGCAAACAAAATCCCCGCCGCCTGATGGCGACGGGGAAAAGCAATTTCGCATCGAATATGCTGCGACCCGCTATTTCGGAGCAGCAATCACCATTTCCGTGAACGGATAGACATAGGCCTGCAGCATCACGAAGCCGCCGACCATGCAGGCCAGCACGATGGAGTGCCAGAACACGAAGCGCAGGATCGAGCCTTCATGGCCGAACCAGTTGGTCGCGGTGGACGCCACCACGATCGACTGCGCGTCGATCATCTTGCCCATCACGCCGCCCGACGAGTTCGCCGCCGCCATCAAGACGCCCGACAGGCCGAGCTGCTCGGCGGTGATCCGCTGCAGCCCGCCGAACAGGACGTTCGAGGCCGTGTCCGACCCGGTCAGCGCGACGCCGAGCCAGCCGAGCAGCGTGCCGAAGAACGGGTACAGGATGCCGGTGCCCGCGAAGGCGAGGCCCAGCGTGGCGTCGACGCCGGCGTAGCGGGTGAGCACGCCGAGCGCGAGCATCGCCGCAATGGTGATCAGCGAGAAGCGCAGCGCCCAGATCGTCTCGATATAGGCGGTGACGAGGCGCAGCGGCGAGAACCGCATGATCAGCCCGGAGATGATCGCCGCGATCAGC
>NZ_JBIISY010000029.1:0-40578 GCF_044340795.1 Tardiphaga sp.
GTGCAGCGTGCCGTCGTCCATCTTCAGCGCGATGACGCCGCGGCAGACGCCCTGATCGTCCATGATCAGGTCGATGGCGAAATATTCGATGAAGAACTCGGCGGCGTGACGCAGCGCCTGGCCATACATCGTGTGCAGCATGGCGTGACCGGTACGGTCGGCCGCGGCGCAGGTGCGCTGCGCCTGGCCCTTGCCGTAGTCCATGGTCATGCCGCCGAACGGACGCTGATAGATCTTGCCGTCTTCGGTGCGCGAGAACGGCACGCCCCAGTGTTCGAGCTCATAGACGGCGTCCGGCGCGTTGCGCACCATGTATTCGATGGAGTCCTGATCACCCAGCCAGTCCGACCCCTTCACGGTGTCGTACATGTGCCAGCGCCAGTTGTCCTCGTGCATGTTGCCGAGCGAGGCCGAGATGCCGCCCTGCGCCGCAACCGTGTGCGAGCGGGTCGGGAACACCTTGGTGATGCAGGCGGTGCGGAGGCCCGCTTCGCCGCAGCCGACGGTCGCGCGCAGGCCGGCGCCGCCGGCGCCCACGACAACGACGTCATAGGTGTGATCTTCGATGGGATAGGCGTAGCCGTTGGTGGCGGGGCCGCCAACGCCGTTCGCGCCATTGCCGTTCACGGCCATGCGCTACACTCCAGATGAAAGTTTGAAAATGGCGTAGATCGCGGCAAGCGCCACGGAGACCGAGAAGAAGTTGTTGCCGATCACGGCAAGCAGCTTCAGCTTCTCGTCATGCACATAGTCTTCGATGGCGATCTGCACGCCGATCTTCATGTGCACCGTGCTGGCGACGATGAAGAGCAGCATGATGATGGCAACCAGCGGCGAGCCGAGGATCTGCGCAGCGCCGGCCTGGTTGCGGCCCATGACCGACATCACGACGAAGATGACCGGAATCATCAGCAGCAGCATCGCCACCGCGGTGATGCGCTGGCGCCAGTGATCCGAGGTACCCGAATGGGACGAACCGTGATTGCGGACGCGGCCGAGCGGCGTGCGCATGGATTTCGGGGACAGGCTCATCGGCCACCTCCGATCGCGTAAGCGATGATCCAGAGGACGATGGTGATGACGATGCCGCCGATCAAGGCGGCCCAGGTCAGCCATTCACGCTCGGACGGTTTGAAGCCGTAACCGAGATCCCAGACCAGGTAGCGGACACCGCTGAGCGCGTGATGAACCAGTGCCCAGGTGTAGCCGAACGCGATCAGGCGCCCGATGATGCTGCCGGAAAAGGCCTGCACATGGGCATAGGCCGCGGGGCCCGAAGCGGCGGCGATCAGCCACCAGACGAGGAGGAGTGTGCCAAAATACAAGGCAATGCCGGTAGCGCGATGCACGATGGACAGCGCCATCGTCAACGTCCAGCGATAGACTTGCAAATGCGGCGAAAGGGGGCGTTCGATCCTGGCGGCCATTCAACAACTTTGACAGGTTAATGGGCAATCTCTGCCCGATATGGGATCGCGTAGAGCAATTCTATTTACGAAGTCGATACGACGAGTGCAATCGCGAAATGACATAAACGGAATTCGCATTCAAAACTTGAAACCAGCATTGCGCGCGGCGGGATTGACTGTTGGCATGCCACGGCGCACAGCCGATGAAGCGCGATTCAGGCAAACTTTATGGCGCAATAGCAAATACTGATCGGGGCGGGAATGGCGGGGCTGGATATCACCGAGGTTGTCGAACTGGCAGTCCTCCTGGTGGCGGTGGGTGGACTGAGCGGTTTCCTTGCGGGCGTGTTCGGGATCGGCGGCGGGGCTATCCTAGTGCCCGTATTTTACGAGTGTTTTCGGATTGCCGGCGTGCCGCTGGAGGTACGGATGCCGCTCTGCATCGGCACTTCGCTGGCCATTATCATCCCGACGTCGCTGCGCTCGTTCCGCGCCCACCTGGCGCGCGGTGCGGTGGACATGGAGATCCTCCGCAAGTGGTGGCTGCCGATCCTGATCGGTGTCGCCGTCGGCAGCGTGACCGCCCGTTTCGCCCCGGAAAAGCTGTTCAAGATCGTCTTCGTGCTGGTGGCCTGGTCCGCTGCTGCACGGCTGCTATTCGCCCGTGAGGGGTGGAAACTGGGGAATGATCTTCCCGACGGCCCCCTGATGAAGCTCTATGGCTTCTTTGTCGGCCTGCTCTCGACCCTGATGGGCATCGGCGGCGGGCTGTTCTCGAATCTGCTGATGACCTTCTACGGCCGCCCGATCCATCAGGCGGTGGCGACGTCATCGGCGCTGGCGGTGCTGATCTCCATCCCCGGCGCGCTCGGCTATATCTATGCCGGATGGCCGGCAGCCGCGACCTATCCCGACGTCGCGCCACTGCAGCTGCCGTTTGCACTCGGTTACGTCTCGCTGATCGGCGCGCTGCTGGTGATGCCGACGAGTTTGCTCACCGCGCCGCTCGGCGTGAGGGCGGCGCATGCTATGTCGAAGCGCACGCTGGAAATCGCGTTCGGCGCCTATCTGTTCATCGTCGGAAGCAGGTTCGTGGTGGCGCTGCTGTGAGCTACAGGCCCGCGTAATACTATCCGTAATAGTATCCAGACGCAGGCTTGCTATGGATCACAGATGGCTCACGCTCATCACCACGATCATGCGCATGATCACGACGACCACGCCGGACACGCACATGGCCCGGGCGGACACGTCCATGCGCCCGCCGATTTCGGCAAGGCCTTTGCCATCGGCATCACGCTCAACACCGTCTTCGTCGTGGTCGAAGCGGTTTATGGCTATGCGGCCGGCTCGATGGCGCTGGTCGCGGACGCCGGTCACAATCTCTCCGACGTCCTCGGCCTGATCGCCGCATGGGTTGCGGCAGTGCTGACCAAGCGCGCCGCCACGCCGCGCTATACTTACGGCCTCAAGGGCTCCTCGATCCTTGCAGCCCTGTTCAACGCCGTCTTCCTGCTGGTCGCCGTCGGCGCCATCGCCTGGGAAGCCGTGCACCGGCTGTTCAATCCGGAGCCGGTGACCGAAATCACGGTCATCGTGGTCGCTACCATCGGGATCCTCATCAATGGCATCACTGCCTGGCTGTTCGCCTCCGGCCGCAACAGCGATCTCAATATCCGCGGCGCCTATCTGCACATGGTTGCGGATGCCGCCGTCTCCGTCGGCGTCGTCATCGCGGCGATCGTTATCATGTTCACCGGCTGGCTATGGATCGATGCGGTCACCAGTCTCGTGATCTGCGTACTGATCGTCTGGGGCACCTGGAGCCTGTTGCGCGACTCCACCGCCATGTCCCTCGCCGCGGTTCCGCGTGGCATCGATCCGGCTGCCGTGCGGGCTTGTCTGGAGAAATTCCCGGGCGTCGCCGACGTGCATGACCTGCACATCTGGCCGATGAGCACGACGGAGGTGGCGCTGACCTGCCATCTCGTCATTCCATCAGGCGCGCCCGGCGATGCCTATCTGATGGACATCTGCGAGCTGCTGAAACGGGATTTCGGGATCGAACATGCGACGATCCAGATCGAGACCGATCCGAATGTGGCCTGTGCGCTCGCGACGGCGCATTAGAACATGGTGTCATCCCGGCGAACGCCGGGATCTATAGACACCGGAATAAAGAGGCGGACAGGTCGAGAGACTTTCGCGTCGCCACGCGCTCGGAGGCTATGGGTCCCGGCGTTCGCCGGGACGACAAGAGATCGGAAGCCGCATGCAGCGAGATCTTACTTCGCGTAAATATCCTTATACGTCTCGCGCAGTACGTTCTTCTGCACCTTGCCCATCGTGTTGCGCGGCAGGTCGTCCACGAAGATCACGCGCTTCGGCATCTTGAATTTTGCGATCTGGCCATCGAGTGCCTTGATCACCGCAGCCTCGTCGATCGCCGTCTTCTTGTCGGACACCACCACCGCCGTGACGCCTTCGCCAAAATCTGCATGCGGCACGCCGATCACGGCGCTTTCCACCACGCCAGGCATGGCGTCGATCTCGCTCTCGATTTCTTTGGGGTACACATTGAAACCGCCGGAGATCACCAAGTCCTTGCCGCGGCCGAGGATGTGGACATAGCCCTTGGCGTCGATCTTGCCGAGATCGCCGGTGATGAAGAAACCATCGTCGCGGAATTCCGACTTGGTTTTCTCCGGCATGCGCCAATAGCCCTTGAACACGTTCGGGCCCTTCACCTCGATCATGCCGATGGTGTCGCGCTCGAATTCCTTGCCGGTCTCGGGATCGGTGACGCGCACGGAGACGCCGGGCAGCGGAAAGCCGACCGCGCCGGGCACGCGCTCGCCATCATAGGGATTCGAGGTGTTCATGTTGGTTTCGGTCATGCCGTAACGCTCGAGCACCGCATGGCCGGTGCGCGCGAACCATTCGCGATGCGTGTCGGCGAGCAGCGGCGCCGAACCGGAGATGAACAGCCGCATGTGGCTGCACGTATCTTTCGACAGGTTCGGCGACTGCAAGAGGCGCGTGTAGAAAGTCGGCACGCCCATCAGCACGGTCGCGCGCGCCATCAGCTGGATGATGCGCTCGGGATCGAGCTTCGGCAGGAAGATCATCGCCGCGCGCGAGAACAGCGTGACATTGCTCGCCACGAACAGGCCATGCGTGTGATAGATCGGCAGCGCGTGGATCAGCACGTCGTCCTTGCTGAAGCGCCAGTAGTCGACGAGCGACAGCGAATTCGATGCGAGATTGTCATGGCTCAGCATCGCGCCCTTGGAGCGGCCGGTCGTGCCCGACGTGTAGAGGATCGCAGCGAGATCGTCATTGCCGCGCGCGACGGTCGCGAAGTCCGCCTTCTCCTTTTCGGCCGCATCCGTGAGCGAGCCCTTGCCATCAGCGCCGAGCGTCTCGACCTTCGCGCCGACCTTGGCGGCGATCGCTTCGATGCCGTCCTTCTTCGACGGATCGCAAACGATCAGCGACGGCTCGGCATCGGTGATGAAGTAATCGAGCTCGTTCAGCGTATAGGCCGTGTTTAGCGGCAAATAGACCGCACCGGCGCGCACGGTGGCAAGATACAGAACGAGGCCCGGCACCGACTTCTCGGTCTGTGCTGCAACGCGGTCGCCGGGCTTGACGCCGCGCGCCACCAGCACATTCGCCATCTGCCCCGCCAGGCCGACCAGATCACCGTAGCTGATGTGCTTGCCTTCCGGGGTCTCGATGGCGAGACGCGACGGATCTTCAAGCTTGTCGAACAGGCGGGAAAACAGATTCATGGCATTCACACAGTGATTTGGAGGAGCCAGACAATCGCACCGATAGCGCCTGCGCGATTGCGTCAAATTGTCTGCTGTCTTTAGCAAGAACCCGCTACCCAAGGCAACGCGCGCACGAACGCAGCGCGTGCCGGAAAGTTTCAGGATCGACGAAAAATATAGGCTGAAACTGCCTCCGAGACCTCGCGTAGCTCGGCCATCGACGACGGACACAGCCATGCGGGCGACGGCGTCGAGAGCCTTTCAGCGCACCGGTGCAGATGCACCGGCCATCAATGAACTCGGGAGACGATCCATGTCCAAGCGTATTGCCCTTCTGTCCGCTGCCGCCATCGGCGCCTTCGCCCTCACCTCGACGGCACTCGTCCCGGCCTATGCCAAGGACAAGATGGTGAAGTCGGAAATGTCCGGCGAGAAAACCGTGATGGTCGGCGGCGCCGCGATGTATCCCTCGAAGAACATCGTCGAGAATGCCGTCAATTCGAAGGATCACACCACGCTCGTCGCTGCCGTGAAGGCCGCCGGTCTCGTCGATACGCTCGCCGGCCCCGGCCCGTTCACCGTGTTCGCGCCAACCAATGCCGCCTTCGGCAAGCTGCCGAAGGGCACCGTCGACAACCTGGTGAAGCCGGAGAACAAGGCGACCCTCACCAAGATCCTCACCTATCACGTGGTGCCCGGCAAGCTGAACGCCGCCGACCTGAAGGATGGCCAGAAGCTCACCACCGTGGAAGGCGAGCAGCTGACGGTGAAGAAGTCCGGCGGCAAGGCGATGATCGTCGATGCCAAGGGCGGTTCGTCCACCATCACGATCCCCGACGTGAACCAGTCGAACGGCGTCATTCACGTCATCGACACCGTCGTGATGCCGAAGGCCTAAGGCGCTCGGATAGCGCCAAAGCGCCGCATCCCGCTTCCCCTTCGGGATGCGCGTGACGAGAGCGAGCCGGGGCAACCCGGCTCGCTTTTTTGTGATCGCAGGGATAAATGCAGATACCCGGTGGTTTATGTGACCAACGTAACGATTGCCCGTTCCGCCCGTAAGGCTGATAAGGGCCAGACCACGGATCATGCCATGACCAGCGTTTCCATGAGCGACACGCAACGCACCGCCAGCAAGAGCAAAGTCATCCAGCCCGCCTGGGTGCGCGTGCTGCACTGGATCAACGCCGTCGCCATGGTCATCATGATCATGTCGGGCTGGCAGATCTACAACGCCTCGCCGCTGTTCGGCTTCGTGTTCCCGCCCAGCGTCACGCTTGGCGGCTGGCTCGGCGGCGGCATCATGTGGCATCTCGCCGGCATGTGGCTGCTGGTGATCAATGGCCTGCTCTATGTCACGCTCGGCTTCATCACCGGACGCTTTCGCAAAAAGCTGCTGCCGATCTCCGCATCGGGCGTGATCGGCGACACCAAGGCCGCGCTCACCGGCAAGCTCTCGCATGCGGATCTCTCCACCTATAACCAGGTGCAGAAGCTGCTTTATGCCGGCATCCTCATTGTCGGCGTGCTCATCGTGCTGTCCGGCCTTGCGATCTGGAAGCCGGTCCAGTTCCAGTATCTCACCGCCATCTTCGGCGGCTACGACACGGCGCGCTATGTTCATTTCGTGATGATGGCATCCATTGTCGGCTTCCTCGTCATCCATGTCGCGCTGGCGCTGCTCGTACCGAAGAGCCTGCGCGCGATGATCATCGGTCGCTGAGGAGCACGTCATGCTGAAGAAAATGCGCTCGCTCATCATTCCCGGCGTCGACAAGCAGTTGCTGGTGAAGGACGCCGTCAAGCTGATGCCCGATCTGTCGCGCCGCCGCTTCATCGCTTCGGGCGCGAGTTTTGGCGCGCTGACGCTGCTGACCGGCTGCAACGTGTCGGACAGCGTCTCTGCCGAGAGCCTGCTCACACAGATCTCCAAGTTCAACGACATGGTGCAGGCGAAGATCTTCAATCCGAACGTCTTGGCACCGACCTATTCGGAAAAGGACATCAAGCGCCCGTTCCCGTTCAACGGCTTCTACTCGGAAGACGAAGCGCCGGTCATCGACGGCAAGGAATGGAAACTGGAAGTGTCCGGCCTCGTCGACAACAAGAAGTCGTGGACGCTGGAAGAACTGCACAAGCTGCCTGAGGTGTCGCAAATCACGCGCCATATCTGCGTCGAGGGCTGGAGCGCCATCGGCTCATGGCAGGGCACGCCGCTGCGCGATTTCCTGAAACTGGTCGGCGCGGATACCAATGCCAAATGGGTGTATTTCCGCTGCGCCGAGGATTATTCGTCATCGCTCGACATGCCGACCGCTCTGCATGCGCAGACGCAGATGACGTTCAAGTTCGATAACCAGATCCTGCCGCAGGCCTATGGTTTCCCGATGAAGATCCGGGTGCCTACGAAGCTCGGCTTCAAGAACCCGAAATATGTGACGTCGCTGGAAGTAACCAATGACTACAAAGGCGGCTACTGGGAAGATCAGGGCTATAATGACTTCAGCGGGAGCTGATACTCGCGACCGTAGCGGCGGATGAGGCGAAGCCGTAATCCGCCGCGGAGTCTCAGTTTTGAACTCGGCCGGCGGATTACGCTTCGCTCATCCGCCCTACGCTCGGAGCTCCTTCTGAAACGCCGACAACACCGCACCGACACCCAGCGTCGCGGCTGACACCACCAGCGCCGACGTCAAACTTCCCGTCGCATCTGATATCGCACCCACCGCGATCGGTCCCATCGTCTGGCCGATGCCGAACACGATGGTCACCACGGCGATCGCCTTCGGCCAGGCTTCCTTCGGATAGTTGAACCGCACGAAGGCAGTCGTCGCCGCGACCACCGCAAAGAAGGCGACGCCGAACACCGCGGCCGATATGCCGAGAATGATCGGCGAATGGCCAAGCAGCGGCATTGCTGCGCCGACGGCATTGGTGCCGAGAATGATCGCCATCGCGCGCCCAGTCTGCCCGCGCGCCAGCACGCCGCGCCATGCCCAGGGCGAGGCGAAGGAGCTGACACCGATCACGCACCAGAACGCACTCTGAGCAATCGCGCTGCCGCCGCCGTCGCGCACATAGGCGATCATGAAGGTCATATAGGCGATGTAGCCGGCGCCGAACATGAAATAGCCGACCAGGAAGATGGTCATCGGCCAGATGGCGATCGACGGCACCGGCGCATTCGACGTGTGATCGGCGGCATCGATCAGACGCCGCAACAGCGGCAGGCCCATCACCACCGAGACCGCACCCAGCACCAGCCAGACGATCCACCACGAGCCCGGACCAAAGCCCTGCAGCACAAAGGGCGCGATCAGGCCCGACAGCAGGATGCCCATGCCCGGGCCCGCATAGAACAGGCTGAGCAGATAGGCGGAGCGTTCGGGATGCGTGAGGCCGATACTGGCCGCGAGCGCGCCGCCCGCCACGAAGGAGATGGCGGCGCCAAAACCGGTGACGAAGCGGGCGATGCTGAGCAGCGTGAAATCCGTCGTGACGCCGCAGAGGAGCAGCGAGGCGATGCAAGCTACCGTGCCGATCTGGATCACCGCAAACAGGCCATAGCGCTTGCCGAGGCTGGACGCGGCCAGCGCGCCGAGCAGGTAGCCAGCGGCATTGACGGTATTCATGAAGCCTGCGGACGAATAGGACCATTGCAGGCTGTCGCGCATGTCCGGCAGGACCAGCGAATAGGCGAAGCGGCCGATGCCAAGCCCGATCGCCGGCGCGAGCGACAAAATGAGAATGAGCAACGCCGGATTGCGGCGCATCAGCGAAGTGTCAGGCAAGGTCAGGCGTCTCCCGCCTGCACTGTCGCAGCTTTCGCAGCGCATGCAATCGACACGTGCAGCAGGGCTGTCTTGCCAATACAGCAATGACGGCTTAGCACTCGGCCGAAATTCGGCTTTCAGAGAAGGAAACGATCATGGCGGCGCATAAACTGCTGGTTCTCCCCGGCGACGGTATCGGCCCGGAAGTGATGGCGGAGGTGACGCGACTGATCGACTGGATCGACGCGGCTGGCATCGCCAAGTTCGACACCGAGACCGGCCTTGTCGGCGGCGCCTCCATCGATGCGGACGGCGTGCCGATTACCGACGCGACCATGGCCAAGGCCGATGCCGCCGACGCCATCATTTTCGGCGCCATCGGCGGACCGAAGTGGGATGGCGTGGCCTATGAGAACCGCCCGGAAGCCGGCCTGCTGCGCCTGCGCAAGGATCTCGGCCTGTTTGCCAATCTGCGCCCGGCGGTCTGCTATCCCGCGCTGGCGGATTCCTCGAGCCTGAAGCGCGAGGTGGTCGAGGGCCTCGACATCATGATCGTGCGCGAGCTCACCGGCGGCGTCTATTTCGGCGAGCCGAAGACCATCACCGATCTCGGCAACGGCCAGAAGCGCGCCATCGATACCCAGGTCTACGACACCTACGAGATCGAGCGCATTGCCCGCGTCGCCTTCGATCTGGCCCGCAAGCGCCAGAACAAGGTGACGTCGATGGAGAAGCGCAACGTCATGAAGTCGGGCGTGCTCTGGAACGAGGTCGTCACCCAGGTGCATGGCCGCGAATACAAGGACGTCACGCTGGATCACCAGCTCGCCGATTCCGGCGGCATGAATCTGGTGAAGTGGCCGAAGCAGTTCGACGTCATCGTCACCGACAACCTGTTCGGCGACATGCTGTCGGATATCGCGGCGATGCTCACCGGTTCGCTCGGCATGCTGCCGTCGGCCTCGCTCGGCGAGGTCGATGCCAAGACCGGCAAGCGCAAGGCGATGTATGAACCGGTGCATGGTTCAGCGCCGGACATTGCCGGCCAGGGCAAGGCCAACCCGCTGGCGATGATCGCCTCCTTCGGCATGGCGCTGCGCTATTCGCTCGATCTCGGCGATCTCGCCGACAAGATCGACCAGGCGATTGCCGCCGTGCTGGCGAAGGGTTTGCGTACCGCCGATCTGAAGTCGGAAGGTGCGACGATCATCTCGACGGCGCAGATGGGCGAAGCGGTGCTGGCGAAGCTGCAGGCGCTTTGTAAGTGAGGTTGTCGTCCCGGCGAACGCCGGGACCCATAGCCTCCGACGAGGTCAGGAAGCTGGATCGTCACAACTAGCTCGCTCTCACTAATTTGACAGCGTGTATGGATCCCGGCGTTCGCCGGGATGACAAAAAAATGCCCGGCGCGAGCCGGGCATTTTCGTATCTGTCGCTGACGCGCTGGTTCAGTAGTACGAATAGGGCGGCAGCGGAATGCGGTTCGGGTAACCGCCGAGATCGTAGTCGCTATACAGCGGCTGGCGGTCGATCGGGCGGTTCAGGTTTTCGCGGCTGAACGACTGGCCGGGCGGATAGGCGTAATCGGTGAACTTGCGGTCGCCGGGCAGCACTTCGGTGCCGGCATCGAGCCACGAGCGGCGCGAGATGTAGACGCGGGTGCGCGGACCCTGCTGATAGGACACGTTCGGGCCACGGGCACCGTAATTGAAGCGGCCGTTGTCGGCGGTGACCTGCTTGCGCTTGGTCTGCTGGGCTTCCGCCGGGGTGGCGACGCCGATGGTGATGACGGCAGCCGCCGCGAGCAGTGCACCGGTCAGTTTGGCGGCGGAGAATTTCAAGGTCATCGAGTCCTCATGGCAGTCTGATTCTTGTTGCAAGAATCGCAAATTCCGAGTTCCCGGCAATTTAGCTGGCCGGGTGGCAGCCCTACAAGGTCAAACCGGTCACACCTTCGGAGAATAATGCGCGGTGTGGCCGAATGTTGCATGCATTCCAAGGTCTTGGTCGTCGGAGCGTCACAGGCTGCCCCGCAAGGACGGGTTCTGGGCGCCGGTGACCCAGTCTGAACCGGCCGCCGACAGTGCCGGGCCGCTTGCACAGCCGGTCCGCTTCAATTCGGCATGGGCGAACAGTTCTGCAAGCTTGGGCTCGCCGCCGGCGGTCAAAAGAACGAGACGGTCGAGCATGCAGGCAACCGCCGCGCGGCGCGCCGGCAGACCGTCGCCCTGGCATGAAAAGCCGGAAATGCGCAGATTTGCCGCATCCAGATTGCGGGTGAAGCCGAGGCAGCGCTTGGTGTCCTGACGACGATCCGCAAAGCCGAACAGCGCCACCGGGCCGAACTTGCTGTCGATGATGCCCTCGCCGACCGTCTCGCGCGGACCGCTCGGGTCCATCCTCAGGGCAATGTCGGCGACAGCGGCGTCTTCGAGTGCTTCGCCGCCGAGCCGATACAGTTCGAGCTCGGCCACCGGACGACCTTCCGCCGGCAGCCAGCGCAGAACGTCCTTGCGGCCAGCCGCCGGATGCCGCTGGATTTCATAAGCCGCTGTAATTCCAGCCGTATCCGGCTGCCTCACGGCGAAGGCGGGATAGGAGCGATCGGCCACGGTCCAGCCGGGCTTCGAAGCCGCAGCCGGCGTCCAGTCGAGTTCCAGATGGTTGAACGCCGCCACCGCTGCCATGGCAAGCAGGGCCAGACAGCCCATATAGGCAAGCATGCGCCCTGCCACCGCCGTGCATTCGTCGGCGAAGCTGTACACCGCCGGACGGAAATCGAATTCCCGCTCGCGGTTGTAGGGTGCAGGTCTTGAACGCATCAAAGTACGGAAAACGCTTATGACGTTGTGTTTGCGGCGTTTCTCGCATAGAAGCGCTCGCGCTTCGGTTTCCGCGGACGGCGGATCGAAGGCATTTTTCTTCGGAGAGTGAACGATGGGTTACAAAGTCGCGCTGGTCGGAGCGACCGGCAATGTCGGGCGTGAAATGCTCAGCATTCTGGACGAACGTAAATTCCCTGCTGACGAGGTCGTGGCGCTTGCGTCCCGCCGCAGCATGGGCGTTGAGGTTTCCTTCGGCGACAAAACCCTGAAATGCAAAGACCTCGAGACCTACGACTTCAGCGACGTCGATATCTGCCTGATGTCGGCCGGCGGAGCCGTGTCCAAGGAATGGTCGCCGAAGATCGGCGCAGCCGGTGCCGTGGTCATCGACAATTCGTCGACCTGGCGCATGGATCCGGACGTGCCGCTGGTCGTGCCGGAAGTGAATGCGGCTGCGGTCGATGGCTTCACCAAGAAGATGATCATCGCAAACCCGAACTGCTCCACGGCGCAGCTCGTGGTGGCGCTGAAGCCGCTGCATGACAAGGCGACCATCAAGCGCGTCGTCGTGGCGACCTATCAGTCGGTGTCGGGCGCCGGCAAGGATGCGATGGACGAGTTGTTCTCGCAGACCAAGGCCGTCTACACCAACAGCGAGATCGTCAACACCAAGTTCCCGAAGCGCATCGCCTTCAACGCGATCCCCCATATCGATGTCTTCATGGAGGATGGCTACACGAAGGAAGAGTGGAAGATGATGGCGGAGACCAAGAAGATTCTTGATCCCAAGATCAAACTTTCCGCCACGGCCGTGCGCATTCCGGTGTTTGTCAGCCACTCGGAAGCGGTCAATGTCGAATTCGAGAATCCGATCTCGGCCGACGAAGCCCGCGACATCCTGCGCAATGCGCCGGGTTGCCTGGTGATCGACAAGCGCGAACCCGGTGGCTACGTCACGCCGTATGAAGCGGCCGGCGAAGACGCGACCTATATCAGCCGTATCCGCGAGGATGCGACGGTGGAGAACGGTCTCGCCTTCTGGTGCGTGTCGGACAATCTGCGCAAGGGCGCGGCCCTCAATGCCGTGCAGATCGCGGAATGCCTGATCAATCGCAAGCTGATCACCGCCAAGAAGAAGGCGGCCTAAGAGACTGATGTCGGAGCCGGATCAAAACGAGACTGAACCGGCTCCGCGTCGCCCGCACCCGATCCTGAAGGGTGTCGAGCTGATCATCGAGCATGTGCTGTTCAACAGCCGCTGGCTGATGGCGCCGTTCTATCTCGGCCTCGTCATCGCGCTGGTCGCGTTGCTCTACAAATTCGGCGTCACGCTCGTCGAATTCATCATCTACACCCCGACCGCCAAAGAGACCGACACGATCCTCGGCGTACTCAGCCTGATCGACCTGTCACTCACCGGCAACCTGATCCTCATCGTGGTGTTTTCCGGCTACGAGAATTTCGTCTCGCGCATCGATCCGCGCAACCATCCGGACTGGCCGGAATGGATGACCAAGGTCGACTTCGCTGGACTGAAGCAGAAGCTGCTGGCCTCCATTGTCGCCATCTCGGCGATCCAGGTGCTGAAGGCCTTCATGAATCTGGATGGCGTGTTCGAGCCGCAGAAACTCGGCTGGCTCGCGGGGATTCATCTGCTGTTCGTGGTGTCAGCACTGCTGCTGGCGCTGTCCGATCGCTGGAACACGGACGATCACGACGGCAAGGCGGATAACAAGAAGCATTAAAACCGTAGCCCGCATAGAGCGAAGCGTCATGCGGGGACTATAGAGACAGTTGAAACGTCGGTCCCCGGATTGCGCTGCGCTCCATCCGGGCTACGACGAGCTCAATCCGCCGACTTCGCCTGCCCGACCGGCTTGAACACCTTCTCAACCTTGTCCAGCACCGACAGCGATCCCACCGCCACGCCGAAATAGGCGCCGTGCAGCAGCAGATCGCCGGCATCGACGCGCTTCTTCACGAAGGGGAAGGTCATCAGGTTCTCGAGGCTGCGGAACACCGCCGCCTTCTCGATGCGGGTAACGAAATCCTGCATCGTCTCGTGGTCGCGGATCTCGACGGTCTCGCCGGGCTTGGTGAACATCGACATCCAGCGGCCGATGAAATCACCCGGCGACAGCGGCGCGGCCTTGTCGACGAAAGCGCGGATGCCGCCGCATTGCGCGTGGCCGAGAATGACGATGTGCTTCACCTTCAGCACCTGCACCGCATATTCCAGCGCGGCAGAGACGCCGTGTGCGTTGCCGTCGGGCTGATAGGGCGGCACCAGATTGGCGATGTTGCGCACCACGAACAATTCGCCGGGCGACGCGTCGAAGATGACCTCCGGCGACACGCGCGAGTCGCAGCAGCCGATCACCATCACTTCGGGGAACTGGCCCTTTTCCGACAGCTCGCGAAAGCGCGCCTGCTCGGTCGGCAAGCGATCGGACGAAAACGTCTGGTAGCCGGTGATGAGTTGCTGCGGAAATGTTGCGGTCATGATGTTTGCCTCTTGGGTCCTCACGGATAACCATAGCTCGCCAGCGCCGACAAGCCTTCCGGGCGCCTGAGCAAGATGCTAGTGCGGCATGGAACCCATAAGTAGACACCTACCCCGAGGAAATGACGCCATGACCACCCGTCCGCGCCGCAGCCACCTGTTCATGCCCGGCTCCAATCCGCGTGCGCTGGAAAAGGCGCGCACGGTGGCCGCCGACGGTATCATCCTCGATCTCGAAGACGCCGTGGCGCCGGATTCCAAGGGCACCGCGCGCGACGCCATCGCCGAGACGCTCGGCAAAGGCGGCTTCGGCAAGCGCGAAATGCTGATCCGCATCAACGCGCTGGATTCGCCGTGGTGGATCGACGACGTCGCCATGGCGGCCAAGGCCAAGCCCGATGGCATTCTGGTGCCGAAAATCTCCAGCGTCGAAGACCTCAATGCGGTGGCCGATCGCCTCGCCGATCTCAATGCCGACGTATCGATCAAAGTCTGGGCGATGATCGAGACCTCGCGCGCAATCCTGCATGCGGAAGAACTCGCCGCCTGTGCGAAGGATGCGGAGATCCGACTGGCCGGTTTCGTCTGGGGACCGAACGACATCGCCCGCGAGACGCGCATCCGCATGACGCCGGGCCGCGCATCGATGCTCGGCATGATCACCCATTGCGTGCTCGCGGCACGCATGTATGGCCTCGACATCCTCGACGGGCCCTACAGCAATTTCAACGACAATGACGGCTTCATCGCCGAGGCCGAACAGGGCCGCGACATCGGCTTCGACGGCAAGACGCTGATCCATCCCGCGCAGATCGAAGCCAGCAACAAGGTATTCACGCCGCCGGCCGAGGATGTCGCACAGGCCCGCCGCATCATCGCGGCCTTCGAGCAGCCGGAGAATGCGAGCCGCGGCGCGATCCAGATGGATGGCAAGATGGTCGAGCGCCTGCATGCGGAAATGGCGAAGCGGACCATCGCGATTGCGGATGCGATCGCGGCGATGGGCTGAGGCGTTCTTCCTTATCCCTCCCCCAAGCGGCGAAGCCGCGCCGTGGGGCGGGTGGCGTGCGCGAAGCGCATGACGGGTGGGGTGTTTCCCCAAACTCCGACGTCACGTGGGGAGAGACCCCACCCGGCGCTACGCGCCACCCTCCCCATTCGCTGCGCTCCGGGGAGGGACACCACGCGCTTCTGCGCGTCATTGCCTGATCGACCTGTCAAACAGCCCCGTCATTGATGCGCTCATGAGTATTCTCTCTCGCGGCGCCCGAGGCGTCCGAGGTGTGAGCATTCCTCCCTCCAGACATGAGGGGAGGTGGCACGCCGCAAGGCGCACTTGAGTGGACTTGACGCTGTCCGTTCAACGCTGGATCGCCAGCGAGCCCAAACAGCGCAACGCCTTACGGCGCGCCACCGCGACGTTTTTCCAGTCGAAGGACCGTTCTTCCGGGTACTGGCAATCCCTCCTTGGTTCGCTCGCGAACCCTGGAGGGATTCATCCAACGGATTTCTCCGCCTTCGCCCGCACCACGTCCAGCCGCGCAATAGCGGCAGAGCCCCGTAGTGGGCCCGGACGGTGACCCCCGACCACCCGAGTGCGAGGGATACGTCCTCCCCCACCCGCAGGCGCCGCATCCTGCTCCGCTCAAAGACGCCTCATGAGAGCGCCCCTCGCGAACAAGACGGGAGGGAGTATGGCGACGATGGGAATTTTGTCAAGAACAAAACAGGAACAAGCGCTCAGTCTGTCATCCCTGCGAAAGCGGGGATCCAGTATGCGCCGACCGAGCGGCTGAAGCCGGGATGCCAGCGTCTACTGGGTTGCCCGGTCAAGCCGGGCAATGACAGGAAGAGCCAGAGGCGCACTATCGCGCCCATAACGACAACGACCAGCCGGAGCGTGGGCGCAGCGCCCGGCTCACGCCCAGGCGCGTTCGGCCTTCAGCTTATCTTCATAGCTATCGATGGAGGTCTTCTTCTCCATGGTCAGGCCGATATCGTCGAGACCGTTGATCAGGCAGTGCTTGCGGAACGGATCGATCTCGAATTTCACGGTGCCGCCATCGGGGCCACGGATCTCCTGGTTCGGCAGATCGATGGTGACGGTGGCATTGGCGCCGCGCTCGGCATCGTCGAACAGCGCGTCGAGATCCTTCTGCGAGACGCGGATCGGCAGCACGCCGTTCTTGAAGCAGTTGTTGTAGAAAATGTCGCCGAACGAGGTCGAGATCACGCAGCGGATGCCGAAATCCAGCAGCGCCCAGGGCGCGTGCTCGCGCGACGAGCCGCAGCCGAAATTGTCGCCGGCGACCATGATTTTCGCCTGGCGATAGGCCGGCTTGTTGAGCACGAAATCCGGATTCTCGCTGCCATCGTCATTGTAGCGGGCATCCGCGAAGAGACCCTTGCCAAGGCCGGTGCGCTTGATGGTCTTCAGATACTGCTTCGGGATGATCATGTCGGTGTCGACATTGATCACCTTCATCGGAGCTGCGACGCCTTCCAGCGTGGTGAACTTGTCCATGGCGAGTCCTCGGCAATTGAGCGCGCTTTTTAGCGCGGGAGGGCGAAGGGTCCAAGGGGCATTTCTGCAGTGCTGGGATCAGCTTAACCCGGCCAACTCATGGTTCGAGACGGCGCTTCGCGCCTCCTCATCATGAGGGACGGTGTTCAATCCTTCACCTGCGCCTCTATCGCCTCCATGTCGTCGTCCGACAGGCCGAAATGGTGGCCGATCTCGTGGACCAGGACGTGGCGAACGATATGGCCGAGGGTTTCGTCATGCTCGGCCCAGTAATCCAGGATCGGGCGGCGATACAGCCAGATCATGTTGGGCATCTGGCCGGACACCTCCCCCGACTGGAACGGCAGGCCGACGCCCTGAAACAGGCCAAGCAGGTCGAATTCGGTCTCGGCCTGCATCTCCTCCAACACCTCATTGATGGGGAAGTCGTCGACCCGGATGATCACGCCCTCGCAGAGCTTGCGAAAGCCCTCGGGCAGCAGCGCAAGCATCTCATGCGCCATGGCTTCCATGTCTGCGAGGTCGGGAGCTTTTGCCTGATGCCACATCACGTTCGGTCCGGTTGGGTTCCTGTCTAGACGATCCCGCCTTGTTGGCAAGGCGTCCACGGCGGTTGACGCGACCGCCTCAATCGGAGACTTTGCGGCGAGAAAACGACGGTGGTTTGGGGCGTAACATGCGGATCATGACAGCGACACTGGCAGTGGCGACACTGGCTCTCGGCAGCCTGTCCATGGACAGCGCCATCGCGCAGACCGCGCCTTCCGCCAAGCGCTCGACCGACATCTCCGCCCAGAGCAGCGGCCGCCCGCGCGTGCGCATCTATCGCGACGACGACACCCGCGGCGTCTATCCGCGCTACAATCCGGGCCCCAATGCGGTGCGCGATTGCACGGCCAATCTCGTGCAGGAATATCGCCCGAGCGGCACCGTGATCGTGCCGCGTATGAACTGCTACTGGCGCCGCGGCTGAACAGCCACGCCGCCTGACGTCGCACGGACATCGCACCACAACCACGCGCGTCACACTTCGACATCGACGTCTTCGTTCCCTCGCTGCGACCAAAAACCGTGCGACATATCGCACGCCGCATATTCATTTCGCGTTCACCTCACGAAACCTAGCCTTCTCGCATGGGCAATGAACCCATGCAGCGTGCATGTTCAGATGCCCGCGGAATCAGGAGAGAACAGTGAACTTGAAAAAGCTTTTCGGCCTCGCCGCCATTGCAGGCCTGATGTTCGTGGCTGCGCCGACGCAGCAGGCGAACGCGGTCTCGCTCAACAATCCCGGCGTTGCCGCAACCGTGCAAGGCGCAGGTGAAGGCCTGAAGACCGACGTGCAATATCGTCGTCATCATCATCACCGCGGCTATCGTCACCATCACATGCGCCGCCACCATCACTGGCATCGTCCGCATTACGTGCGTCGCCACCACGGCTGGCACCGCCCGCACTTCCATCATCACCGTCGCCACCATCACTGGCGCTAACGGAAACGCCCTGGCGTGACAGCCGATATGAATCGCGCTGTCACGCAGGGCACCGAGGAGCGCATTTCACCGCGTCTCCTTGTCGCGGGAAATTGGATCGATCGAACGCGTTGACTGATCAAGGCGACAAACAGATTTCAACGAGGACAATCATGAGAACATGGGTTGGCGCAGCTCTGATGGCTGCAACTGTTTCACTCGGTGGCGCATTCGCAGCCGCGCCTGCGCTGGCTGCATCGCCTGCGAAGGCTGCCGTCCAGGACAAGGCGCGCGTGACTGACTTCAGCTCACAGCACCGTCATCACGGTCACCGGCATCATCGACACTTCGGTCATCGCCATCACTTCCACGGCCATCGCCACTGGGGCCATCATCGTCATTGGGGGCACCGCCACTATGGCTACCGCCCTTATTACGGACCGCGTTATGGCTACGGCTATCGGCCGGTCTATCGCTCCTATTATGGCCCGGCCTATTACGGCGGCGGCTACGGGTATCGTCCCTACGGCTATCGGCCCTATGGTGCCTATGGCTACGGCCCGCGTGTCGGCTTCGGCGGCGGCCCGATCAGCGTCGGCTTCTCGTTCGGCCGCTGGTAAGAGCACACATCGCAAAACGAACATCGCGGGCGCCTTCACGGCGCCCGTTTCATTTTGACGCGTCCATTCATGGCGCGTTCAGATCATTGCTCCTAGCCTTCGCTTCAAGGGCGCACAATTCACGCACGGCCACCGCGCGCAGATCGATCGTGATTTGCGGCAGCGATGTCGGTCGCGTGAGGGAGGTGGTTCAATGAAAATCCATCGAGCTTCTGCGATCCGGCGTGCGATGACACGCATGGTCGGCATCGCTGCGACGGCGACTGCAATCTTCTCGCTCACACCCGCCGCGCAGGCGCTGTCGCTGAGCAATCCCGCCACGGCGCCGGCAGCCAGGCAGGCGCGTGATGCGCTCACCACGCAGGTTCAGCATCGCGGCGGCGGTGGCTTTCGGGGCGGTGGCGGATTCCGCGGCGGCGGTGGCTTCCACGGCGGAGGTTTTCGCGGCGGAGGATTTCGGGCCGCTGCGCCGGCCTTCCGTGGTGGCGGCTTACATCGCCCCGCCTTTGCAGGCGGCGGGTTCAGGCGCGGACCAGGCTTTTACGGCGGCGGCATCCGTTATGGCGGGCCGGCCTTCGCGCGGCGCGGCTTCTATGCGCCGGCCTATTACGGCCACCGCCGACACTTCTACCGTCACCGCTATTTTGGGCCGCGCTATCACGGCTATTACGGTCCCCGCTACTACGGACCGAGCTACTATTATGGTCCCCGCCGCTTCTGCCGTATCGTGATGACCTATTACGGCCCGCGAAAAATCTGCCGCTATCGCCCTTGGCATCATCGCCACTGGCATTATCGGCGCCATTTCAACGTCTATTGGTGAACTGCAGGGTTGGCACGGCGCTTCGCGCCTTTGCCCACCCTGCGCCTCCAGCTACTCTCCGAGCTGAAATGCCTCGAAGCGGTGCAGCTCCTCTTCGATGCGCCGCTTCCATTCCTTGCGCGGCGCCTTCCTGTCTGCGCCATCGCCGATCCAGCTCCATTGCTGCATCAGCAGCTTGCGGTTCTGCCGGTCGGTCTTGAGATCGATCGCCGCAACGATCCTGTCATCCACCAGCACCGGCAGCGCGAAATAGCCGAGCTTGCGCTTTTCCTTCGGCACATAGGCCTCGAAGCGATGGTCGTGCCCGAACACAAGATGCGTGCGCTTGCGCTGGATGATCAGGGGATCGAATGGCGACAGGATATGCACGAGCCCGTGCGGCTCGTTCTCGGTCGCCTCGATGATCTCCGGCGTTGCCCAATGCGCGACCTTGCCGGCGCCCTCGATGGCCACCGGCAGCAGCTCGCCGCGCCGCATCCGCGCCTCGATCAGTTTTCGCACGCCGGCCTTTGACGGTGCATCGAGATGGCAGATCGAATCGAGGCTGACAAAACCCTGGGCGCGCAACGCGCGGTCGAGCAGATAGGCGAATGTCTCGTTGTCGGTGGCCGGCTTCGGCAACTTGTCCCAGCCGAAGTGCCGGAGCAGCAGGTCATAGGTCTTCAGCATCCCCGTGCGCTCGGAGACGGTGAGATGCCCCTCGAAGAATGCCAGCTGCAGCGCCCGCTTCGACGGCTTGCGGCTGGCCCATTCGTGATCCTTCTCGCGCAGCACGTCGTCCTCGATATCGCGGATCGACAGCGGCCCGGCTTTCGCCAGCCGCATCACCTTGCGCTTGTCCGCCGGCGTCACGGCCCTGAACCAGCCATGGCCTTCGCGGCGATAATATTTCATGTCCGGCACGAAGAAGCGGAGATCCGCCGTCGGTACATAGGCGAGTGCATGGGTCCAGTATTCGAACACGCTCTTGTCGAAGCTCTGCGCCTGCTTGAGATCGCTTCGCTTGTAGTTCGGCAGTCGCGCGAACAGGATGTGATGATGGCTGCGCTCGATCACATGAATCGTATCGATCTGCACATAGCCGAGATGCGCGACAGCCCGCGCCACGGCATCGGGGCCTTCGCCGAATGGCGCACGCTCATCCAGCCGCTGGGCGCGAAGCCAGATTCGGCGGGCGGCGGCGGTGGAGATGGCGACGGGCTTGGCGGGGGCGCGGGGCATGAGGCAGGCAGGATGACATAGTCAAATGGTCGGCGTCACGTCCAGGCGACCTTGTCCATTGAAGATTCGGGTGTATGCTACCTTCGCTTCCATCAACCGGCTGATCAGCGAGGATGGGATGACATTGCATATACGCGACGACCGAGCCGCCGAACTCGCGCGCCTATTGGCAGAACGAAAAGGCGTTAGCGTGACCGAAGCCATCGTGCATGCGTTGGAGGCCGCTTTGGCGCAGGACAACCGCCCGCTAAGGGAGCGGATTCGCGAGATAGCAGCAGAAGCGCAGCGCCGGGGCGACAAGACGAAACGACGTCAAGTGACCAAAGAGGAAATCGACGAACTTTGGGGTCACGAATAGTGTTTGTCGATACGTCAGCCATCGTCGCCATGATAGCGTCGGAGCCGGACGCAGATACTTTTAGTTCTAAGCTTGAAACAACGACTGCCTCGAAGATCACCGGTGCTCATGTGCTTCTCGAAGCGACCATGCGGCTCTCCTCTCTGCTTGGTCTATCGCCTGCGACCGCCGACGAAATCGTGACGCACCTCTTGCGTGAAGCACAAGTCGATATCGTTCCCATCTCGGAAGACATCGCTCATCTGGCCGTGGCCGCATTCGAGCGCTACGGCAAAGGACGCGGCCATCCCGCCAAGCTCAATTTCGGCGATTGCCTGAGCTACGCTTGCGCAGCGTCGCGCGGCGCTACCATCCTATTCAAAGGCAACGATTTCGCGCACACGGACGCCCGTCAGGCATAAAAAAGCGCCCCGCCGTTTCCAGCGGGGCGTTTTCAAACACTCGCTTCGGCTTATGCCAGCGAGAGGTTCTCGGCGCTGACCTTGCCGCGCATCTTGTCGGTCTTCAGTTCGAAATTGACCTGCTGACCATCATTGAGGCTGGTCAGACCAGCGCGCTCGACGGCGCTGATGTGCACGAACACATCCTTGCTGCCATCGTTCGGCTGAATGAAGCCGTAGCCCTTTTCACTGTTGAACCACTTAACGGTACCTGTCGCCATCTTACTTCTCCAAGAGGCAGCCTCTGTCGCGAATCGTGCATCCAACTTGATGCGATAACGCGGCTGCAGTTGTCCCGCACGACCTCCGTGCAGGACTATTCAATCTCAGCGAAGTCTTGGGCGAGGGGGCTGTGAGCCGCAATCGGCAAAGTCAGAGCCGCCAAATCGAATATGCGGGGATTGTAGAAGATCACACGCAGAACGCAAGCTGCGGGCTAGCTGCAAAAACTTGCAGCGCGCAGGTTGCACGCCGCGGCATCTGCATCGGGGACCACCAACGAAAACGGCCCGCATCTGCGGGCCGTTTGATGGGTTATCGACGCGACAGGGTTCAGTGCCACTCGCGGATATCGACGAAGTGGCCTGCGATCGCGGCGGCTGCGGCCATCGCCGGCGACACCAGATGGGTGCGGCCCTTGTGGCCCTGACGGCCTTCGAAATTGCGGTTCGAGGTGGCAGCGCAGCGCTCTTCCGGCTTCAGCTTGTCCGGGTTCATGGCCAGGCACATGGAACAGCCGGGCTCACGCCATTCGAAACCGGCCTTGATGAAGATCTTGTCCAGACCTTCGGCTTCCGCCTGTTCCTTCACCAGGCCAGAGCCCGGCACGATCATGCCCGACACATTGCCGTTGATGGTCTTGCCGTCGACCATCTTGGCCGCGGCGCGCATGTCCTCGATGCGGCCATTGGTGCAGGAACCGATGAAGACGCGATCGATCTTGATGTCCGTGATCCTGGTGCCGGCGGTGAGGCCCATATAGGCCAGCGCGCGTTCCTTGGAGAGACGCTTGGCTTCGTCGGCAATGTCAGCCGGGTTCGGCACCTTGCCGGCGATGGAGATGACGTCCTCGGGCGAGGTGCCCCAGGTGACGATGGGCGGCAGCTTGGCGGCGTCGAGACGGATCTCGTGATCGAAATGTGCGCCTTCATCGGTGCGCAGCGTATTCCAGTAGGCGACGGCCTTGTCCCACAGCTCGCCTTTCGGCGACATCGGGCGGCCCTTGAGGAATTCGTAGGCCACTTCGTCCGGCGCGATCAGGCCGGCGCGGGCGCCGCCTTCGATGGACATGTTGCAGACCGTCATGCGGCCTTCCATGGACAGCGAACGGATCGCCTCGCCGGCATATTCCAGCACATAGCCGGTGCCGCCGGCGGTGCCGATCTCGCCGATGATGGCCAGGATGATGTCCTTGGCAGTGACGCCGTCGGGCAGCTTGCCATCGACGATGGCACGCATGTTCTTCGCCTTCTTCTGGATCAGCGTCTGCGTGGCGAGCACATGCTCGACTTCCGACGTGCCGATGCCATGCGCCAGCGCGCCGAACGCACCATGCGTCGAGGTGTGGCTGTCGCCGCAGACCACCGTGGTGCCGGGCAGCGTAAAACCCTGCTCGGGGCCGATGACATGGACGATGCCCTGGCGCTTGTCGAACTCGTTGTAATATTCGATGCCGAATTCGCGGACGTTCTCTTCCAGCGTCCTGATCTGCTCGGCGCTTTCCGGATCGGGATTGGGCAGCGAGCGATCGGTGGTCGGCACGTTGTGATCCACTACGGCAAGCGTCTTCGAGGGCGCGTGCACCTTGCGGCCGGCAGCGCGCAGACCTTCGAAGGCCTGCGGCGAAGTCACTTCATGCACCAGATGGCGATCGATATAGAGCAAACAGGTGCCGTCATCGGCTTCTTCGACGACGTGGTCGTTCCAGATCTTGTCGTACAGGGTGGTCGGCTTGGATGTTGTCATTTTGCTTGAGCCTGACTTGGAAATTTTCGGACCTGTTGCTGCTGCCGGGTTTGCCGCATCGGCGGCGAAGGCGCGCAACGAGAAGAAGGCTTAACGCGTGAGATTGCTCACGCGCTTCTAAGCGCACCCACGATCGAGGTCGTGAAGCGACCGAAGAAGCGACCGGGCAAGCGGCTGTGATCGTCGATGACGATGCGCAAGGCGTGCTGGTGCAGGTCTAGAAACATTCCAGTCATATAGCATCGAGGGAACGCAACGCCAATGCGACGGATGTATGCCGCACGGGCCGCAAATGCAGCACAACAAAAAAGCGCGGCTTGCGCCGCGCTTTTCCGAAATCACAAATCCGCGCGGAGGGCGCGAGATTACTCGGCGGCAGCCGCGACCTTGGCCTTGGCCGGACGCTCGGTCTTCTTCTCGGTGATGCGGGCCGACTTGCCGCGCAGATCGCGCAGGTAATACAGCTTGGCGCGACGCACCTTGCCGCGACGCACGACCTTGATCGAGTCGATCATCGGGGAGAGCAGCGGGAACACGCGCTCGACACCCTCGCCATACGAAATCTTGCGAACGGT
This sequence comes from Tardiphaga sp., assembly GCF_044340795.1. Classification (GTDB taxonomy): domain Bacteria; phylum Pseudomonadota; class Alphaproteobacteria; order Rhizobiales; family Xanthobacteraceae; genus Tardiphaga. The sequence goes on from NZ_JBIISY010000029.1 coordinate 24,285, forward strand.
GAAGCTCTCATTGATGCCACCGCCGTTGCGGCCGATGCAGACGCCTTCATAGGCCTGCACGCGGGTGCGCTCGCCTTCGACAACCTTCACGTTGACGATGACGGTGTCGCCCGGACCGAATTCCGGAATCGACTTGGTTGCGGAAAGGCGGTCGAACTGCTCTTTTTCGAGCGTCTGAATGAGGTTCATCGAAATCTCCATCGGCGGCGCGCCCAGACGTCGGCGCGGGCTGCGCGCGAAACTCTTACCCTGCCATTGCACGGATGTGGCGCGTCTCTACAGCAAAGCGAAGCGGTTGTCACCCGTCCGTCGTGAATTTTGGCGATTTTCGCTTCCTGCCTGATTCCGGGGCTTTCGGCCGCGTTGCCCACAGATCGGGCCGCCGTTTTTCCGTCAAAGCCTCGGATTCCGCGAGCCGCCAGGCCGCGACCTTGGCGTGATCGCCGGATAAAAGAACCTCCGGGATCGGTTGGCCCTCAAACATCTGCGGACGGGTGTACTGAGGGTATTCAAGTAGTCCATGCGAGAAGCTTTCGTCCGACCCGGACTCCAGCTTGCCCATGACGCCCGGCAGCAGCCGCACGCAGGCGTCGATCAGCGTCAGCGCGGCGATTTCGCCGCCGGACAGGATGTAATCGCCGATCGAGACCTCCTCGAGCGCACGCCCGTCGATCACGCGCTGGTCGATGCCCTCGAAACGGCCGCAGACGATCAGCGGCCCCGGCCCGGCGGCGAGTTCCGCCACCCGCGCCTGGGTCAGTGGCCGACCGCGCGGGCTCATCATCAGCTTCGGGCGTTCGTTTGCGGCATCGACCGCATCGATGGCAGCGGCCAGCACGTCGGCGCGCAGCACCATGCCCGGCCCGCCGCCAGCCGGCGTGTCATCGACGCTGCGGTGCTTGTCGGTGGCCGAGGCGCGGATGTCGCGCGCTTCGAGCGACCACAGGCCGGACGCCAGCGCACGGCCGGCAAGGCTCACGCCGAGCGGCCCAGGAAACATCTCGGGAAACAGCGTCAGAACAGTCGCGCGCCATGGTGTTGGTAAAGCAGTCATGGCTCTCCATCGCGCAACGCGCGCGGGGCGTCAAACGATCACGCCGCCGAAATTTATTCGCTGGTGTCAGCCGCATCGAAGGCCGCGCGGGAGGCCTTGATCTCGGCGAAGCTGCGCTCGGCCCAGTCGATCAGGCCCGCCAGCGGCAACATCGCTGACTGGCCGAGCGGCGACAGGCGATATTCGACCGAGGGCGGCTTGGTCGGGAAGACATGGCGGGTGATCAGCCCGTCACGCTGCAGGTCGCGCAGCGACTGGGTCAGCATCCGCTTGGAGATATCAGGCACGGCCCGGTGCAGCTCGCTGAAGCGGCGCGGTTTTGCGGCTAGCGCCACCAGCAGCAGTGAGGTCCATTTGTCGCCGATGCGATCCAGCACGTTGCGGACCGGGCAGGCCTCGGCGTCAAAACCCTGCGCCTGCCATTCGTCGAAACGGGTCGCCAGGGGCGCATCATTCGGCATCGGGGGCTCCTTCGGGCCGGTGGGGTTACTTCCAGATAACCTGGCGAGAAAAACCTGCCTCCTTACGGAAGCGGGATGCGGTCTCTATTCAAGACCTACTGTCCATCAGAGACCATACAGGGATCCCGCATGTCGAACCACCGTATTCTCGTCACCGCCGCCGGCGGCCAGCTCGGTCGCCTCACCATCGATGCGCTGCTGAAGCTGGTTCCGGCCAGCCGGATCGTCGCCGGACTGCGCGATCCGGCCAAGGGGGCGGATCTCGCCTCAAAGGGCATCACCGTCGTCGCGACCAACTACAGCAAGCCGGGCACGCTGGACGCCACCCTTGAGGGCATCGACCGCGTGCTGCTGATCTCGTCGAACGAACTCGGCCAGCGCGTGGCGCAGCATCGCAATGTGATCGACGCGGCGAAACGCGCCGGCGTGAAACTGCTCGCCTATACGAGCGTGCTGCGTGCGGATACATCCAAGCTCTCGGTCGCGCAGGAGCATCTGCCGACGGAAGAGCTGATCCGCGCATCCGGCGTGCCCTTCGTGCTGCTGCGCAATGGCTGGTACACGGAGAACTACACGGCCTCGATCCCGGCCGCGCTGGCGCATCATGCGCTGGTGAGCAGCGCCAGGGATGGCCGTATCGCATCGGCCTCGCGTGAGGATTACGCCGCTGCGGCAGCGACCGTACTTGCGGGCGAGGGCCACGCAGGCAAGGTCTATGAACTGGCAGGCGACACGGCCTTTACACTGGATGATTTCGCAGCGGAGATCAGCAAGCAATCCGGCAAGGCGATCCCTTACGTCCGTCTGCCGGAAGCGGAGTTCAAGGCGATCATGCTGGGCGCAGGATTGCCGGAAGAACTGGCGGAGCTGATCGCAACGTCCAACACGGCCGCAGCGGATGGTGCGCTGTTCGATGACGGGCACGCGCTCAGCAAGCTGATCGGGCGACCGACCACGCCATTCGCCGATACGATTGCGGAAGCTCTGAAAGCCTAGTCGTCAGCTGCGGCGGGATCGTCACCAACGATCTCGCCGGGCATCTCGATGATCACCTTGCCGGCCGCGATATCGACTGTCGGCACCACCGCATCCGTGAACGGCAGCAGCAGCGTCGGCCCCGAGGGCGGCGCGATCTCGATGATGTCGCCGGCGCCAAAGTCATGCATGGCGACGACACGGCCGATCGCCTCGCCCACAGCATTCACCGCAGCGAGTCCGATCAGGTCGGCGTGGTAGTATTCACCGTCTTCGGTGTCGGGCAGCACATCGCGCGCCACATAAAGCTCGACGCCATTGAGGCGGGCGGCGGCATCGCGGTCGGTGACGCCTTTCAGCGTCGCCACCAGATGGCCCTTGGCCTCACGCACATTGTCGACCTCGATGGTCCGCTTGCCGTCCTTGGTGGCAAGCGGGCCGTAATCGAGCACGGCATACGGATCTTCCGTAAAGGTCCATAGCCGGACCTGCCCGCGCACCCCATGCGGCGCGCCGATGCGCGCGACGCAGATTTGCGCGGAGGTCACGTCTTACTTGCCAGCTTCGGCGGCCTTGCGCTCCTTGCGCGGCACGGCCTTCTCCGGATTGTTGCGCGGCTCGCGCTTCTTGACGCCGGCGGCATCGAGGAAGCGGGACACGCGGTCCGACGGCTGGGCGCCCTTGGCGAGCCAGGACTTTACCTTCTCCATGTCGAGCTTCAGGCGCAGCTCGTTATCCTTGGCGAGCAGCGGGTTGAAGTAGCCGAGACGCTCGATGAAGCGGCCATCGCGCGGGAAGCGCGAGTCGGCGACGACGACGTGATAGACGGGACGCTTCTTGGTGCCTGCGCGGGCAAGGCGGATAACGACGGACATGGGTAGCTCCTGGGTATTCGTTCGAATGTGATGTGAAGTTCGTTATTTCTTTTTCCCGAAACCGGGAAAGCCGCCGAGACCCGGCAGCGTCGGTTTGCCCAGACCTTGCAGGCCCGGGAAATTCTTCGGCAATTCAGGCAAGGCGCCCGGCCCTTGCGGCAGCTTCTCGGCCATCGCCTTGACCTGCTCGGGCGACGGCATGCCGCCACCACCGCCAAAACCCATGGCCTGGGCGAGGCCGGCCATCGGGCCGCGCTTGCCGGAGCCCATGGCCTTCATCATGTCGGCCATGTTCCGGTGCATCTTCAGCACCTTGTTGACTTCCTCGACCTTCAGGCCGGCGCCGGCGGCGATGCGCTTCTTGCGGCTGGCCTTGAGGATGTCGGGCGACTTGCGCTCCTGACGGGTCATGGAATCGATGACGGCGATCTGGCGCTTGACGATCTTGTCGTCGAGACCGGCGGCAGCGATCTGGTTCTTCATCTTGGCGATGCCGGGCATCATGCCCATGAGGCCGGACAGACCGCCCATATTGGTCATCTGTATCAGCTGTTCGCGCATGTCGTTCAGGTCGAACTGACCTTTTCGCATGCGCTCGGCAGTGCGAGCTGCTTTCTCCGCATCGATCGAGGCGGCGGCCTTCTCGACCAGCGAGACGACGTCACCCATGCCGAGAATGCGGCCGGCGATGCGGCTCGGATGGAAATCTTCCAGCGCATCGGTCTTTTCACCGGTGCCGATCAGCTTGATCGGCTTGCCGGTGACGGCGCGCATCGACAGCGCGGCGCCGCCGCGGCCGTCGCCGTCCACGCGGGTGAGAACGATGCCGGTGAGGCCGACGCGCTCGTTGAAGGAGCGGGCGAGATTGACGGCGTCCTGACCGGTCAGCGAATCCGCGACCAGCAGCACTTCATGCGGATTGGCAGTCGACTTGATCGCCGCCGCTTCCGCCATCATGTCTTCGTCGAGCGTGGTGCGGCCGGCAGTGTCGAGCAACACGACATCGTAACCGCCGAATTTGGCGGCTTCGATCGCGCGCTTGGCGATGTCGGCGGGCTTCTGGCCGGCGACGATCGGCAGGGTGGGTACGTCGAGATCGCGGCCGAGCACCGCGAGCTGCTCCATGGCGGCCGGGCGATAGACGTCGAGCGAGGCCATCAGCACCTTGCGCTTGTCGCGCTGGGTGAGGCGACGGGCGAGCTTTGCGGTGGTGGTGGTCTTACCGGAGCCCTGCAGACCAACCATCATGATGGCGACCGGCGGCACGGCATTGAAATCGAGACCGCCCTCGCCTTCGCCACCCAGGGTGGCGACCAGCTCGTCATGGACGATCTTGACGACCATCTGGCCGGGCTTGACCGACTTGACGATGGTGGCGCCGACGGCTTGTTCACGGACGCGGTCGGTGAAGGAGCGGACCACTTCGAGGGCGACGTCGGCTTCGAGCAGCGCCCGGCGCACTTCGCGCATGGCGGAATCGACATCGGCCTCCGACAGCGCACCGCGTCCGGTGAGCTTATCGAGAATTCCGCCAAGCCGTTCCGACAGATTGTCGAACATCGCGTACCGCTTCCGAATGCCGTTCCCGTGGGAATGGCGATGAACAAAACACTTCCGCGCCCGAGGGCGCATCGCGCTGTCGGGCGTTGACCTCCAGCCTCATGGACCGGTCGGCGGGTCGAAAAGAACACTTTCCGAGAATTTGGGAAGGACTTACGGCCGGAGGGGGGTGGAGTCAAGGAAATTTGGCCCTGCGGCACGGCCTATAACGAACAAGCTATTGTTCGAAAAAGACTTTCTCAAGATTGGCCCGCTCGCGTCTTTGGCATTTGGCAAATGGCCGCGCTGGAACTACATGTGAGCAACCACTCACCTCATTGTCCCACCCCATGATCTCCCGCCGCAAGCTCCTCGCCTCCATCGGCGCCGTCGCCGCCACGGCCGGCGTTTCCGCCTTCTGGATTTCCCGCATGCCCAATTACACCGGCCCCGTCTCCGATCACTTTGACGGCAAGCTGTTCTTCGATCCGGACGGCACGCCACCGAAATCGCTCGGCGAGGTGCTGCGCTGGCAGTTCGGCGGCGGGCGCAAGCGGGCGGTGTGGCCGGACTGGGTGGAGAACGAATTTGCGGATACGCCGCCGGCCAGGGTCGAGACCGGGGTGCGGCTGTCCTATGTCGGCCATGCCTCCTGGCTGATCCAGACGGCCGGGCTCAACATCCTGTTTGACCCGGTGTGGTCGGATCGCGTCTCGCCCTTCTCCTTTGCCGGGCCGCACCGCCACAATGCACCCGGCATCGCCTTCGAGAAACTGCCGAAGATCGATGTCGTGCTGGTCTCGCACGGGCACTACGATCATCTCGATATTCCGACGCTGTCGAAGCTGCAGGCGACATTCGCGCCGCGGGTGATCACGCCGCTCGGCAATGACGTCACCATGACAAGTGGCGACAGCGCCATCAGGGCCGAGGCCTATGACTGGAAGGATCGCGTCGAGCTCGGCAACGGCCTCGCCGTGACACTGGTGCCGACGCGGCACTGGACGGCGCGCGGCCTGTGGGATCGCAACCGCTGCCTGTGGGCGAGCTTCGTGCTGGAGACGCCGAGCGGCAAGCTCTACATCGTCGGCGACAGCGGCTATGGCGACGGCGGGCACTTTCGCCGCGTGCGGGAGGCGCATGGCGACCTCAGGCTCGCGATCCTGCCGATCGGCGCCTATGAGCCGCGCTGGTTCATGAAGGACCAGCACATGAACCCCGAAGATGCGGTGAAGGCGCTGAAGGATTGCGGCGCGCAGCAGGCGCTGGCGAGTCATCATTCGACGTTCCAGCTCACCGATGAGGCGATCGACGGGCCGGTGAACGGGCTGGCAGACGCGCTGGCAGCGGCAGAGATGCCGAAGGACAGCTTCGTGGCGCTGAAGCCGGGACAGGTGTTCGAGATTTGAGCCGAACCTCTCCACGTCGTGGCCGGGCTTGACCCGGCCATCCATCTTCAATTGCTTACGTCCAGAGAGATGGATCCCCGGGTCAGGCCCGGGGATGATAGTCGCGAGCGAAGGTGCCTTTTACGGACTCACTGCTTCGCCTTGATCTCCCAGCTCACGCTCACATTCACGCGCAACGTCTCCTCGCCCTGCGCCACCGGCGCCGAGGCGAAATCCGCGGCGGCCTTGCGCAACATCATCGGAGCCGGCGGTGCGTTGGCGCCTTCCTCGGAAATGCTGATCGGCGCGCCCAGCGTCACACCGGCCGCCTTCGCATAAAGCTCGGCCTTGCGACGTGCATCGGCAACGGCCTGATTGCGGGCATCATCGAGCAACTCGGACGCCTTGGTGACAACGAAATTGATGCCACCGACCTCATTCGCACCGGAGGTCACCAGCGTGTCGATGGTGGCCGCAACCTTCTTCACATCGCGCACACGGACGGTCACGCGATTGCTGGCGCGATAGCCGGTGATGACATTCGGGCCGCCATTCTGGCGGTTCTGCTGCGCATATTGCGGCATCAGCGACAGCCGGGAGGTCTGCAGGTCCTTGTCGTCGATGCCAGCGCCTTTCAGCGCCGCCAGCACCTTGGCCATGGCGGCATTGTTCGCCTCCGATGCCTCGCGCGCCGTCTTGGCTTCCGAGGTGACGCCGCCATCGACCAGCGCAAGATCCGGCGGCACCGAGACGGTGCCCTCACCGGATACGGTGATCATGGGCGGGGTTGGCGCCTGGGCGAAGGCAGGCGTGGCGATGAGCGCAATGCCGAGAGCGGCAACTGTCAGATGATTTTTCATGCTGGACTTGTCGGAACCGTCCGCGGCTTCTTTATGGCCGGACTATTTCAGCGGCACGAAGACATTGATGACCAGCTTGTCTTCCGCCGTCTTCAGCGGATCGGTCATGTATTCCTCGATGAACGTATCTTTCGCTTCCAGCTTCTTGTCGTCGAGGTGATTGGTGATCGCCTCATAGGTGTTGTCCATATTGTCGTAGGAGCCGCGATGGACGAATTTCAGCGCGCGCCCCTCCGGTGACTTGCCCATGCTCATGTTCTTCGGAAGGTTCTTGAGCTCCTGATCGACGGGCATTTCGGCGAAGAAGGTGAAGCCGGTGTCATCGGTGGAGGTGTAGACGATCAGCGGATTGCCGGATGACTTGACCTTCTGCTTGTCCAGGAAGGTCGTCAGCTGCTTGAACGCATCCATCAGCGTGTCGAAGGCGGAGTCCCAGTTGGCCTTGCCGGTGAACATCAGCACCTGCTTCGGCGTCAGCGTGTTTTCCTCGCCGAACGGATCGGCAGTCTGGACCGGGGCCGGTGTCGCCGCCGTAGCCGGGGGAGCTGGCGTCGCGGGTGTCGCTGGCGCGGCAGGCGTCGCCGGCGCCTCGGCGGCAGCGGGCGGCGTGGCCGGGGTCGCAGGCGCAGCCGGCGTTGCGGGAGCAGCCGGGGTCGGCGCCGGAGCGGATGGCGTCGGCGTGGTTTCGGCGGGTTTTGTCTCGGCCGGCGGGGTGGCGGGTGGCGACTGTGCCCAGGCTGCCGTGTTCAGCGACAGCGCGGCAGCCGAGGTCAGCGCGGCGGCGGTGGCGAAACGGGACAAAGAGCGGAACATGCAGAACGTCTCCAAATGGCAGCCGGCACGGCGAACAGATCCCGATGGTACCATGCGTCGCCCATGGCCGCACTGGCCATTGATACCCGTCTCGCCATATAAAGCGGGCAACATCAGGACAAGACATGAGCGCGCTGGCCAACCATTCCTTCGCCAAGATGAACGGCATCGGTAACGAGATCGTCGTGATCGACATGCGGGACACCCCCGCGCCGATCACCCCGGCCGATGCACGCGCCGTGGCCGGCCCCGCGGGCATCGCCTACGACCAGCTGATGGTGCTGCAAAAGCCCCGCCTGCCCGGCACCGAGGCCTTCGTCTCGATCTACAACAATGACGGCTCGGAAGCCGGCGCCTGCGGCAACGGCATGCGCTGCGTGGCGCGGCAGACCTTTGTCGGCAGCGACAAGACCGGGCTCACTTTCGAGACCCGGGCGGGCCTGATCAATTGCTGGCGCGGGACGGATGGCGAGACCTTCACGGTGGATATGGGCATCCCGAAGTTCGGCTGGCAGGACATCCCGCTCGCCGAGGAATTTCGCGACACCCGCGGCATCGAGCTGCAGATCGGCCCGATTGATGCGCCGATCCTGCACACCCCATCGGTGGCCAGCATGGGCAATCCGCATGCGATCTTCTGGGTCGATGACATCCATGCCTACGACCTCGAACGCTTCGGGCCGCTCCTGGAAAATCACCCGATCTTCCCGGAACGCGCCAATATCACCCTCGCCCATGTCGTGGACCGCGAGCATATCGTGATGCGGACCTGGGAACGCGGCGCCGGCCTCACCAAGGCCTGCGGCACGGCAGCCTGCGCGACGGCTGTCTCGGCAGCCCGCCTGCGCCGCACCGAGCGCAAGGTGCACATGACCCTGCCCGGCGGCGAACTCGTGATCGACTGGCGCGAGAGCGACGACCACGTGCTCATGACCGGCGGCGCGAGTTTCGAATATGAGGGGACGTTCGACCCGGCGCTGTTTGCGTCGGTGGCGTAAATGCACGTGTTGTAGGGTGGGTAAAGCGAAGCGTGCCCACCATCAAGTGCACGGACGGGGAAGGTGGGCACGCTTCGCTTTGCCCACCCTACGCGTTCAATCCAGCTTCTCGCCCGATGCATACGCCTCGGCGGTCTTGAAAGCCGGTCGCGCGGCGCAGCGATCGAGATAACGATCGAAGGCCGGGCGCGGCGGCACCATCTTGAACAGGCGGATGGCAAAGTTCAGGCTGGAGCCGATGGCGATGTCGGCGGCCGAGAACTGCTCGCCGAGAATCCACGGCCCTTCTTCCAGCGCGGCTTCGAGCACGTCGAACACGCGCTGCGCATCGCCCCAGCCGGCAGCCATCGTGCTCATTTCCATCTTGGTGGCGATCTGCGCGATGGCCGGCTCGATGCAGCTCGGCGCAAAGAACAGCCAGTAGAGAAACTTGGCACGATGGGAGTCGCCGAGATCAGGCGACAGCTTCGCTTCCGGATAACGCTCGGCCACATAGGCGCAGATCGCCGCCGCTTCCGCCATGGTCGCTTCGCCGTCCTGCAGCGCCGGCACCTTGCCCATCGGATTGACTTCGAGGAATTCCAGCGTGCGCTGCGAGCCCTTCTGGATGTCGATCAGCACGCGCTCATAGGGAACGCCGGTCTCTTCCATCAGCCACAGAGCAGTGAACGATCGCGAACGCGGCGACCAGTAGAGCTTCATCATCGGAGACCTCCCGTTTTGGAGGAGATAGTTCTGCGAGGATTCGATGACGGGTGCAAGGCACCCTCGGCTGTCGTCACCCGGCTCGACCGGGTGACCCAGTAGACACTGACATTTGCGATTGATCTGGAAAGCTTGTGTTTACTGGATCGCCCGGTCGAGCCGGGCGATGACAAGAGTGTCGGTTGTACAAAGAGAAAAAGCCCCCGCGACATGGTCGCGAGGGCTCAATGTTCGTCCGGTAGTCGCCGCTTACTCGGCGGCCTGCAGCAGCTTCGGCTTGTCCGCGAGATCGAAGCGATCCGCGTTCATCACCTTGGTCCAGGCCTTGACGAAGTCCTTCACGAACTTCTCCTTGGCGTCGCCCGAGCCATAGACTTCGGCAATGGCACGCAGCTGCGCATGCGAGCCGAAGATCAGATCGACGCGGGTCGCAGTCCACTTCACCGCATTGGTCTTGCGGTCGCGACCCTCATAGGTGTTCTCGCCATTCGGCGCCCACACCGTGCCCATGTCGAGCAGATTGACGAAGAAGTCGTTGGTCAGCGTGCCCGGCTTGGACGTGAACACGCCGTGCTTGCTGTCGCCGGCATTGGCGCCGAGGACGCGCAGGCCACCGAGCAACACCGTCATTTCCGGCGCGGTGAGCGTGAGCAGCTGCGCACGATCGACCAATGCTTCTTCCAGCTTCATGAACTGCGTCTTCTTGCCGTTGACGTAGTTGCGGAAGCCGTCGGCGCGCGGCTCGAGCGGAGCAAACGACTGCACGTCGGTCTGGTCCTGGGTCGCGTCGCCGCGGCCCGGCAGGAACGGCACGGTCACCGATACGCCCGCATCCTTCGCGGCCTTCTCGACGGCGGCCGAGCCGGCGAGCACGATCAGGTCGGCGAGCGAGATCTTGCCGCTCTCCTTCTGGATCGCTTCGAGCTTGCCCAGCACCTTGCCGAGCTGCGCCGGCTGGTTCACGTCCCAATCCTTCTGCGGAGCGAGGCGGATGCGCGCGCCATTGGCGCCGCCGCGCTTGTCCGAACCGCGGAACGTCGAGGCCGACGCCCAGGCCGTGCTGATGAGTTCGGAGACCGACAGACCGGAGGCGAGGATCTTCGCCTTGAGATCGGCGATGTCCTTGTCACCAAGGGCAGGCTTGTCATTGGCCGGCACGCGATCCTGCCAGATCAATTCTTCCTTCGGCACCAGCTTGCCGCGATAGCGCACGAACGGGCCCATGTCGCGATGGGTCAGCTTGAACCAGGCGCGAGCGAAGGCGTCCGCGAACTGATCGGGATTCTCGTAGAAGCGGCGCGAGATCTTTTCGTAGATCGGATCGAAGCGAAGCGCGAGGTCCGAGGTCAGCATGGTCGGCAGCAGCTTCTTGGACGGATCATGGGCATGCGGGATATTGGCTTCCGCATTCTTCGCCACCCACTGCTGGGCGCCGCCCGGGCTTTTGGTCAGTTCCCACTCGTACTTGAACAGGTTGTCGAAGAAGAGATTGCTCCACTCGGTCGGCTTCTGGGTCCAGGTGACTTCGAGGCCGCTGCCGATGGCGTCGCCACCGATGCCGGTGCCGAACTTGCTCTTCCAGCCGAGACCCTGCGCTTCCAGCTGCTCGCCTTCCGGGTCGACGCCGACCAGCGACGGATCGCCGGCACCATGGGTCTTGCCGAAGGTGTGGCCGCCGGCGATCAGCGCCACGGTCTCTTCGTCATTCATCGCCATGCGGAAGAAGGTCTCGCGGATGTCGCGGGCCGAGGCCTTCGGATCCGGATTGGCGTTCGGACCTTCCGGGTTCACATAGATGAGGCCCATCTGCACGGCGCCGAGCGGCTCCGACAGTTCGCGCTCGCCGCTGTAACGCTCGTCGCCGAGCCAGGTGCCCTCCGGACCCCAATAGAGCTCTTCCGGTTCCCAGGTATCAGCACGGCCGCCGGCGAAGCCGAAGGTCTTGAAGCCCATGGACTCCAGCGCGACGTTGCCGGTGAGGATCATCAGGTCGGCCCAGGAGATCTTGTTGCCGTATTTCTGCTTGATCGGCCACAGCAGACGGCGGGCCTTGTCGAGATTGACGTTGTCGGGCCACGAATTCAGCGGCGCGAAACGCTGCTGGCCCTGGCCGGCGCCGCCGCGGCCGTCGGTGATGCGATAGGTGCCGGCCGAGTGCCAGGCCATGCGGATGAACAGGCCGCCGTAGTGACCGAAATCCGCCGGCCACCAGTCCTGCGAATCGGTCATCAGCGCGGTCAGATCCTTGATGACGGCGTCGAGATCGAGCTTTTCGAATTCCTTGGCGTAATCGAAGGCGTCGCCCATCGGATCGGCCGAGGGATGGTTGGTGTGAAGAATGCCGACATCGAGATGCTCCGGCCACCAGCCGCGATTGTTCTGGCCCTTGCTTCCGTGAACCACCGGGCACTTGCCGGTGCCATTGCTCTTATCGTTCATCACATTCTCCTTCGGCCGTTGGAGGCTGAGAGCGGCCCGCAGCGATCCCGATCGCCGCGTCAAAACCGCTCATTTTTCCAAAAGCTTTATCTTTTCAATTGCCTGACGAATTTCGGCGGCAGGCAAGCGCCCACCATGGCGGAAATTCGTGACGACAGATTGGAAGCTTTCTTAGATCAGGTCCAGTCGAATTGTCTTAGGCCATCGATCAGTTTATCTGATTGACAATGATTACCCTGCGCCAGCTCCGCTATCTCTCCGCCCTCGCCCGGCACGGCCATTTCGGCCGCGCCGCGGAGGCCTGCGCCGTCACCCAGCCGGCGCTGTCGATGCAGATCCGCGACCTCGAACGGACGCTGGGCGTGCAGGTGGTGGAGCGGCGGCCGGGCGAGGTGATCCTCACCGATGTCGGCCGCGAGGTGGCGCGGCGCGGCGAGGACGTGCTGGCGGCTTCGCGCGATCTCGTGGATTTCGCGCGCCACCGCGGCGGCGTGCTGACGGGACGACTGACGCTGGGCGTGATCCCCTCGCTCGCGCCCTATCTGCTGCCGCGGATTTTGCCGGCGTTGCAAAAACAGTTTCCTGAATTGCGGCTGGAGCTGCGCGAGACGCAGACGCGACAGCTGATTGACGATGTGAAGAGCGGCACGCTGGATGCAGCGATGCTGGCGCTGCCGCTCGCGGAGACCGAGATCGAGACGCTCAAACTGTTCGACGATACGTTCCTGCTCGCGGTGCCGGCGAATGATACACGGCCCATCGACCAGCGCATCAAGGCGTCCGAGATCGACCAGAGCCGGCTGATCCTGCTGGAAGACGGCCACTGCCTGCGCGACCAGGCGCTCGCCTTCTGCGCCACCGCCCGCGGCGGCATCACGGCCGCGGGCACGGCCTTTGCTGCGTCGTCGCTGTCCACGGTGATCCAGATGGTGGCGAGCGGCTATGGCGTGACGCTGATTCCGCAGATCGCTGCCGATGTCGAGCAGCGCGACAGCCGGGTGAAATTCCTGCGGCTCGAAAATCCGCAGCCCGGCCGCACCATCGGCCTCGCCTTTCGCAAGACGTCGCCGCGCAAGGCGGATTTCGCGGCGCTTGGTGATGCGGTGAAGGACTGCGTGCTCGACGGTTAGAGGTCACTCGGCCGTCATTGCGAGGAGCGGAGCGACGAAGCAATCCAGAGCAAAGTGAAGAAAGACTGGATTGCTTCGCTGCGCTCGCAATGACGGCGATGATGAGCGACGCGCTTAGCTCTTCTGCTTCGCGATCACCTTGTCCTTGATGCCGTCATAGGTCTTTTCCGGCACGATCTTCTTCTGCACCAGTTCGTCCTTGCCCTTATACGGCCGGCCTTTGACGATGGCGGCCGAATAGGCCTTGCCGATGCCGGGCAATGCTTCCAGCGCTTCAGGCGTCGCCGTGTTGATATCGACGAGATCGGTCTTCGCCGATGCAGCTCCGGTGGTTGCAGCGGGCGCTGCGGCCTTCGGGGCGGCGACGGGCGCCATCTTGCTGGCAGGTGTCGCTGGCTGCACCGTCTGCGCCATCGATGGCGCGGTGGCGAGCACGGCAAGCGAGAGAGCGGCGGCAGTCAGAGTAGCAAACTTGAAGGTGCGCATCGGTTTGTCCCTCCAGGACAGTTAAGTAACAAACCGATTGAGATGCGCATTCATGGCGGAGCCGTGGCGCCAAAATGAACCGCAGATAAAAGCTGAAATTTATTTTTGTGTAGTTGCCGTCATCCCGGCGCATGCCGGGATCCATACACGCTGGAGAGATAGTTGAAGTGAGATCGGGGTTACTCTGCAGCTTGCAACCGCGCTGACGGAGGTTATGGATCCCGGCTTTCGCCGGGATGACAATGGAGTTTAACTCCCCGCCTTCAGCGCCTTCTCGATCTCGGGCATCAGTACCTTGCCGAGATTGTCCTGATTGATACCCCCCACCAGCTTGTAGGCGATCTTCCCGTCACGTCCGACGACGAAAGTCTCGGGCACGCCATAGACGCCCCATTCGATCGAGCCGCGGCCATTGCCGTCGACGCCGACAATGCCGAACGGATTGCCATAGCGGCCGAGGAAGCGACGGGCGTTGTCGGCATTGTCCTTGTAGTTGATGCCGACCAGTTGCAGCCGCGTGTCCTTGCCGAGTTCGGTGAGGATCGGCGCCTCGTCGTGACACGGCACGCACCACGATGCCCAGACATTGACGACGCTGACCTTGCCGATGAAGGCCGCAGGGTCGAGGCCAGGAATCGCCACGCCCTTTTCATTCAACCCTTGCAGCGCAGGCAAGGTAGTCTGCGGCGCCTGCCGCCCGATCAAGGCCGATGGCAGGCGTTGCGGATCGGCGCCGAGGCGAAACCAGAACAGCGCGGCCAACGCAGCGAAGATCACCAGCGGCAAGGCGAGCACCCAGCGGCGTTTCGGAGCTGTGGTGGTCACCTCGCTCATTTCAGATCCGTGGTGCCGCGGCCGGAGCGGCGGCCCATGCCGGCCTGTTCCAGCGCATGCAGGCGCGCGCGGACGCGGCGGTGATCGATGGCGATCCAGATGATGAGCAGCAGCACGACGGCTGCGACCAGCACATAGGAGGCGATGATGAAGGAGGCGTAGGGACCGAGCGACATCATGGCAGCGCCACCGGCTTCGAGGCCTGCAGCATCTGCAGCGACCGCAGGCGGCGGCGCAGGATCTCGTTGCGCATCGCCGCGAGATGCAGCGTGACGAACAGCAGCGAGAACGCCACCGCCATGATCAGCAGTGGATACAGGAACGACTTGTCGAGGGCAGAGCCGCCCATGCGGATCACCGAGGCCGGCTGATGCAGCGTATTCCACCAGTCGACCGAGAACTTGATGATCGGGATATTGATGGCGCCGACCAGCGTGAGAACCGCAGCAGCGCGGGCGGCACGCGACGGATCCTCGACGGCGCGCCACAGCGCGATCAGGCCGAGATACATCAGGAACAGGATCAGCACCGAGGTGAGCCGGGCGTCCCATTCCCAGTACGTCCCCCACATCGGACGGCCCCACAGCGAGCCGGTGACGAGGGCGAGGAAGGTGAACGCCGCCCCGATCGGCGCGGCGGCCTTGGCGGCGACATCGGCGAGCGGATGGCGCCAGACCAGCGTGCCCAGCGAGGCCACGCTCATGACACCCCAGACGAACATGGCCAGCCAGGCATTCGGCACATGGATGAACATGATCTTGACCGTCGCGCCCTGCTGATAGTCATCCGGCGCCAGCGCAGCCTGATACAGGCCGATGACGAGCAGCAGGCCGGTGAGCATGGCCAGCCATGGCAGGATGCGGGTGGCGAGGGACAGGAACCGGGTCGGATTGGCAAGTTCGGTCAGCGTCATGTCATTTCCACTAGCCGCGGCCCTGTCCGCGATCAATGCAACTTATTCTCATTCATTTTTTGTTGCCACGGATTGACGCAGGTCAATCCATGCCGTGACGCAAGCTCGCTGCCGCGGCGAATGGTCCGATCACCAGGCTGGCGAGCGAAATCGCGCAGAGAATCGAGAATGGCGTCGAGAACGACATCGTGCCCTGCTCGACAATGGCCGCATTCGAGGCCGCGACGCCAAAGATCAGCACCGGGATCGACAGCGGCAGCACCAGAACGGCAAGCAGCAGCCCACCACGCTGCAGCGTGACTGCCAGCGCGGCACCGATCATGCCGGTGAAGGTCAATGCCGGGGTGCCGACCAGCAGGGTCAGCGCCACGGCTGATGTCGCGGAGGCATCGAGATTGAGCAGCAGGCCGAGCACCGGCGTCGCCACCACCAGCGGCACTCCGGCGGCCAGCCAATGGGCGAGCGCCTTGGCGGCGCAGGTGAATTCCAGCGGTGTGCGGCTCATCAGGATGAGGTCGAGCGAGCCGTCGTCGTGGTCGGCCATGAACAGGCGATCGAGGGTCAGGAGGCTGGCCAGCAGGGCGCCGAGCCAGAGGATGGCGGGGCCGAGCCGGGCGAGCAGGTTGAGATCGGGTCCGATGGCAAAGGGCATCAGCACCACGACGGTGAGGAAGAACAGCACGCCGATCAGCGCCCCGCCGCCAACGCGCAGCGCGATGCGGATGTCGCGGCGGATGAGAGAGAAGAGTGCGGTCATGGGAGGCACTCCCGGTGCCGCAAACGCTGTCGATTCCCTCCCCCCTTGTGGGGGAGGGTTAGGGTGG
>NZ_JBIISY010000030.1:0-40257 GCF_044340795.1 Tardiphaga sp.
AACGGCCGCAATCAACGCGGACGCAAATGTCCCCTTGGTCATGACGTTCTCCCTGGAATTGTTGCTTCGGCTCTTTGTGAGTCCGATTTGGTCGTCCGCTCCCCGGCGTCGCCGCCGGGGAGTAATGCTCGAAACGTCGACTTACTGGCTCACCGGCTTGTCCGAGAGGTCCCAGTCATTGCCATTGAAGGTGCCCACATAGAGCGCCTTGATGGTGGTGTAGTCGGTGGGCGTGAAGCCGTAGGTGATGCCCGGCAAAAACACCGGCGCGCGATAGCCGTCGAGATTGGTGGCGTGCTTCAGCACGTTCTCGCGCGTCAGCTCATCGCCGCAGCGGCGCAGGATTTCCGCCATGGTCACCGCCTGGGAATAGCCCTGGAAGGCGATGGTGTTGTCGGGGTCGATATTGGGCAGATATTTCTTGCGCAGCTCCTGGAAGGCGATGACGTCGGCGTCGTCCTTCCACTTCTCGCTGCCGACTTCCTTGGTATAGCTCATCGCGACGATGCCCTTGGCATTGTCGGCGCCGGCGGCATTGAGGATCGAGCGGCCGCTGGAGGTCGAGACCAGCAGATGCAGCGGCTTCCAGCCGAGCTCGGCCACCTTGCGGATCGATTGCGAGGTCGCCTTGCCGGTGGAGATGTTGAAGAAGGTGTCGGCGCCGGACTTCGACAGGTTGATCAGCTGGCTGTCGATGGTGGGGTCGGTGAGGTCATAGGAGGCTTCCGCCACCACCTTCGCCTTGCCGCCGGCCTCGGCCAGGATCTCCTTGAACGAATTCATGAAATCCTTTCCGAACTCGTCGTTCTGGTAAAGGATAGCGACCTTGGCCTCGGGCCTGGTCTGGGTCAGGTAGCGCGCGATGATGCGGCCTTCCGTCGAATAGATCGGCAGGCCCGGCGTGGTCCACTTGAACTCCTTCGGGTTGTTCCAGCGGGACGCGCCAGTGTTCAGCAGCAGCTGCGGGACCTTCTTGGTGTTGAGATATTTCTGCACGGCCGACTGGGGCGCGGTGCCGAGCGAGCCGAACAGCGCCAGTACCTCGTCCTGCTCGACGAGGCGGCGCGTGGCTTCCACAGCCTTGGGGGCACTATAAGCGTCATCCAGCGACTGGAAGTTGATCTTGCGGCCATTGATGCCGCCCTTTTCGTTCAGCATCTGGAAATAGGCGGCCTGGGTCCGGCCGATCACCCCGTAAAGTGAGCCTGCGCCGCTATGGGGGATCGTTTGTCCGAGCTTGATTTCCCTGTCGCTGGCGCCCGGATCATATTTCTCGTCCGCCCCGAGGGCCGCCGTCGTGACGGCCGAAAGCATCGCGGCACCGGCCGCGAGCGTGAGGACGGAATGGTGGCGTGACGGCATTTCGCAGTTTCTCCCCTGATGCCCGCCTCTTGCGGGCGTTCTTGAGCCGCTGCCGCGTTGTTCGCGGTCTGCTGGCCGGAATGCATCCTGTGCGGGCGCGGGGAGCTTGGCAATCCCTTCACGGTTTCGGCATCTTCACGGCGGCAGGGAGTGGGAAGGGGCGTGCCGTAACGCGCACTATCCGCTAAACGTCACTAAACACTTATTTAACTGCGCTTTTTGCGCCGTCGGCGACTTGCCGCAATATGGTCAGGTGTGGCTGTCCGGATACAGCCAGATGGACCCGACTCCCGTATCTTCCCAGAACAATTCAAATGGGGTCGACCATGAAACGTATTCTTCTCGCCAGCGCCGCGCTGATCGGAACCGCCGTCAGCGCCCAGGCAGCTGATCTTGCCGTGAAGGCCCCTTACTACAAGGCTCCGGTCGTCGCCGTTTACAACTGGTCCGGCTTCTATTTCGGCGTGAACGCCGGCGGCGGTGTCGGTCGCGACCGTATCACGCACAGCTACACCAACAACGATTCGATCTACCGTTCGCCCCAGGGCGCCTTCGGTGGCGCGCAGATCGGTTGGAACTGGCAGACCGATTCGCTGCTCGGACCGATCGTTTACGGTCTCGAAGCCGACTTCCAAGGTGGCGGCCTGACCGGCGGCGGCGCCAATGTCGCCGGACCGGCTGGCCTGAACACCGTGCAGTACAGCAGCAGCATGGATTGGTTCGGCACCGTGCGCGGTCGCGTCGGTCTCGCCACCGGTCCGGTCCTCAGCTACTTCACCGGCGGTTTCGCCTATGCCAACGTCAAGAGCACGATCACCGAAGCCGGCGTCGGCACCTTCACCCAGGATCGTACGGCCACCGGCTGGACCATCGGCAGCGGCGTCGAAGCGGCGCTGGGCGGCAACTGGACCGGCAAGATTGAATATCTCTACCTGAATCTCGGCAACCGCTACGGTGAAGCCATCGGCGCCACCGGCCAGCTGGCCAATACCGAGCTGCGTGACAACCTGTTCCGCGTCGGCCTGAACTACCGCATCGGCGGCAACAGCGTTTACACGCCGGTTGCTGCGGCGAACTGGACCGGCTGGTACATCGGCGGCAATGTCGGCTCCGGCACTGGCCGTGATCGCACCTATCTCGGTCCGGTCGGTGGCGCTGGCGAGCAGTTCAGCCTGAATCCCGATGGGATCAATGGCGGTGGCCAGATCGGCTACAACTGGCAGGCAGCCAACTGGGTCTACGGTCTCGAAGCCGACATTCAGGCTTCCAGCCAGCGTGACCAGAAGACCGTCGTTGGCGTCGGTACAGTCGCCTACGATCACAAGCTGCCCTGGTTCGGCACCGTTCGCGGTCGCCTCGGCTACTCGGTCGGCTCGACCCTGTTCTATGCCACGGGCGGTTACGCCTATGGCGGCGTGAAGACCGCGCTGACCGACCTGACCACCGGCGGATCGGTGAGCTTCTCGAACACCCAGAGCGGCTGGACCGCTGGCGCGGGCATCGAAACCCCGTTCAAGCTGCTTGGCCTGTTCGGACCGAACTGGACCTCGAAGACCGAATATCTCTACGTCGATCTCGGTCGCAAGACCGACGTCCTCCCGAGCGGCAACATCACCAGCACGGGTGTCACCGAGCACATCTTCCGTACCGGCCTGAACTATCACTTCAACACACCGGTCGTTGCGAAGTACTGATCACGATAACAAAAGCGTCAAACGGCAAAACCCCGGTCGAAAGGCCGGGGTTTTTGTTTGATCGCCCGTCTCAGCGTCATGGTGTCGCGGCAAATGTACCTGCCGCGCTACAGCATTTTTGCAGTCTCCGGCTATAACCGTCCGCATTGATCCGATTGCGGGGGCCATCTTGAAGTATCTTGTTACGACTGCTGCACTGCTCGGTACGACCCTCGCAACACAGGCCGCAGACATGGCGGCGAAAGCTCCCTATCTCAAGGCCCCTGTCGCTTCGGTCTATGATTGGACCGGCTTCTATATCGGCGCCAATGCCGGCATCGGGCTCGGCCGCAACAAGACCGAACTGGTCAGCTTCGGCGGCGCGACACCTTCCTTCAACACCACGCATCTCGCGCCGCATGGCGCCATCGGTGGTGGCCAGGTCGGCTACAACTGGCAGACCGGCTCGGTGTTCGGACCGCTGGTGTTGGGCATAGAGGCCGACATCCAGGGCGCGGCCATGCGGGATGATTTCACCAACCTGCGCATCGGCGAGACGACCGCCTATGACCAGCGGCTTGACTGGTTCGGGACCGTGCGAGGCCGCATCGGCCGCGCGGACGGGCCGGTCTTCAGCTATGCCACCGCGGGCTACGCCTATGGCAGCGTGCGCACCACGCTGAACCAGACGTCCATCGGCGTTACCGATTTCGGCAACCGCTTTCACCATGGCTGGACCTATGGCGGTGGCGTCGAGGCCGCGCTCGGCGGCAACTGGAGCGCCAAGGTCGAGGCGCTTTACGTCAATCTCGGCCACAAGAGCGACGTGTTCGAAGCCGGTGCCCAGACGCTCAATACCGACATCCGACAACGCATCTATCGCGTCGGCCTGAACTACCGCATCGGCGGCAATGGCGTTTACACGCCGGCACCTGCAGCGAACTGGGCCGGGCTCTATCTCGGCGGCAATGCGGGCGGCGCCTCGTCGCGCAATCGCAGCTCCTTCGTCGGCTCGGGCGCCAGCGAGTTCTTCAACCTCTCCCCGGATGGTTTCATCGGCGGCGGCCAGATCGGCTACAACTGGCAGGCGGCCAACTGGGTGGCCGGCATCGAGGCCGACATCCAGGGCTCCCTTCAGCGTGATGACGATGCCTGTATCGCCCGCTGCCTCGTCGCCCAGAACGCATCATTCGATGCCAAGCTGCCCTGGCTCGGCACGGTGCGTGGTCGCCTCGGTTATTCGCTCGGCTCCACCTTGCTCTATGGCACCGCCGGTTACGCCTATGGTGGCGTGAAGACGCGCGTTACCGCCGTTGGCAACGGCCCCGGCATCGACACCACGCTCTCCGGCAGCCGCAGTGGCTGGACAGTCGGCGGCGGCATTGAGCGGCCGTTCAAGTTCTTCGGAATGTTCGGGCCGAACTGGACCAGCAAGAGCGAATATCTTTATGTCGATCTCGGCTCGGCCTCGGACACGCTTGTCGCAGGCAACAACGCCTTTGCCGTGACCAGCAACGTCAAGCAGCACATCTTCCGCACCGGCGTGAACTATCACTTCAACAGCCCGGTCGTTGCGAAATACTGATCGCTTTAACAGCGTCAGACAGCAAAGCCCTGGCCGAAAGGTCGGGGCTTTTGTCTGATCAGGCCTTTGACGCCACCATCACAAGGCTCGGCACCGGAACGTCGCGTTCGCTGCGGATCGAGGCATTGTCGATGCGATCGATGCTGAAGCCTGCCTGTTCGAGCAGCTCGCGCAGATGCGCCTCGCTTTGCGCGAAACGAAGGCCGGCGCCGAGCACCACACCTTCGCCTTCATGAGTCTCAGCCGTGAAGGCGAACAATCCGCCGGGCTTCAGCACGCGGGCAGCTTCGACGAACAGCGGCGCGAGGTCGTGGATATAGATCATCATATCGGCAGCGAGGATGAGATCGGCGATTGCATCGGGGTGATCGCGCAGCCCGTCGACGGCATCCGCGGTCGCCAGTGCTTTGTAGAGTCCCGTCGCCCGCGCGCGCTTGATCATCTCGGCGGAGAGATCGATGCCGATGAATTCTTCAACACTGTCCTTGAACGCCTGTGCGGCAAGGCCGGTGCCACAGCCGAGATCGATAGCGCGGTGAAAACGCACGGGCTTCGCAGCCACTGCGCATACCGCTGACACGGCATCGAACAGCATTGCCGGGCCGCGATAGCCGAGGTCGCCGACCAGGGATTTTTCGAACTTTGCGGCGTATTGATTGTACAGCGTGGTGACATATTGCGGCGACATCGCCGCAAGTTTGCCGCTGGTCAGCCGCAACAGCCGCAAGTCTGCCCCAAGAAAATCGGCGCCATTTGCCGCCTTTGCGCGCGAAAATGCGTCGATTGCACCGGTTCTGTCGCCTTGCCGTTCGCGGACATCGCCGAGCGCGAACCAGGCCGAGGCGAAATCCGGCGCCAGTTCGATCGCCTGCATGAACAGGTCGGCGGCGCCGGCGAGGTCGCCGCGAAGCTCCAGATCACGTCCATAATCGAAACGACGGTCGGCGATCATTTCGCCGGATGACATGAACACATGCGCCATAAGGGAACCGGGCAGGGCGAGGGGCGTTCGCCAGAGGACTCCAATCGGCCCCGAGCGGGCCTATATCATGAACATGCGCCCGCAAGACATCCTGATCCCCGAGCCCGCCGGTCTTCTCTGCAAACCCGGTGGATTCCACATCGATCCGGTCAGGCCCGTCGATCGCGCGGTCATCACCCACGGCCATTCCGACCATGCCCGCCCCGGCCACGGCGCCGTGCTGGCGACGCGGGAAACGCTGGACATGATGCGGCTCCGCTATGGGGAGAATTTCGCGGGCAGCACGCAGGAGATTTCTTATGGTGAAACCCTGAAGCTCGGCGACGTCACCATCTCCTGCCATCCGGCCGGGCATGTGCTCGGCTCCGCGCAGATCGCTGTGACCTGCAAGGGCACCTGCATCGTGGCGTCCGGCGATTACAAGGACGCGCATGATCCCACCTGCACGCCGTTCGAAGTGGTGCCGTGCGATGTGTTCATCACCGAAGCGACGTTCGGCCTGCCGGTGTTTCGCCACGGCGATGCGGGTGATGAGGTGCGCAAGTTGCTCGCATCCGTCGCGCTGTTTCCGGAACGGGCGCATCTGGTCGGGGCCTACTCGCTCGGCAAGGCGCAGCGGGTGATCAAGCTCATTCGTGAAGCCGGCTATGACGCGCCGATCTATCTGCATGGCGCGATGGAGAAGATCACTTACTACTATCAGCAGCGCGGCATCGATCTCGGCGAGCTGCGTCCGGCGAAGGGCGTGAAGAAGGCCGATCTCGCCGGCACCATCACGCTGGCGCCGCCGTCGGCGACATCGGATCTCTGGACGCGGCGCTTTCCCGATCCGGTCACCGCCTTTGCCTCCGGCTGGATGCGCGTGCGGGCGCGGGCACGGCAGCGCGGCATCGAACTGCCCTTGATCGTTTCCGATCATGCGGATTGGGACGGGCTGTGCGCCACGATTGGCGCGACGGGCGCCGGCGAGATCTGGGTCACGCATGGGCAGGAGGATGCGCTGGTGCATTGGTGCCAGAGCAAGGGCCTGATCGCGCGACCGCTGGCGCTGGTGGGCTATGGCGACGAAGAGGAAGAAGAAACGCTTCCGGCTGGCGAGGGTGCGGACGCATGAACCGCTTCGCCGAATTGCTCGATCGTCTCGCCTACGAGCCCGGCCGCAACAACAAGCTGCGGCTCCTGGTCGGCTATTTTCGCGAGGTGCCGGATCCCGATCGCGGCTATGCGCTGGCGGCGCTGACGGGAGCGCTATCGTTCAAACATGCGAAAGCCGGGCTCATCCGTGATCTCATCGCGTCACGCACCGATCCGGTGTTGTTCGAACTGTCCTATGACTATGTCGGCGATCTCTCGGAGACAGTGGCGCTGATGTGGCCGAAGGGCGAAGAGGTCGCCCACAACAATCCGCCGCCGCCCACGCTCACCGAAGTCGTCACGACATTACGAACGCTCGGCAAATCCGAGCTTCCCGCGCAGCTCATGCGCTGGCTCGATGAACTCGACGAGACCGGCCGCTGGGCGCTGCTCAAGCTCGTGACCGGCGCGCTGCGCATCGGTATTTCCGCGCGGCTCGCCAAGACGGCAGCCGCGATGCTCGGCGACAAGGACCCGCATGATGTCGAGCTGATCTGGCCCGGCCTCGCGCCGCCTTATGGCGAGCTGTTTGCCTGGCTCGAAGGGCGCGCCGACAAGCCGGTCAACCTCGATCCCGCGCCGTTCCGGCCGGTGATGCTGGCGCATGCGGTGGAGGATGGCGACCTCGCCAGCCTCAATGCCAGCGATTTCACGGCGGAATGGAAATGGGACGGCATCCGCGTCCAGGCCAATAGCGGCATGGGCGAGGACGGCAAGCTCGTCACGCGGCTCTATTCGCGATCGGGCGAGGACATCACCGCAAGCTTTCCCGATCTTGTGCCGTCGCTGCGTCTGCCCGGCGCGATCGATGGTGAGCTGCTGGTACTGCGTGAGAAGCGGGTGCAGTCGTTCAACGTGCTGCAGCAGCGGCTCAACCGCAAGAGCGTGACGCCGAAGCTGATGAAGGATTTTCCTATCCATCTGCGCGCCTATGATCTGCTGAGCGATGGCGAGAACGACCTGCGCGAATTGCCGTTCGAGGATCGGCGCAAGAAGCTGGAGGCCTTCATCACCGAGCTCGATGATGATCGCATCGATTTGTCCGAGCAGATCACCTTTGCCGATTGGGATGCGCTCACCGCCGCGCGCGCCGATCCCGCTGGCGCTGGTGCCGGCGAGGATGCCGAGGCCGTCGAAGGCGTGATGCTGAAGCGGCGTGACAGCGCCTATGTGCCGGGGCGGCCGAAGGGCCAGTGGTGGAAGTGGAAGCGCGATCCGCACATCATCGACGCCGTGCTGATGTATGCCCAGCGTGGCCACGGCAAGCGCTCGTCCTATTATTCCGATTACACGTTTGGCGTCTGGACCGAGGGCGATGACGGCGACCGGTTGGTGCCGGTCGGCAAGGCCTATTTCGGCTTCACCGATGAAGAGCTGCTGCAGATCGATCGCTTCGTCCGCCGCAACACGACGGAGAAGTTTGGACCGGTGCGTCATGTCACGCATGAGCCGGACAAGGGGCTGGTGCTGGAAGTTGCATTTGAAGGGCTGGCGCGGTCGCCGCGGCACAAGTCGGGCGTCGCGATGCGCTTCCCGCGCATCAATCGCCTGCGCTGGGACAAGCCGCCGCGCGAGGCGGATCGGCTGGAGACGCTGGAGCGGATGTTGAAGGCGGAGGTGGCCGTGTAACTCCGTCCCTCATGGTGGGTATGTAGGATGGGTTGAGCGCAGGCGCAAAGCGCCGGAGCGATACCCATCACCCCATGCGCTTGACGTGATGGGTATCGCTGCGCTCAACCCATCCTACGATCCTGCGCCTTGATCGTGCCGCACGGGTTCCCCATGTCCGGTGAACCCACTATGATGTCAGCGCCATCTCGCGCAGGAGACCATGATGCAGCCCAACGAGACCCGCGACGCTTCGGGACGCAGCTTGCCGGCACAGAATGACGGCCTGTCACGCTTCCTCGGCGGATCGCCGCTCGCGGTGCTCGGTCGCCTGGTGCTGCTGTCGGTGCTGGTCGGCGTGGTGCTCGCGGCCATCGGCTTCGATCCATGGAACATCGTCTACAGCATCCGCCGCCTGTTCCAGTGGATCTATGATTTCGGTTATGACGCCATCAGCGGGCTGTGGCGCTACTTCCTGCTCGGCGCCGTGATCGTGGTGCCGATCTGGTTGATCTCGCGGCTGTTCTCGTCGCGGCGATGAGAACCACTAGCTGTCGTTACCCGCGAAAGCGGGTAACCCAGTAAACGCAAACGCCTGCGTTCTATCACTCCCGTCGCTGTTTACTGGGTTGCCCGGTCGAGCCGGGCAACGACAGAAACCGTACGATGACGACGACCTCATCCTCCCCCACATTCCACCCCGCCACCACCCGCGATGTGTTCTCCATCGCGGGGCCGGCGATGCTGGCCAATCTCACCACGCCGATGCTCGGTATCGTTGCCACCATGGCGATCGGCCGGCTGGGCGATGCGACACTGCTCGGCGGCGTGGCGATGGCGTCGGTGCTGTTCGATTGCACATTCTGGCTGTTCGGCTTCCTGCGCATGAGCACGGTGGCCTTCACGGCGCAGGCGCTGGCGCTGACGACCGGCAGGAACTGCGCGCGCTGTTACCGCGTGGCTTCATCATTTCCGGCGCCATCGGCGCGCTGCTGATCCTGCTGCAGGTGCCGCTCGCTTATGTGCTGCTCACCGCCATGGGTGGTAGCGAGGGGGTCACCGAGGCCGCGCATCGCTATTTCACCGTGCGCATCTGGTCGGCGCCGCTGGTGCTGTCGAATTTCGTCGTGGTCGGCTGGCTGGTCGGCCAGGCGCGCGCCTCGCTGGCGCTGGGTGTGCAGATCGCTATCAACGCCGTCAACATGGCGGCGATGCTGCTGTTCGTGCTGATCCTCGACATGAGCATCATTGGCGCAGCGCTGGCTTCCGTGGTCGCCGAGGGCACCGGTCTCCTGCTCGGCGTCATCATCGCGTGGCGGATCACCGGCGGCAGGCTCACCGCGCCATGGGCGGTGCTGCTGGAGCGCGACAAGCTCAAACATACGATGGCGGTCAATCGCGATATCCTGATCCGCACGGCGGCGCTGATTACTGTGTTCCTGTTCTTCACCGCGCAAGGCGCCCGCTCCGGCGACCTGCTTCTCGCGGCCAATTCCGTGCTGACCAATTTCCTCCTGATCAGCGCGTTCTTCCTCGATGGTCTCGCCACGGCGGCCGAACAGCTTTGCGGCCGCGCCTACGGCGCCCGCAACCGCGTCGGTTTCACCAGCGCGGTGCGGCTGGTGATCGTCTGGGGCTTTGGCTTTGCGATCGCATTGAGCGTGATCTACGCGCTTGGCGGCGGTGTGCTGATCGATGCGATGACCGCGAGTGCGGATGTGCGCGTGCTGGCGCGCGAGTTTCTCTGGCTGGTGGCGCTGGCCCCGGTGCTCGGCGTATTCGCCTTTGCCTATGACGGTGTGTTCATCGGCGCCACCTGGGCGCGTGACATGCGCAATCTGATGGTGCTGTCTCTCGTGTGTTTCTTCGCCGGATGGCTCTTGCTGCGGCCGTGGGGCAATGCCGGGCTATGGGGCGCGCTGCTGGTGCACTACATCGCGCGTGGCGGATTGCAGGCGATGAGGTATCCGGCGTTGTTGAGGAAGACGTTTGGGTAATTCTCCCTGTCATTGCCCGGCTCGACCGGGCGATCCAGTAGACGCCGGCCGTAGTATTAATCACGGCGGCGTTGTTTACTGGGTCACCCGGTCAAGCCGGGTGACGACAAAGCATGAGTGATGGAGATCAAACCGGCCAATCCTCTGCCGTAATCGTCGCCGCATCGGCGCCGACGATCTCCGACAGTGAATCCCGCCCGGTCCGCAGCAGCGTCGAGGTGAGGTCGGCCTTGATTGCATCCACCAGCCCGAGACCCTTATAGACCAGCGACGAATAGACCTGGATCAGGCTCGCGCCGGCGCGGATCTTGGTCAGCGCGGCGCCGCCCGAATCGATGCCGCCGGCGCCGATCAGCGGGAAGGCGCCTTCCACGCGCACGAAGGTCTCCGCGACCATGCGGGTCGAGAGCCGGAACAGCGGGCGGCCGGACAGGCCGCCGGTCTCCTTCGCCGTCGCCTGGTCGCGCAAGGTCGGCGGGCGGCCAATCGTGGTGTTGGCGACGATCATGCCATCGACGCCGCGCGAGCGGGCCACATGGACGACATCGTCGAGATCGGCGAGGCCGAGATCGGGCGCGATCTTCAGGAGCACCGGCGAATCGCCGGCGGTCTTGCGGACGCGGTCGCGCGCTTCGATGACGCGGGCGAGGAGGTCGTCGAGCTCGGACGCCTGCTGCAGGTTGCGCAGGCCGGGCGTGTTCGGCGAGGACACATTGACGGTGAAATAGCTCGCGACCGGGGCGAAGGTCTCGATCAGCTTCACATAGTCCTGGGTGCGATCGGTGGAGTCCTTGTTGGCACCCACATTGACGCCGACGATGCCGCCGCGCTGGGCGCGCGCCGCGAGGCGCTTCAGCACGGGGGCGGCGCCTTCGCTGTTGAAGCCGAAACGGTTGATGACCGCCTCGTCGCGCTCGAGGCGAAACAGACGCGGGCGCGGATTGCCGGGCTGTGGCAGCGGCGTCACCGTGCCGATCTCGGCGAAGCCGAAGCCGAGACGCAGCAACGCGTCCGGCGCTTCGGCATGCTTGTCGAAGCCGGCGGCGATGCCGACAGGGTTCGGGAAATTCAGGCCGAAGGCGCGCACTGCGAGCTTCGGGTCATCCGGGCGGGGCTTGGCGTAAGGCAGCAGCTTCAGCCCGCGGATGGCGAGGCGGTGGGCATCTTCCGCATCCAGCAAGCGCAGCATCGGCAGGGAAAAGGCATCGAAGGCACGGATCACTTACAACAACTCCGGAATAACATGGCTGCCGTCCGCGCGCAGGCGCAGGTCCATGACGGCGGTGACGGTGCCGAGATCGAGCTCGCCATAGAGATGGGGAAACAGGTCGCCGCCGCGGGAGGGCTCCCAGCGCAGTTCGTCGCCGAGTGCGTCCCTGTCCACTACGATCAGGAAGAGGCCGCTCTGGCCGGCATAATGCTTGGCGAGCGTGCCTTCGAGCTGGGCGGCGGTGGAGAAATGGATGAAGCCGTCCCGGAGGTCGTCGGCGCTGCCGCGATAGGTGCCCTGGCGCTCGGCTTCACGCCATTGCGGCGCCGGACAGATTTTATAGATGCTGCGCAATCGCCGGGCTTTCAGGTTGTCGGGCTTTCCCGGTTGATCTTGATGGCGTGCGGACAACCCTCGATAGGTCTTGTCGGACGGGAGTCGGCGGCCGACCGTATCGGCGGCACGAGTGCAACTCAAGGCCGCACATTTTTTTCAGATGCCAGTTGCGTAAATCGCGGAACGGCGGCAATAATTCCTAGTTGCTGCCACGATTCCGCGCGCCAGCCGCCTGCCGGGCCTGCAAGGCCGCGCCAAGGGACGAAGAGGGACGAGATCATGCTGACCCATGCCCAGATCTGGAATGCGCTCGACCTGCTCGCCGAACGCAACGGTTTGACCGCCTCTGCCCTCGCCAAGAAAGCGGGGCTGGATGCGACCACGTTCAATAAATCCAAGCGTATCACCAATGAAGGACGCGAGCGCTGGCCATCCACCGAGTCGGTGTCGAAGGCGCTGCAGGCGACCAATGTGCCGATCGACAGTTTCGTGTCGTTGATCGAGGGCACGCGGAAGATCGTGCAGTCGGTGCCGCTGCTCGGCTTTGCACAAGCAGGGCAGGGCGGCTTCTTCGACGATGCGGGCTTCCCCGTGGGGAGCAAGGGCTGGGACGAAGTCGGCCTGCCCTCGGTGAATGACGAGCACGCCTATGCGCTCACCATCTCGGGTGATTCGATGAAGCCGGCCTATCGCGACGGCGACATCATCGTGGTGTCGCCGAGTGCGCAGATCCGCAAGGGCGACCGTGTGGTGGTGAAAACCAAGGACGGCGAGGTGATGGCCAAGGAGCTGAAGCGGCGCACCACCAAGCTGCTGGAGCTGCAGTCGCTCAATGCCACCCACGCCGATCGTAGTTTTGCGGTGCAGGATATCGAGTGGATTGCCCGGATCGTCTGGGCGAGTCAGTGAGGTCCTAGTCCCGCTCTCCCGCAAGCGGAAGAGCGGGCAGGAAGCGCCTTCGTTTCTTATGCGCTTCGCGCCAGCGCGCCATCGATCATGCTGATCGCGTTCTGCACGCCATAGACGGCCACGAAGGAGCCGAAGCGCGGGCCCTTCTCCTGGCCGAGCAGCACCTGATACAGCATGTTGAACCAGTCCAGCGACACGCCCGGACGGCCGTCCTTGGCGGGCTTCTTGTGATCGAGGAACGGTTCGCGGCGGCCGATTTCATAGACCGTGTTCTGGATATCCTCGGCGCTTGCGTCCTGAGGCAGGCGTGACAGCGCATCGCGGAGATCCTGCAGGGCCACGCGCTCGATCTCGGTGGGCTCGCGGAACGTCTTCGTGGGCGCGACGAAGTCGCGATAGTAGTTGATCGCGTAGCCGACCATCGCATCCAGCTTCGGATGCGTCGCGGCACTCACGCCCGGACGATAGCGGCCGATGAAGCCCCACAGCGTGTCGGCGTTCTCGGCATTGGACGACGACACCAGCGTCAGCAGGAGCTGGAACGTGACCGGCATGTCGATGGTCGGCGGGTTGCCGGCATGCAGATGCCAGACCGGATTGGACAGGCGCTGCTTGGCATCCTGGCGGTTATAGCCGTCGAGGAACTGCTGATACTCGTCGACATTTCGCGGGATCACGTCGAAGAACAGCCGCTTCGCCGCCTTCGGTTCGCGATACATGAACAGCGACAGCGATTCCGGCGAGGCATAGCGCAGCCATTCGTCGATGGTCAGGCCGTTACCCTTGGACTTCGAGATCTTGCCGCCGTTTTCGTCGAGGAAGAGCTCATAGTTGAAGCCTTCCGGCGGCGTGCCACCGAGCGCCGCGCAGATCTTGCCGGACAGCTTGACGCTATCGATCAGGTCCTTGCCGGCCATTTCATAATCGACGCCGAGCGCGGCCCAGCGCAGCGCCCAGTCGGCCTTCCACTGGCACTTCACGGCGCCGCCGGTGACGGGGGTTGTGACCTCTTCACTGGTATCGGGATCGATATAGGTGATGGTTCCGGCCTTCACGTCGCGGCGGATCATCGGCACCTGGAGCACCACGCCGGTGGTCTTGCTGATCGGCAGGAACGGCGAATAGGTGGCGCGGCGATCCGGGCCGAGGGTCGGCAGGATGATGTCCATCACCTTGTCGTAGACTTCGAGCATGCGCAGCAGCGTGGCGTCGAAGCGGCCGGATTTGTAGTAGTCGGTCGAGGACGCGAATTCGTAGTCGAAGCCGAAATGGTCGAGGAAGGCGCGCAGGCGGGCGTTGTTCGCGGCGCCAAACGAGACCCCCTCTTCGATTGGATCCGGCACGCTGGTCAGCGGCTTGCCGAGATGCTGTGCCAGCATCTCCTTGTTCGGCACATTGTCCGGCACCTTGCGGAAGCCGTCCATGTCGTCGGAGAAGGCGAGCAGGCGGGTCTTGATCTTGTCCTCGGTGAGCACGCGGAAGGCGTGGCGCACCATGGTGGTGCGCGCGACCTCGCCGAAGGTGCCGATATGCGGCAGGCCCGAGGGGCCATAGCCGGTCTCGAACAGCACCTCGTCCTTCGGGGCTTTCTTCAGACGCGCCACCAGCGCCTTCGCCTGCTCGAACGGCCAGGCGTTGGAATTCTCGGCGAGCGCACGCAGGTCGCTCGGGCTCATGGTGGTTTCAGCAGTCGACATAATCAGATGGCCTCCGGGCCGCGGAACCTAGCGGCTCCGCACCGAAATGCCAAACCGCCAAAAGTGAGAAATCAGAACGGGCTGACGGAAAAGTATTTCAGCCACAGATCGGTATAGCGGCCCTTTTCCCAGGTGCGGAACAGGGCCCAGTTCAGCGCCTGGCGCAGCGTGTCATTGCCCTTGCGGACGCCGATGCCGATGCCCTCGCCGAAGAAGCGGCTTTCGATGAAGGGGCCGCCCGAGAAGGCGCAGCAGTCGCCGGAATCGCTGCCATTGACCCAGAAGGCCAGCGAGATGGCGTCGCCAAAGATGACATCGACCTCGCTCTTGCGCACTGCCTGACGCAGCAGGTCCTCGTTGGGGAAGGTCAGCAACGTCGCATCGGTGAACATCGCCTTCAGAAACGCCTCATGGGCGGTGCCGGCGATGACGCCGATCTTCTTGCCCTCGAGATATTCCGGCCTGATCTCCTTCATCACCGTATCCTTGCGCGCCACGAAACGGCCCGGCGCGCGGTAATAGGGATCGGTGAAATCGATGCGGGCGCGGATCGCCGGGGTCACTGCCATGGAGGCGATGATGGCGTCGCCGCGATTGCTGGCGATGGCGTCCAGCAGCGTCTCGAAGCGACGCATCTGGAT
Source organism: Tardiphaga sp. (assembly GCF_044340795.1). Lineage (GTDB taxonomy): Bacteria > Pseudomonadota > Alphaproteobacteria > Rhizobiales > Xanthobacteraceae > Tardiphaga. The sequence goes on from NZ_JBIISY010000030.1 coordinate 15,135, forward strand.
GGTGCAGGTGACCTTGATCTCCTCGCAGAGCTGGCGCGCGAGATCGACATTGAAGCCGGCCGGATTGCCGTCGGGGCCGGTGTAATTGAAGGGTGGATAATCGGTTTCGGTGAGGAAGCGGATCACCGTGAGGCGCGACAGGTCCGGCCGCTCCGGGCGGCGGCGCGGGTCCCAGAAGCCGGGCACCGCCTGGGCGCCGGGCTGGCTGCCGGTCTGCAGCGACAGGTTCGGTGCCAGCGGCGGCACGGGAGGCTGACCAGGTGCCTGACTCTGGGCGTGCACGGTCCACGACAGCAGTGCACCCAGCACGCAAAGTACACGCAAGGTTGCCTGTTTAGCATTCTGCGGTATTTTGTTGGTGCAAATGGGCATCTGTGGTTGCATATGGGGCGTGTCCGGACGCGGTCTTATAGACCATCCCGCCGGAGACGCGAGGGGGCGTTTCTAACCACATCATTGGGTAGGGGGCGTGCATGGCCCTGTCGGACCATGACGGGGAGCCGGAGCCTTTCGTCAACGCGCATGTCCTGGCGCCAGAGCGCCGGCGACGTTCGCTTGATCCTGAGTCGCGCCGGCCGGAACCCGGCGCCCAGATCGTGCCGGAGCTCGATTGCCTGCGCGGCCATATCGCATCGCTGACACTGCAGGCGGCAACCTATCGGAGCCGCCGGCTTGGGATCGGTGCGGACCGGGTGCTGATCGAATGGGGGGCCATCGACGAGGCAACCTATCTCCGGCGACTGGCGGCACATCTTGGCATCGATTTCACGGTGCTGAATGAAAGCGAGCGTGGTCGCTGTCTGTTGTCGCCGGCTCAATATGCGCAGGCTGCGACGACGGGCATTTTCCCGATCCAGCGCAAGCATGGGGTGCGCTTCGTCGTCGCCTCACGCTATCTGTCGGCCCGCATGCTGAACGAGCTTGCCGTCGCGCGGCCCGAACTGATCGCGGGCTTTGAACTCGCCACCACCCATGATTTCAACCGTTTCCTGACCGAACGGGCAGGCAGCATCCTGGCACGACGCGCCGCCAACGGGCTCGCCCGCCGCTGGCCGGAACTGTCGGCGGCCTCGCATTCGCAGGCAGGGTGGCAACGGCTCTCGCGCGCGTCGATCATCGCCGGCCTTGCCGGAGCGATCGCCACTGCATCGCTGCTGGATGAAGCAATCTCGACCGCTATCCTGGCGACCGCGTTCCTTGCATTTGCAGGCTTTCGCCTGTTCGGAAGTCTCGTGCCGCGCATGCCTGCACCGAAGCGACGATATCTGCCGGATGTGCAGCTGCCGATCTATACGGTGATGATCGCGCTGTATCGCGAGGCCATGTCCGTGGCGCCGCTGCTGCAGGCGATCGACGATCTCGATTATCCGCGCGAAAAGCTCGATGTCATCCTGATCACCGAGCTCAATGACGACAGCACCCGGCAGGCGATTGCGCGGCTGCAGCCGATGCCGCATGTGCACGTGCTCACCGTGCCGGCCATCGGCCCGCAGACCAAGCCGAAGGCGCTGAACTTTGCGCTGCCGTTCGCGCGCGGGAGTTATGTTGCGGTGTTCGATGCGGAAGATCGGCCCGAGCCCGCGCAACTGCGCGCGGCACTCGATGCGTTTGATCATCATGGGCCCGATGTCGCCTGTGTGCAGGCCAGCCTGTGCATCGACAACGCGTCGGAAAGCCTGCTGTCGCGGATGTTCGCGGCCGAATATGCCGGGCAGTTCGATGTTTTGCTGCCCGGCCTGGCGGCGCTGGATCTGCCGCTGCCGCTCGGCGGATCATCGAACCATTTTCGTACCGATGTGCTGCGCGAGGTCGGCGGCTGGGATGCCTGGAACGTTACCGAGGATGCGGATCTCGGCATCCGCCTGGCGCGGTTCGGTCATCGCTGCGTGACATTCGCGTCCACGACCTATGAGGAAGCGCCGGTGCATATCAGCGCCTGGCTGCGGCAACGGTCGCGCTGGATGAAGGGCTGGATGCAGACGGCCGGCGTGCATCTGCGCAGGCCGTTTCGCTTGTGGCGCGAGGTCGGCACGGCGAAATCCGTCGGGGTGGCGCTGATTGCCGGCGGCAATGTGCTGACGGCGCTGGCCTATCCGCTCCTGCTGGTCGAGATCGCACTGTTTGCCGCCTATGCGGGCGTAACGGGCAGTCCGTCAGGCTTTCTGGTCGATCGGTTGATGCCGCTGCATCTGGCGGCGATCTCGGCAGGCTACATCGCCACCATCGTCATCGGGCTGATGGGGCTCTGGCGGCGCAGGCAGATGTGCCATGCATGGATACTGCTGCTGGCGCCGCTCTATTGGGGATTGCTGTCGATCGCTGCGTGGCGCGCGTTATGGCAATTGATGCGCGAGCCGCATCGCTGGGAGAAGACCGAGCATGCCATGTCGCGGCGGAGCAAGGCGATGCGCGGCGCTCAGAGATAGCGCTTCAGATCCTTCGCCGCGTCCTCCGGCGTCCGCTTCAGGTTGAACGGCGCGACGAAATTGCCGTCCTTGTCCATCAGATAGATCAGGGCGGTGTGATCCATCGTGTAGTCGCCGTCCTTGGTCGGGACCTTCTTGGCATAGACACGATAGCCGGTGATCACTTTTGCGACTTCCTCCGGCGTGCCGGTCAGTCCCTTCAGATGCGGATCGAAGGAGGACAGATAGTCCTTCATGATCGGTGCCGTGTCGCGCTCGGGATCGACCGAGACGAAATAGGTGTTCAGCTTGCCGGCATCCGGGCCCAGCGTGCGCAGCACTTCGGACATCTCGAACAGCGCGGTCGGGCAGATATCCGGGCAGTGGGTGAAGCCGAAGAAGATCAGCGACGGCTTGCCCTTCAGGCTCTGTTCGGTGACCTTCTGGCCGGATTGATCGGTGAGTTGGAACGGGCCGCCGATGGCCGCCGGCGCCGCAACACCTTTGAAGCCGCTGAAACCGCCGGAAAGCCACAGCACCAGCAGCAGCCCTGCGGCGAGGCTGCCGGCAAAGGCCGCGATGATGACCAGCGGGCGGGTGGAGCTACTCATGGGATTGTTCCTGAAACTCACATGCAGGCGGCGATGCCCGTCTTCACCATCTCGAAGAAGACGGTCGTGCCGTACCAGGCCCACAGGGCGATGGCACCGACAATGAGCAAGCCTGCAAAACCTGCCGCCGCACCGACGATCAGCGTCGCCGCCCGCGAGGGCTGGGCTGCCACATTGTCAGGGGCGGATGCCGGCTGCATTGACGAACCTCAACTGGCAGTCATCCGCACGGGATGGCCGCATTCAGGTTCCAGATAGGCCGAGTTGCCGGGCTGAGCAAGCGTCGGCAGGGTCGCAGCGATCAAGTGATGGAGAGCGGACGTGCTTTCAAACGTCCCGAAAACTGCTAGTCTGTTGCAATGACGGCTTTGCTTGACCAAGCGATTGCATCGGTGCGTGATCTTCCTGACGATGCGCAGGATGCGGTCGCGCGAATGGTTCTGGACCTGGTGGCGGAAGGTCCGGTCGAACTGACAGCCGAAGAAGCCGCATCTTTCGAGGAGTCGCTGGCTCAGGCCGAGCGGGGTGAATTTGCCTCGGACGAAGCGGTGCGCGCGATCTGGGCCAAGCACGGTCTATGAGACTTCGCTATACAACTCGCGCAACGGCGGAGTTGGATGAAGTCCTGGCATTTATTGATCATGAATCTCCAAAGGGCGCGCGTCGCGTCAAGGCGCGCATGTTGGAGGTGATCGATCGTCTGGTTCTGTATCCTGAAAGCGGGCGGCTGACGACCAAGAGCCGCCTGCGGCGAGCCGTGGTCTACCCCTATCCATATCTCATCTATTACAAGGCGTCGGCGACAGAGGTCGTCATTCACGGTATCCGCCACAGCGCGCGCCGCCCTCGTTCATCGCGCTAGCGAACAGGGCCCTACTTCGACAATTACCGTGCCGAGGCGCGGGCGTCCATGTAGCAGGGCTTGTACATGCTCGCGAGCTGCGGGCCGCGGAGGAACACCATCTGCGGCTTGAGACCGCCGCGCTTGGCGATCCAGCGGCGGATATTCGATGGATACATCGAATACAGCATCTTTGTCGCTTCGCGATTGGTGATGGCGCGGCCGTTATTGCCCATGTCCCAGGCGGCATGGAAACCGAGCGTGGCATTTGGCGTCACGCAGATGCGGTCGTGCGGGACGGCACCGAGCACGATGGTGCAGGCCGAAGCGCACAGGCCATCGATGACGACGGTTTCGCCGGACGAGCGCAGGCCCTGATATTTGTCGACATAGGTTCCGATGCGGCCACCGCGATCGTCAGCGATGCGGACCACGGCATGGCTCGCGCCGACGCCTGCAACCAACAGAATCGCCGCCAACAAACCCGTCACGAACTTCATGCTCTGCCCCAAAAACCGATGATGCCGAATCTGTTCATCCTGGTGATGCAGGACCATGTCAGCGTGTTGGCGAAACGTGTTTTTGTCTAGCCGGACCTTGCGACGGCGCGACGATTCGAAACGAGTGTTGCGCGCGGGATGCAGTGTGTGAAACCGCGGAACAACGGAATGCAAATTCCGTATTTCCTTGACCAAAGTTCCCGCAACTCATTCAATCTCCCTTAACGAAATGATGGGGAGCGAAACGATGACCAATGATGTCGCTGATGTCATCGTGGTGGGTGGCGGTCTTGCCGGGCTGGTGGCTGCGACAGAGGTGGCCGATGCCGGCAAGCGCGTGATCGTGGTCGATCAGGAGGGCGAGCAGAATCTCGGCGGCCAGGCGTTCTGGTCGTTCGGCGGACTGTTCTTCATCGACTCCCCGGAACAGCGCCGACTCGGCATCAAGGACAGTTTTGACCTCGCGCATCAGGACTGGATGGGCTCCGCGGGTTTCGACCGCGAGGAAGATCACTGGCCGCGCCGCTGGGCCGAAGCCTATCTCGCTTTTGCCGCCGGCGAGAAGCGCGACTGGCTGCGTGCGATGGGGCATCGCGTGTTTCCCATCGTCGGCTGGGCCGAGCGCGGTGGCTATGACGCGATGGGTCACGGCAATTCGGTGCCGCGTTTTCACGTCACCTGGGGCACGGGGCCGGGCATCGTCGAGCCATTCGAACGCCGTGCGCGCGAGGCCGTGGCCAGAGGGCTTTTGACGTTCAGGTTCCGTCATCGTGTCGATGCGCTCAGCATGACCAATGGAACGGTCGATGGCGTCAGCGGCGCGGTGCTCGAGCCGGCGAACACCGAGCGCGGCGAAAGTTCAACGCGCCATGTGGTCGGCGAATTTTCGCTGCGCGCGCAGTCGGTCATCGTCGCGTCGGGCGGCATCGGCGGCAATCATGATCTGGTGCGGCAGAACTGGCCGCAACGCCTCGGTACGCCGCCGCAGCGGATGATCTCCGGCGTGCCCGCGCATGTGGATGGTCGCATGATCGGCATCACGGAGGCGGCAGGCGCGCGGCTGATCAATCGCGATCGCATGTGGCACTATGTGGAGGGGATCGAGAACTGGAATCCGATCTGGCCGAGGCACGGCATCCGTATTCTGCCCGGCCCGTCGTCGATGTGGTTCGATGCGACCGGTGAACGTCTGCCGGCGCCGCTGTTTCCGGGCTCCGACACGCTCGGGCAGCTGCAATACATCCAGTCCACGGGCTTCGACTATTCCTGGTTCATCCTGACACAGGCGATCATCAAGAAGGAATTTGCACTGTCGGGCTCGGAGCAGAATCCGGATCTCACCGGCAAGAGCTGGCTGATGACCGCGCGCCGCGCCACGAACAAGGGCGCACCGGCGCCGGTGGAGGCGTTCAAGGATCACGGCGCGGATTTCGTCGTGCGCGACAATCTCGGCGATCTCGTCAAGGCGATGAATGAATTGGCCGGCAATGATCTCCTGAAGTTCGATCGCATCAGGGAGCAGATCGAGGCGCGCGATCGCGCCATCGCCAATCCGTTCGTGAAGGATGCGCAGGTGATGAACCTGCACAACGCGCGCAAATATATCGGCGACAAACTGATCCGCACGGCGAAGCCGCACCGCATTCTCGACCGTGAGAAAGGCCCGCTGATCGCCGTGCGGCTGAACATCCTGACGCGCAAGACCTTGGGCGGTTTCGAGACCGATCTCGATGCCCGCGTGTTCGGCGCAGGCCATCAGATCATCCCCGGCCTCTATGCTGTCGGCGAAGCGGCCGGCTTTGGCGGCGGCGGCATGCACGGCTATCGCTCACTGGAGGGGACGTTCCTCGGCGGCTGCCTGTTCTCGGGAAGGACGGCGGGCAGAGCGGCGGCGAAAGCTGTGTAGCAAAAAGCCGTCCGGGCGTTACGCCGGACGGCCCTTCGATGCGACTGCCGGTCCCCAAGTCGTCCGGTTCCGTCGCACGTCCGAAGGCTGGACCTGCATGGTTAACCGCTGGTTAACGATCGCATCACGGCCAGGCGGCGTAGGACGGCCCGTGGCGTCCCGGGTTCTGTCTTGCGCGGCGCCGATAGGTCCCCGGCGACTCGTTCTGATACTTGCGGAAGAAGCGGTTGAAATAGCCGGGATCATGGAAGCCGAGACCATAGGCGATCTGCTCCACGGGGAGATCGAGCTGGCGCAGTCGGGTGCAGGCCTCGTGGATCAGGCGCTGATGCACCACGGCGCGCGGGCTGATGCCGCGCTCGCGCTTGCAATGGGCGTGCAGCCGGTCGTCGGTGACGCCGAGTGCCGCGGCATAGCGGGCGATCGGCCAGCCATCGCGATAATGCAGCTCGACCATCTGCAGGAAATTGCCCACCAGCCGAGGGCCGTCGCCGCGGCGGGAGACATCGTCCACCGGTTCTTCAGCGATCAGCGCGCGCCACAGATGCAGGCAGAGCAGCAGCAGATGCGCGGATAGCAGCGTGGCGCTGCCGCGGCCCGGCGTCGCCAGCTCAAAGGTGAGCATGGCGCAGGATGCTGACATGGCTGCGAAGCCCTGCGAGGCCTTGGCGTCTTCCAGCAGCACCAGCCGATCCACGGTGCGGCGCAGATGCAGCGCTTCGGCAGAACCTGCGATCGTTTGCGTCAGGAGGTCGTCGGTGACGGTGAGCAGATAGCCCTGGGCGCCGGCTTCGACCTGCAGCATGCCTTCGTAGCCGCAAGGCAGCCAGAGCAGCGACGGCGCGCCGAATTCGATGGTGGAATCGCGCATGGTCGCGGTGCCGCGGCGGCTCTCCATCACCAGGAGATGCGCGTGCCGATGTCGCGTTGGGCGAAGCGACCAGCTGCGCGGCGCGAGCCCCGAGGTGAAGCGCTCGACATGCAGCGCGGAGGATTTTCCGGCGAGATCGATGGCGTCAGCGAACATTGGGCTGGTCTCTTGATGGGACAATCCGTCGCGCGGATTAGATAGCGTCGCACGGCCCCGTGCAATCTTTCCCCGGATGCGTCCAATTCACGCGCCCCGGTGCTCAACTAGTGTTCCGCCATCGAGCGCCGCTAAGGCGCCGTCACAACTCACAGGGGAGGATGACATGGTGACAGCAACCAAACAGCGTGCAGTGGGACTGGCCGCCGGTCTGGCCATGATGGCGGGCGCAACCACGCTCGGCTGGGGCGAGGCTCAGGCGCAGACGTCGGTCAAGATCGGCTACGCGATCTCGCGCACGGGTCCCGCCGCGGGCGGCGCGGCGGTGACGTCGATCCCGAATTACGAGCTCTGGGTCAAGGAAGTGAATGCCGCCGGCGGCCTCAAGCTCGGCGATAAGCGCGTCCCCATCGAGGTCGTGCAATATGACGACCGCTCGAGCGCCGAGGAAGCGGCGAAGGCGCTGGAGCGCCTGATCAACCAGGACAAGGTGGATTTCATCCTGCCGCCCTGGGGCACCGGCCTGAACCTCGCGGTCGGCCCGATCCTCAACAAGGCCGGCTATCCGCATCTCGCCTCCACCGCGGTCACCGATCGTGCGCCCGAACTGGCCAAGCGCTGGCCGAACAGTTTCTGGCTGCTCGGCACCAGCGCCGATGCCTCGAAGACGCTGGTCGAATTGCTGGTGAAGCTGCGCGGCGAAGGCAAGATCGGCGATACCGTGGCCATGGTCAGCATCGCGGACGGTTTTGGCATCGATCTCTCGGCTGCAGCTCGTCCCGCGTTGGCTGCCGCAAAGTTCAAGCTCGCTTACGACAAGACCTATCCGGTTGGCACGCAGGATCTCGGCCCGATCGTGAATGAAGTGAAGGCGCTCAATCCCGACACCTTCATCGCCTTCAGCTATCCGCCGGACACGATCGCCATCACCGAGCAGGCGCGCATCTCCGGCTTCAATCCGAAGGTCTACTACACCGGCGTTGGCACCGCCTTTCCACTGTTCAAGCAGAAGTTCGGCGCGAATGCGGAAGGCGTGATGGGCATCGGTGGCTGGAGCGGCGACAGCCCGGCCATCAAGGACTATCTCGCCCGCCACAAGGCCTCCGCGGCCAACGGCGCCGAGCCGGATCGCTGGGCCAGCGCCGTCACCTTTGCCAGCCTGCAGATGCTGCAGCAGGCGATCGAGCGGGTCGGCAAGGTCGATCGTGCCGCGGTCATCAAGGACCTGCAGACCGGCAGCTTCGATACGGTGATCGGCAAGGTGAAGTTCGAGAACAACATGCCGACGAACTACTGGTGGGTCGGCCAGTGGCAGGACGGCGAGTTCTATGGCGTCGCGCCGTCGGGCAATGCAGGCGCGCGCCAGCCGATCCTGCCGAAGCCGGCCTGGAAGACGCAGTAATCGCGGCAGGCTTTAACGGCGCATGATTCCTGCGGGGATCATGCGCCAGCAATCCGGAATGATGGAATGACGAACGCGTTGCTCACCGGCCTCGTGCTGGGCGGAATGTATGCGCTCATCGCCATGGGGCTGACGCTCCAGTATGGCGTGGCGCGGATCATGAATCTCGCTTACGGCGAATTCCTGATTGGCTCGGCCTTTGCGTCCTACCTGCTGTTCACCGGCTGGGCGGTGAACCCGCTGGTCGGGCTGGCGGTGGTCGTGCCCGTCAGTTTTATCGCGAGCTTGCTGCTCTACAAGATTTTCCTGACGCCTCTGGTGCGCCGTGCCCGCACGCGTGACGCGCTGGAGGTGGACAGCATTCTCGCCACTTTCGGCCTGATGTTCATCGTGCAGGGTATTTTGCTCACGATGTTTGGTGGCGCCTATTTCAGCTACTCGTTCCTCGCCATTCCGGTGACCGTGGTCGGCGAAGTGCTGGCGATGAATCGCCTCGTCGCATTCGCTTTGGCCGTCGTGCTCGGCACCGTGCTGTATCTGCTGCTGACGCGCACGCGCATCGGCACCTCGATCCGCGGGGTCGCCGTCGATCCCAATGTTGCGCCGCTGGTGGCGATCAATGTGCCGCAGCTGTCGGCGCTGGCCTTTGCTGTGGGCGGCGCGCTGGTCGCAGCTGCAGGCGTGCTGATCAGCATGTTTCTCACTTTCAGCGCCACGTCCGGCGTGGTGTTCACGATGAAGGCGCTGATCGTTGTCGTCATGGGCGGCATCGGCAATCTGATGGGCTGCCTCGTCGCCGGCGTGTTGCTTGGCTTGAGCGAGGCGCTGGTCGCCACCTATATCGACCCCGGCCTGACCATCGCCGTCAATTTCGCGCTGTTTCTCGGTGTCCTGCTCGTGAAGCCCGCCGGTATTTTTGGAAGGGCGCGCCAGTGACCGGATCACAGCTTCTCATCGGCGGCGTCGGGCTCGCAGCCATTGCCGGCCTCGCCGTCCTGCCGTCGCTGGTCGATGCCTATCATCTCGCGCTCGGCATCACGCTCCTGCAGTTCACGATCCTCGCCACTGCCTGGGGCATGTTCTCCGGCCCGACGCGTTATGTCTCGCTGGCGACCACTGCCTTCTTCGGCGTCGGCGCCTACACGGTCGCGGTGCTCGGCGAGCAGTTGGCCTGGCCGCTGGTGCTGGCGGTGGCGGTCGTGATCGGGGCTGTGACATCGGCCATTGTCGGCCTCTCGACATTGCGCCTGAGCGGCGTGCATTTCGTCATTTTCACCTTCGGCCTGGCCGAGCTGGTGAAGCAGCTCGTGGTCTGGTTCGAGGTCAACAAGAGCCGCGTGCTCGGCCGCTATATCTTCCTCGATATCAGCCAGCAGGACATCTACTGGCAGCTCCTGGCCCTCGCGGTGATCGTGTTCGCCACCGGCTGGCTGATCGCCCGCTCAAAGCTCGGCTTTGCGCTGCGGATCATCGGCGAGGACGAGACGGTGGCGCGGCATTGCGGCATCAACGTCACCTTTGCCAAGGTCGCTTTGTTCGTGATCTCGGCGGTGTTCATGACGCTGGTCGGCGCGATCATGGCGCCGCGCTGGACCTATATCGAGCCGTCGATCGCCTTCAATGCCACGATCTCGTTCGAGGTGGTGATCATGGCGCTGCTCGGCGGCGCGCATCGCTTCTGGGGCCCGGCGCTGGGCGCGATCCCGCTGACGCTGCTGTTCGAATTCCTGTCGGCGCGTTTTCCCAGCACATCAACATTGATCATGGGCGTGGTGTTCCTGCTCATCGTCTATGCCCTGCCGTCCGGTGTGGTCGGGCTGATCGATCGGCTCAGGCTGTTGCGACGTGGCTCCGCCGTGAAGGAGGGCCGCGCATGATTTCCTCAAACACACCCGTCCTGAAGGTCGAGGGCCTCACGCGCCGTTTTGGCGGTCTCGTCGCCGTCAATGAGATGGGTTTCACCGTCCATGCCGGCGAAATCGTCGGCCTGCTCGGGCCGAACGGATCGGGGAAAACCACAGCCATCAATCTGATCTCCGGCGTGCTGCGGCCGGATGCCGGCAGCATCATGCTCGGCGATACGGATATCGCGGGATGGCCCACCTTCAAGATCGCAAGGCTGGGTGTCGCGCGCACGTTCCAGTTGGTGCGCGTGTTGGATGGCATGAGCTGCGGCGACAATGTGCGTGCGGGGCTGGCGTTCAATCATCGCGGGCGCAGCGAGGAGGGTGCTGCAGTTGAAGACCTGCTCGCCCGCGTCGGCCTCGCCGGTCACAGCGCGCGGCCGGCTTCCGAACTCACTTACATCGACCGCAAGCGGCTCGAACTCGCACGCGCGCTGGCGCTGCGTCCGCGCGTGTTGCTGCTGGACGAATGGCTCGCCGGGCTCAATCCATCGGAACTGTTGATCGGCATCGCGCTGATCCGCTCATTGAAAGACGAGGGCCTTTCTATCCTGATGGTTGAGCATGTGATGGATGCGATCCGCTCGCTCTGCAGTCGCTGCGTGGTCATGAGCAGCGGGCGACGCATCGCGGATGGCCCGACCGATGCGGTGCTGAACGATCCCGCGGTCATTGAAGCCTATCTCGGAGCGCCGCACCATGCTTGAGGTCTCCAGGATCAATGTCAGTTTCGGCCAGCATCGCGCGCTCAGCGATGCGGCGCTGACCGTGAAGCGCGGCGAGATCGTCGTGATCCTCGGCGCCAATGGCGCCGGCAAGTCGTCGCTGCTGAAGGCGATCGCGGGTCTCGTCAAATGCGGGCCGGGCAAGCAGGTGAAGCTGGATGGGCGTGATCTGTCCGCGCTTCCCGCGCATCTGATCGTCGAGAGCGGATTGGCGCTGGTGCCCGAAGGCCGCGGTGTGTTCGGCGAATTGACGGTGGCTGAAAATCTGTTGCTTGGCGCCAATCCGAAGCGGGCGCGGTCCATCGAGGCGGCGCAGCGCGACAAGGTGCTGGCGCTGTTTCCGCGCCTCGGCGAGCGCATGAAGCAGGTGGTGCGCACCATGAGCGGCGGCGAGCAGCAGATGGTCGCCATCGGCCGTGCGCTGATGTCGAATCCGGAAATGCTGTTGCTCGATGAGCCGTCGCTCGGCCTGTCGCCGCTGCTGGTGAAGGAGCTGTTCGCCGCGATCAGCCGCATTCGGGAGACCGGCATGGGGCTCCTGATGGTCGAGCAGAATGCGCGGGAGAGCCTGCTCATCGCCGATCGCGGCTATGTCATCGAGAACGGCAAGGTGTCCGGCAGTGGCTCCGCGGCCGAGCTGCAATCCGACGATTCCGTCCGCCGCGCCTATCTCGGCGGGCTCACCTGACACGCTGCATTCCTTCATTCACCCATCAACCGAGGAGATCGCCATGAACATCATCAACCTCCTGATCGAGAACGAAGACGCCGAAGCCAGCGCTGGCGCGACATTCGATCGCCTCAATCCGATCACCGGCGATGTCGCCTCGCGCGCCGCCGCGGCGACGATCGCCGATGCCAGGCGCGCGGCGGATGCGGCTGCGGCCGCGTTCCCGGCGTGGTCGGCAACAGGGCCGGCCGCGCGGCGGACCATCCTGCTCAAGGCTGCCGATATCCTCGCCAGCCGGGCTCCTGAATTCATCGCGCTGATGGCCGCCGAAACCGGAGCCACGGCCGCATGGGCCGGCTTCAACGTGCATCTCGCCTCGGGCATGCTGCGCGAGGCGGCGGCGATGACGACGCAGATTGCGGGCGAGGTGATTCCGTCCGACAAGCCCGGCTGCATTTCCATGGCAGTGCGCCAGCCGGCGGGTGTCGTGCTGAGCATCGCGCCGTGGAACGCACCGGTCATTCTCGGCGCCCGCGCCGTGGCGCTGCCGCTGGCCTGCGGCAACACCGTGATCCTCAAGGCATCCGAAATCTGCCCCGGCACGCATCGTCTGATCGGTGAATGTTTGCGCGATGCCGGGCTGCCGCCCGGCGTGATGAATGTGATCACCAATGCGCCGGACGATGCGCCGGCGCTGATCGAGGCCCTAATCGCACATCCGGCGGTGCGGCGGATCAATTTCACCGGCTCGACGCGCGTCGGCCGGTTGATCGCGCAGACAGCGGCGACGCATCTCAAGCCGGTGCTGCTCGAGTTGGGCGGCAAGGCGCCGCTGGTCGTGCTGGAGGATGCCGATCTCGATGCCGCCGTGGCCGCCTCGGCCTTCGGCGCTTTCATGAATCAGGGGCAGATCTGCATGTCCACCGAACGCCTCGTGGTCGATCGCACTGTGGCGGAAGCGTTCGTGTCCAAGCTCGCCGTCAAGGCCGAGCAACTGGTGGCCGGCGATCCGCGCCAGGGCAATGCGCCGCTGGGTTCGCTGATCGATGCCAGCGCCGCCGATCGCATGCAGGCACTGATCAAGGACGCGGTCGGGAAGGGTGCGCGCGTCGTCGCCGGCGGACGCGTGGAGGGAACGCTGATGTCGGCGACGGTCTTGGATCACGTGACATCATCGATGCGCATCTATGGCGAAGAGTCGTTCGGCCCCATCGTGACTGTGGTGCGGGTCGATGGCGTCGACGAGGCGGTGCGGGTTGCCAATGACACCGAATATGGCCTTTCGGCCGCAGTGTTCGGGCGCGACATCGCCCGCGCGCTGACGGTGGCGAAGCGGATCGAATCGGGCATCTGCCACGTCAACGGCGCCACCGTGCATGACGAGGCGCAGATGCCGTTTGGCGGAACCAAGTCGTCGGGTTACGGGCGCTTCGGCGGCAGGGCAGGGATCGCGGAATTCACGGAACTGCGCTGGATCACCATCGAGACCGGCCCGCAGGCCTATCCGATCTGAAGCGGCGGCGCATCAGGATGGCTGGAGCGGGCGAAGGGAATCGAACCCTCGTATGCAGCTTGGGAAGCTGCCGTTCTACCATTGAACTACGCCCGCGTGCCCTCTGATCTAGCCGAGGATCGGTGATCCGCCAAGCGATCTCTGGCTGGCGTCGTAGGATGGGTTGAGCGAAGGCGCGCAGCGCCGAGGCGATACCCATCACGGCCGGGCGCCTGTGGTGATGGGTATCGCTGCGCTCAACCCATCCTACAGCCGCGTCGAATGAGAGAGTATCTGCGCACCTGCAATTTCCGGTTGGCGAAAACCGTTTGCCTGCTAACATCTGAGTCGGGATGGCTGGGCTGGGATATACGACCTTCGATACGGCGGTCGGACGCTGCGGAATCGCATGGAGCGAGGCCGGGATCGCTCGCGTCCAGCTGCCGGAAGCGCGGGAGCTGGAGACGCGGCGGCGGTTGCTGCAGCAATATCCCGAAGCGCGCGAGTGGCGTCCGCCGGCCGATGTGCAAACGGCCATCGACGGCATCGTGGCAGCGCTGAACGGCAAGGCGGTCGACCTCTCCGACATTACGCTCGACACCTATGACATTCCCGAATTCAACTGCCGGGTCTATGAAGCGATCCGCCGGATCCCGCGCGGCGAGACACGTACCTATGCGGATATCGCAATCCATCTCTATGTCAGCGGCGCTATCAATGCGGTGTCCAATGCGGTGGCGCGCAATCCGTTCGCGATCATCGTGCCATGCCATCGCGCGCTGGTGACGATCGGCCAGACCTCGGGTTTTGCCGGCAATGCCGGGATCGTGACGAAATCGCGGCTGCTGTCGATCGAGGGAGCGCTGTCGGGGCGGGCGACCAATCTGTTCGATGCGCTTCTGTCCGTTGCTCCGCCGCGTCCGCAGGGTTAGCTTTCGCGCATGCAGGCGAGGACGCTTTTCCAGGGCAGCGGCATCACCGTGACGGATTATCGCTGCACGGCGGGTCCGGACGATGCGCCATTTGTCGAGCGACATGCCAGCCACTCCATTTCCTATGTGCGCAAGGGCAGTTTTGGTTGCCGTTGCCGCGGGCGGTCGCATGAGCTTGTTGCCGGCGCGGTGCTGATCGGTGCGCCCGGCGAGGAATATGTCTGCCATCACGAACATCATGCGGGCGGCGATGAGTGCCTGTCCTTCGCCTTTGCGCCGGAGGCGATCGCTTTGATCGGCGACGATCTCTCGGTGTGGCAGCAGGGCAGCGCCGCGCCGCTGGCGGAGCTGATGATGCTGGGCGAACTGGCGCAGGCCGTGGCCGACGCGCAGAGCGATCTGGGCCTTGACGAAATCGGGCAGGTCTTTGCGGCGCGGCTGGTCGACATTGTTTCGGGCAGGGCGCGCAGGCCCGCGGTGATCAGCGCCCGCGATCGCCGCCGTGCGGTGGAAACCGCGATGTGGATCGCGGCGCATTCGGCGGACGACATCGATCTCGACGCTGCGGCGAAGCAGGCCGGTGTCAGCCCGTTTCACTTCCTGCGCATGTTCCGCGATGCGCTTGGCGTGACACCGCATCAATATCTGGTGCGCTCGCGGCTGCGCCACGCAGCGCGGCTGCTGGCGGAAAATGAAAACCCCATCACCGATATCGCCTTCGATGTCGGCTTCGGTGATCTATCGAACTTCGTGCGCAGCTTTCATCGCGCGGCCGGCGTGTCGCCGCGCGCGTTCCGGCAGGCTTCGAAGGGGAGCCGCAAGATTTTCCAAGAACGTCTGGCGCTGCATTGATATTTCCCGTCCGGCTCTTTTGCGGAGGCGGACATGGCATCCATTCACAAGACGGTTTCACTCGATGCGCCCGCCGGCGAGGTCTGGGCGGCGGTGGCGGATTTCGGCGCGCTGCACACGCGGCTGGTGCCGGGCTTCGTCACGGACACCAGGGTCGAGGGCGACGACCGGATCGTTACTTTCGGCAACGGCACGGTGGTGCGGGAACGCTTCGTGGATTGCGACCATGTGCGGCGCCGCTTCGTCTATGCTGCCATCAGCGAGCGCATCACGCAGCATAATGGCGTGGTGCAGGTCATAGCGGATGGGCCGGATCGATGCCGCCTCGATTGGTCGGCGGACCTGTTGCCGAGTGACATCGCAGGCTATGTGAGCACGCAGATGGACATCGGCATCGCTGCGATGGCGAATCATTTCTGCAATGGCGGGAATGGAAGGCGGTCTTTGCGTGATGTGTTGCTGGCTGAAGGGCCTGCGCCGGATCGCGGCAGCAACATGGATCTCTATGGCTGGCTGATCGGCGCCTGGGATCTCGACGTCGTCAGATACATGCCCGATGGCAAGGAGCGCCGGCGGCAGGGCGAATGGCATTTCGACTGGGTGCTGGAAGGGCGCGCGATCCAGGATGTCTGGATTGTGCCGAAGCGGGGCGCAGAGCGCGAAGGCGATGCGGCGGCCAATGCGTTCTCCTACGGCACAACTCTGCGCATCTACGATCCGCGCATCGATGCGTGGCAGATCCAGTGGAGCGATCCGGTGATCTCGAATTTCCTCACCATGGTCGGCCGCAAGGAGGGCGATGACATCGTCCAGCTCGGCCGCGACAAGGACGAGCGGCCTGTCCGCTGGAGCTTCTCGAAAATCACGCCGCAATCCTTTCTGTGGCGCGGCGAGACCTCGCACGATGACGGCAGGACGTGGCGATTGGATGTGGAATTCGCCGCACGGCGGATGTGATCAGGAGAGCGCGGGCCTGATCTCGGGCACCGGTCCCGCTTTCGGCCCCCAGCGCGTGAGCATCACGCTGAGCACGGAGAGCACGCCGAGCAGTACCATGGACGCAGCGGCGAGCCAGAAGAAGCTGGTGGCCGGCGCATCGATGGATAGCAGATACCAGCCGCCGGCGCAGACAAATCCGAGCCGGACGGTTTGTGCCAGCACGGGGCCGAGCACTTTCGCGGCGCCTTGCGAGGAGAAGTAGCTCACCGTGGCGAGGCCGAGAAAGGCATACATGGGCGCGCAGGTGGCGAGATAGGTGCGGCTCGCCTCGCGCACGCCGGGGTCGTTGGTGAAGAGGTTGACCCAGACATGCGGGAAGATCGCAATCAGCGTGCCCAGCAGGCCGACCACGCCGAAGGCGATGGCGCAGCCAGTCCAGGCGACACGCCGCGCGCGTTTGACCCGGCCCGCGCCGATCGCCATGCCGACGATGGGCACCGAGGCGATGCCGACGGCGAAGGCCAGCGTGGTCAGCATGAATTCGAGCCGCGCGCCAATGCCGTAGCCGGCCAGCACTTCGGTGCCGTAATGCGCCAGCATATGGGTGAAGATCAGCAGGGTCAGCACGCCCTGTAGCGGATTGAAACAGGCGATGGCGCCGACTTTCAGGATGTCGAAGAACATGCCGCGCTGGATACGGAAGCCATTCAGCGTCGGCCGCACCCGGGCGCGGCCGGAGAACACGTACCAGCCCATCACGCCGGCGCCGATGGTGAAGGCCGTCAGCGTGCCGGCAGCGACGCCGGGCATGCCGAATTGCGGGATCGGGCCGAGGCCGAGGCCGAGCGTGCCGCCGAGGACGATCTGCAATCCGGCCGATGAGGTCTGCATCGCGGAGGGGATTTTCATGTTCCCGGTGCCGCGCAGGATCGCTGCAAAGGTGTTCATCAGCCAGGGGATGACGCCGCCGGCAAAGAAGATGGTGATGTAGCCGAGTGCCTGGCTCAGCACATTGCCGCGGCCGCCGAGAAGCTGCAGCAGCGTCGAGCCGAAGGTCAGCATGCCGATGGTGAAGGTGAGGCCGAAACAGGCGCCGATCAGCAGTGCGTGGCCAGCCAGCGTGTTGGCACGCTCGCGGTCGCCAGCGCCGAGCGCTCGGGCGATGGCGGAAGAGACGCCGCCACCCATGGCGCCCCCGGACATGGTCATGGTCAGCATCACGAACGGGAAGACCAGCGCCATGGCGGCCAGCGCCTCGGTGCCGAGTCGCCCGATATAGGTGGTCTCGAAAATCACGACCATGGTGCCGGCGGAGAGCGCCACGACATTCGGCCAGGCAAGGCGCAGCAGGGTCGGCAGGATGGCGTGATCGAGCAGCGGATTCCTGGCCGGCGCGTTCAGCTCGGGAAGCGGCTGTTTGTCGCCATCCACCACGGGGCGTTCGGCGAGCGCGACCTCGGACATGCAGTCTCCCTGACGGTCCGGTCTCACATGCCGGACACCACCTTTCCTAGCACCGTTCCAGGCGGGCGCCATACGCGCCCGCTGCATGGGCGCTGGTCGATTTGCACTGCAGTACGGGAGCGCTTACCCGATCGTCCAGGTGAACGGCCGTGCACCATTCCGCTCTGCGGTCATGGTGACGGGAATGTTGCGGCCGCAGCCGGCGGCGAGGCCTTCGACGAGGCCGCGTAAAAGCTCGGCGCAGGCGGGATGTGCGTCGATAACGCCGTCCATCAGCTTCCAGCTGGTCTGCCAGACCGCAATCGCACCGGCGGATTTGTCGATAGTGAATTCGTCGTCCTGTGCGCCGAGCAAGGCGGTGAAGAAGTCCGTGAAGGTCGTGGCATCCCCGCGCGCCATGCCGAAGCTTTTGGCGACTTCGTCGTAATACTGCATGCCGATCAGCTTGCCGGTGAGTCGCAGCAGATAGCCGGCGTCATCGGGACCGAACAATTGCACGGCGACGGGCGCGGCCGTGCGCACATATTCCATCGCGTAATTGCGATAGGCCTTTTCCAGTCGAGGCTTTGGCCAGCTGTCGACGGGCAGTGCTGGAGCTTTGGCGGGATCGAAAGGCGGCGCTTCGAGGTGGCGCGCAAAGACCAGGCGCTGGTCGAGGTCCAGATCGTGGTCGTATTCGCAATAGTAGCCCTCGAGGCCGTCCTGGCCATCGACGCTCTGCTTGGTGCAGACGAAACCGAGGCGCAGATTGCCGAGCGTGACGCCGTTATTCGCGTGCCAGCCGCGCAACATCGCGCGCGAAACCTCGCCGGGAATGCCGCAGATCGCGGTGCCACGCCAGATCCAGCGCGGCGGCGGATAGCGAATCCACGCCTTGCGGTCGTTCTCGATCATGTATTCCACCGAGACGCCGCCGATCCAGTTGGAGAGATAGTGATACTGCGCCGCTGCGACCGCGGGTGGCAGGTGCGACAGGCCGAGCTTGTCGAGGCCCGCGAGGAAGCGCTCCTGCTGCTGGCGACGGAAGATGCGAAACACGAATTCCGCTGCATCTGGCGTGCCGCGGCGTGTCACGACGGTGAGGATGAGGCCGGTGAAGACGGCGTGATAGAGATCGGCCACGCTGCGCCAGCGCTTCCACGTGGTCTGGTCATTCGCTGCGGTCATCGCTTCCGTCCCTTCTCGATTGGTGGCGATGACCATAGCTGCGGCGTGGCGCCGCTTCACATGAAATTCATGCAGGGAGATCGAACGCTTCTGCATTGCGTGCATTGAGTTCCGTCACCACGAGGAAATTCCATGCGCCAAAAATTCTTGCTCTCGACTGCTCTTCTGATCGTGGCGCTGCCACTCGCTGGCTGTAACGAGAAGTCGACAATCGCCTCGGGCGAAGATTACGGGCCGACGCCGAAACTGGTCGAACCGAACAAGACGTGGCTGCCGACGGTGAATGTCTCCAAGGCCATCGGCTGGCAGGATGGCGCCAAGCCGAAGGCGGCTGAAGGCATGACCGTCACCGCCTTCGCCAGCGGTCTCGATCATCCGCGCACGGTCTACACGCTGCCGAATGGCGATGTGCTCGTTGCCGAGAGCAACGCGCCGCCGAAGCCGGACAGCGGCTTCAGCATCCGCGGCTTCGTCATGAACAAGGTGATGGGTTATGCCGGCGCACGCGCGCCATCGGCCAATCGTATCACGCTGCTGCGCGATGCTGATGGTGACGGTGTTGCGGAGATGAAGGCGCCGTTCGTCGAGGGGTTGAATTCACCTTTCGGCATGGTGCTGGTGGGCGATCGCTTCTATGTCGCCAATGCCGATGCGGTGGTGGTCTTCCCGTATCAGGAAGGCGACACGCGGATCACGGCGGCCGCGACCAAGGTGGTCGATCTGCCGGCGGGCCTCAATCATCACTGGACCAAGGATCTCACCGCCAGCGCTGATGGCAGCAAGCTCTATGCGACCGTGGGCTCCAACAGCAATGTCGGCGAGAACGGTATGGACATCGAGAAGAACCGCGCAGCGATCCTCGAAATAGATCGTGTCAACGGCACGTCGCGCCTGTTCGCATCCGGGCTGCGCAATCCCAACGGCCCGGCGTGGAATCCGCAAAGCGGTGCGTTGTGGGTCGTCGTCAATGAACGCGACGAAATCGGCAGTGACCTCGTGCCGGATTACATGACTTCGGTGAAGGATGGCGGGTTCTATGGCTGGCCCTACAGCTATTACGGCCAGCATGTGGATGTACGCGTCGAACCGCAGAAGCCAGACCTGGTGGCCAAGGCGATTGCGCCGGATTATGCGCTCGGCGCGCATACGGCATCGCTGGGTCTCGCCTTCAACACCGGCGATCTGTTTCCGGAAAACATGAAGAACGGCGCGTTCATCGGCCAGCATGGCTCGTGGAATCGCAAGCCGCAGAGTGGCTACAAGGTGATCTTCGTGCCGTTCACCGATGGCAAGCCCTCGGGCAAGGCGCAGGATGTGCTGACGGGCTTCCTCAACGAAAAGGGCGAGGCGCAGGGCCGGCCGGTGGGCGTGCGGCTCGACAACAAGGGCGCGCTGCTGGTGGCGGACGACGTCGGCAACGTGATCTGGCGTGTGGCGCCGTCAGGTGCGAAGGCGGCGGCGTTGTGATGTGCGCTGCCGTAGGGCGGATGAGCGAAGCGTAATCCGCCGGCCGAGTTCAAAACGAAAACTCCGCGGCGGATTACGGCTACGCCTAATCCGCCCTACGGCCGCGCCGCGTGTGACTCACGTCACCGGCGCAGGGTTGAACAACACCAGATCATTGTGCAGGCCCCATTTGTCCGCCCAGACCTGCTTGCGGCCGCTGGCGACATCGAGGATGAGCTGGAACAGCTCCCAACCCGCTTCCTCAATGGTCATCTCGCCCGACGCGATGCGGCCGGCGTCGAAGTCGATGAGATCGGACCAGCGCTTGGCCAGTTCGGTACGGGTGGACACCTTGATCACCGGGGCTTGTGCGAGGCCGTAAGGCGTGCCGCGGCCGGTGGTGAATATCTGCATCTGCATGCCGGCGGCAAGCTGCAGCGTGCCGCAGATGAAATCACTGGCAGGTGTTGCTGCGAACAGCAGCCCCTTCGTGGTTGCGCGTTCGCCGGGTCCTATCACGCCGGTGATGGCCGACGAGCCCGACTTGACGATCGAGCCGAGCGACTTCTCGACGATATTGGCGAGGCCGCCTTTCTTGTTGCCCGGCGTCGTATTGGCGCTGCGATCGGCGCCGCCGCGGGCGAGATAGGCATCGTACCAGTCCATCTCGCGCACCAGCGCGCGACCCACATCCTCGCTTGCTGCACGGCGTGTCAGCAATTCGATGGCGTCGCGGACCTCGGTGACTTCGGAGAACATGACTGTGGCGCCGGCGCGCACGAGAAGATCGCTGGCAAAGCCGAGCGCGGGATTTGCGGTGACGCCGGAGAATGCATCGCTGCCGCCGCATTGCAGGCCGATCACCAGTTCGGATGCGGGCACCGTTTCACGCTTGCGCTGGTTCAGCACCTTCAGGCGCGCATCAGCCATGGTGACAATCGTGTCCACCATGTCGCCGAAGCTCTGATTGCCCTCGTCCTGCAGGCGCATCATGCTGGCGGGATCATTGGTCGGCAGCAGCCGTTCCGGCGCGAGTTTCTCGCAGCCGAGGCCGACCACCATCACCTCGCCGCCGAAATTCGGGTTCTTCGCGATATTCTGCAGCGTGCGGATCGGGATATAAGCGTCGGGCGCATTGATCGCGACACCGCAGCCATAGCCATGGGTGACGGCGACAACGTCATCGACATTGGCGTAACGGGGCAGCAGTTCCGCCTTGATCTTCTTGATCGCGAATTCGAGCGTGCCGGCGACGCATTGCACCGATGTGCTGATGGCGAGAATGTTCTTGATGCCGACGGAGCCGTCGGGATTGCGAAAGCCCTCGAATGTGTAACCGGTCAGCGGCTCCTGTGGAGGAGGGATCGCGGTTGCGATGTCGAGGCGATCGAGTTCCGGTGCATCGGGCATGTGGATGCGCGCTTCCTCAACCCAATCGCCAATGGCGATCGTATCGATCGCGTAACCGATAATCTCGCCGTAGCGGATGATCGGCTGGTCTTTTGCGATCTCGGCGAGCGCGAGCTTATGACCCTGCGGAACAAACTGGCGCAGCGTGATGCCATCGGCGAGCCGGGTTCCCGCTGGCAGTCCGAAATCATTCACCACGATCGCGACATTGTCGCGCGCATTCAGCTTGATGGTACGCGGCGCATATGCGTTAGCTGCCTTTGGGGGGGCCATCGCCTCGTTCATTTCCTCGGATCCTTGTTGGCGGTCTCTGTTTTTCCGCTGCGACGACAGTAGCACATCGCGGCTGCGTGTTGCGCAGGTTGAGGTTTAACCCACGGTTATGCACGTTTCGTAACACATCCGGGGGCTTCGATGCACGAATGAGGCGAGTATGTGTCAGAAGCACGACGTGCATGGAAAACCCGCCACACTCGTTTGAAGCGCTGTTGCACGTCTGTGACAGCAATCTCTGCGCAATCGTCTAGGTTCGCCGCAATCCAGTTTGGGATTGAGAGGATTATCTATGAAGAAGTATCTGCTTTCGACCGCAGCCGTTGCCATGGTCGCGCTGGCTGCACCCGCGTCTGCAGCCGATCTGGCAGCTCGTCCGTACACCAAGGCGCCGGCTTACGCCGCTCCCGCCGCTCCGATCTACAACTGGACCGGCTTCTACATCGGTGGTCACATCGGTGGTGGCTTCCCGGGCGAAGACAATGTCGTCCTCGGCAACCGCGATGGCACGTTCCTCGGCGGTGTGCAGGGCGGTTGGGACACGCAGTTCGCGCCGAACTGGGTGTTCGGTCTCGAAGCCAACTACAGCTTCAAGGACACCAGCAGCAGCTTCGATAACCGCGGCCTCGGTTCGGTCACCGGCCGTCTCGGCTACACCTGGGGTCCGACCCTGCTGTACGCCAAGGGCGGTTACGCCTGGGCTGACTCGCGCTTCACCAATGGCTTCGGTGGCGACGGCGGCCGCGATGGCTACACCGTCGGCGGCGGTCTCGAATACCTGTTCACCCAGAACTGGTCGGGCAAGATCGAATACCAGTACTACGACTTCGGCAACGTGACCGCTTTCGGTCCGGGCATCGGTACCGTCGTCGGCTTCAAGAACGACGAGCACACCGTTAAGGCTGGTCTGAACTACCGCTTCAACCTCGGCAATCTGGGCGGCGGTTTCGTTCAGTAAGCTTGCGACAAGCGACGCCGGTTAAGACTGGCGTCGCTTCTTCTGTGTTATCGATTCTGAATCCAGAAAACCTGGCCCGCATTCTCCATGCGGGCCTTTTTTCGTTGGGGCAGTGACGAGCGGAACCCGGCTTCCGCAAGCGCAATGTCTGTAGTACCGTGCAGCCAGCGAAGGGAATGGTGATGGGTATTGCCGTCATGCAAGGCCGGACCGGCCAGCAGATGTCCGCGGAGGAATTCCGTGACTTCCAAAAATATCGCCCGGATCATGAGCGCTGGGAATTGCTGGCGGGCGTCCCGGTCATGATGACGCCTCCGAGACTCATTCACAATCGGATTGCAGAGAATCTTGCGCGGTTGCTGGACGATAGCTTTGACCGGCAAGGTCTGCCGCTCATGGCAACCCAGCGATCTGGCTTCAAGAGCTTTATACTCGACGGCAGGGTTTACGAGCCCGAACCCGACGTGGCCGTCATCGATACGGAATACGAGCTTGAGCAGCGCTATTTCGATGTAGCTTATTTACTGGCCGAAGTTGTGTCGTCTTCGGATCAGATTGGTGTCCCTGGCACCGGGCGCGAGTGGATCGATGTGAAATGCGAGTTGTACCGCTCGCATGCGGCTTGCGTCGCCTTGCTCGTCATCACGCAGGACCATATGGCGGTCCAAGTGGAGTTGCGCACGGACGATGGTTGGACATCGGACGTGCTGACAGGGCCCGACGCCGAGATCGTGATTCCGAAGCTCAGTTTCCGATGCTGTGTCGGCGACCTCTATGACCGCACGCCGTTAAAGTCTCAGCTTCGTTCCTAAACCTTGAAATGCTTCGACAGCTTCAGGTTCTGGCCCTGATAATTCGAACCGATGCGCTGGCCGTAGAGTGAATCCGGGCGATCCAGCATGCGTTCATAAACGAGGCGGCCGACGATCTGGCCGTGTTCGAGGATGAACGGCACTTCGCGCGAGCGAACCTCCAGCACCGCGCGGGAACCCTTGCCGCCGGCGCCGTCATGGCCGAAGCCTGGGTCGAAGAAGCCGGCGTAATGCACGCGGAATTCGCCGACCAGCGGATCGAACGGCACCATTTCGGCGGCGTAGTCCGGCGGCACCTGCACAGCTTCCTTGGAAGCGAGGATGTAGAACTCGCCGGGATCGAGGATCAGCGTGCGGTCGGGGCGCGCATGGATCGGCTCCCAGAAATCCTCCACCGCATAGCCGCCGCGGCGATCGACATCGACCACGCCGGTGTGCCGCTTGGCGCGGTAGCCGACGAAGCCGGAGGCATTCTCGCCGGAGAGGTCGACGGAAACCGCGAGACCGTTGGTGAGGTCGGCATCATCGATATCGACCAGCGGATCCTGTGCGTGCAGCTCTTCCAGCGCCTCGGTATCGAGCACGGCATCACCGATACGGAAGCGCACCTGCGACAGGCGCGAGCCCTCACGCAGCAGCACCGGGAAGGTTTTCGGGCTGATCTCGGCATAAAGCGGGCCGTGATAACCGGCACCGATCACGTCGAAACGGCGGGTGCCGTCCGCGATCACGCGGGTGAAGACGTCAAGGCGGCCGGTGGAGCTCTTCGGATTGGCGGCGGCAAAAATGTTCGGCGGCAGTGCGAGGCTTTCCAGCAGCGGCACGATATAGACGCAGTTGGTTTCCAGCACTGCGCCGTCGGAGAGATCGATCTCGTGCAGCTTCAATTCGTCGATGCGTTCGGCAACGGTCACATTCGGCCCGGGCAGGAAGCTGGCGCGGACGCGATAGGCGATGGGGCCGAGGCGCAGGTCGAGGCTGGCCGGCTGGATCTGGCTTTCGACGAAATCATATTCGGGCAGGATCAGGCCGGCCTCGGCCATCGCCTCGATCATGCTGTCGGGCAGAATTCCATCGGCATCGGCGGCGAGGGTGAACGTCACGGGTCTGGTCCTTACGTCGGCTTTCCGGGACAATACCCTGAAAAACCGTAACTTTACCGGCTATCTCAACCGCGCCTTGACGGCAAGCGCAAGCGGGAATAGGAACAATCCTATCCCGTGGTGATTTGAGCCGGCCGGCTTGCAGCCACGTAAAATAAGTCGCTAAACAGGCCGGGGACCCATGTCCTTCCAGCATGCGATCCCGGCCTGAGGACGTCCGTCCAGGCCGGTTTTTTTGTGCCCGCGACACGCGGTCACGTTGGAGGTCACATGTCTGCGAAGTC
>NZ_JBIISY010000240.1:0-8622 GCF_044340795.1 Tardiphaga sp.
CGTTGGATGGTTCAACAAAGGAGAAGGATGAATGTCCAAACGCCAGCAGAACCAGAGCCAGAACAATCAGGGCCAGCAGACCCAGAACCCCGGCCAGAACATGGGCCAGCAGCAGGGTGGGCAACAGCAGGGCCAGCAGCGCCCCGGCCAGCAGCAGGATCCGAGCCGGCAGGGCAACCCGCCAGGCCAGCCGCAGCAGCGCTAGAATGAGAGAGGGGTGTTCTCAGCGCCCCTTGGAAGAGCCCCGCCGAAAGGCGGGGCTTTTCTTTTGACAAGTTGCAAACTGCCCGCGAGACGGCGTTTTCCCGAGGATCTCGAAATTAAGGTTAACAGATGGTTTACGTTGTCGCTTTGGCGGCCGCGGCGTTAGCTCTTCGTCAACCATACCGGCTCGCATGCGAGTCGCACGCGAGGCGATGGACGGCGCATGGCAGAGAGCAGCATTTCCCAAGGCCCTGTTGTTCAGGACAACTGGTCCGCAAAAGGTTCATTCCAGAGCTGGCGCATCAGCACCTTCGTCGGCGCGCTGGTGGCTTGCTATTTCATTCCGACCTGGACCCTCCTGGCGTTCCGCATCATGGTCTCGCCGATCCAGGGATTTTACGAGCGCTCGAACATCTCGCTGGCGCTGTTTCTCAACGATTATCTGCAGCTCTCGAGCTTCGGCACCATGCGCTATGCATGGCTGCTTGCGATCGCCAAGCTGACGGTGGTGGCCTTCTTCGCCGTGTTCCTCGTCTTCATCACGCAGCCGAAAATCCGCAAGTCGGGCGGCTGTGACGAGGCGTTGGCCATGGCACTTGCCATCGGCGGCGCGATGTCATTCGCCGGCATGATGATGGCGTCGACGGTCGGTGAACTGACCTCCATGCGGCTGCACATCACCGAACTGCTGATGTTGCTCGGCGTGGCCATCGTCATGGTCGTCGAGCCGCCATTGCGTCAGAACGGCAGCAGTGAAGTGCTCGATCCCGGTCAGCCCGGCAACGCGGCCAATGACGCGCTGCCGGCGCAGAAGGTCGCCTAGACCGCGAGCCCCAGTTCCTTGATCACGGCACCGGCTTCCTTGGTGGCGTGATTGGCGGCCGGCACGCCGCAATAGATCGCCTGCTGCAGCAGGATTTCCTTGATGTCGTCCGGCGTGAAGCCGCCCTCGCTGAGCGCTGCGCGCACATGCATGCGGAATTCGTCCCACTGGCCAAGCGCCAGCATGGTGCCGATCACCAGCACGCGCCGCGTGCGGTCATCGAATTGCGGCCGTGTCCAGATCTCGCCCCACGCGTAACGTGAGATCAGATCAAGGAAGTCGGCATTGAAGCTGTTCTTGCCGGCGGCGGATTTATCGACCCAGGCATCGCCGAGAATTTTTCGGCGTTTTGCGGTGCCTTTCTCGGCGCGTTGCTGTTCGTCCATGGTGATACCTCAGCGCTGCGTCAGGAAGCCGACCACGGCTTCGGTGAAGGCGTGGCTCTGCTCCACATTGGAAATATGCGCGGCATCCAGCAGCGTCATGCTGGCGCCGGGGATGTTGGCGCGGATGAATTCGCCGGCAGCCACCGGCGTTGCATTGTCCTGCTTGCCGGCGATCACCAGCACCGGACTCTTGATCTTCGGCAGAAGCGCGCGCTGGTCGAGGGTGCTGAGCGCCTCGCAGGCGGCAAGATAGCCTTCCACCGGCGTCGCCAGCAGCATCGCTTTCATCTTGGCAGTCGCTTCCGGCTCGCGTTCGCGGAAATCGGCGGTGAGCCAGCCACCGATCACGGCATCTGCCACCGATGCAATGCCGGCTTCGCGGACCGCCTTGATGCGGTTGTGCCAGTTGGTCGGGTCCGGATAGTAGCAGCTGGTATTGGCGAGGATCATCTTGTTGAAGCGATCCGGCGCATTGGCACCGAGCCATTGCCCGACCATGCCGCCCATGGACAGGCCGCACCAATGCACCTTGTCGATGTTGAGATCGTCGAGGATGGCGAGTACATCCTTGCCGTAGCGCTCCATCGATACCGGACCATTCATGCCCGATTTGCCGTGGCCGCGGCGATCGTAGCGGATCACGCGAAAGAGTTTTGAGAGCGCCGACATCTGTGGCTCCCACATGGCCATGGTGCAGCCGAGCGAATTCGACAGCATCAGGGTCGGCCCGCTGTCGCGGCCTTCGACGGAGACATTGAGCAGGCAGCCGTCGGCATCGATCATGGGCATGGGAAAACTCCGTCGTTCTTAGGTCTTGAGTGAGGTCAGCAGACGATCGATCAGGGCCTGCGAGGCGCCTTGATAGTCCATCGGCTCGAACAGTTTGGCGATCGCGTCCGCGCTGAGCTGCGCCGCCACCTTCGGGTCGGCAGCCAGCACGTCGCGCAAATGCTTCTTCTCCGCGGCGGCCTTCTTGCTGGCCGCCTCCACGAGATGGTGGGCATCGCTCTTGCCGAGCTTTTCCGCCAACGCAAAGGTCACGGCCTCGGCCATGATCAGGCCGTGCGCGGTGTCGAGATTGCTGCGCATCTTCGCAGCATCGACCTCGAGTCCTTCGGCGATATCGACTATGGCGGCGAGGGCGCCGGAGGTCACTAGCAGCAGCGAGGGTAGCGTCGGCCATTCCGCATGCCATGGCCCGGCGCTGCGTTCGTGATCCTGCACCTGCGCCGCGAAGATCGTGGCCGCGAGATTCGGTGCCATGGTCGCGGCACCAAGCGCAGAGGCCGAGGCGACCGGATTGCGCTTGTGCGGCATGGTCGACGAACCGCCACGGCCTTCGCCCGAGGGTTCGAAGGCTTCGCCCACATCGGTCTGCATCATCAGCGACACATCGCGCGCGATCTTGCCGCAGGTGCCGGACAGGATGGCGAGCACGGACGCCATGTCCGCAATGCGGTCACGATGGGTGTGCCAGGGAGCATCCGGCAGCGGCAGGTCAAGCTCGGTCGCCAGCTGCTCCGCCACGGCAAGCCCGTTGTCGCCAAGCGCGGCCAGTGTGCCGGCGGCGCCGCCGAATTGCAGCGCGAGGCCTTCGGCGCGAAGCCGGGCAAGGCGCTGGCCTGAGCGGTGCAAGGCCGAGGCGTATTCCGCGAGCTTGAGCCCGAAGGGCATCGGCAGCGCATGTTGCAGCCAGGTGCGCGCGACGACCGCCGTATGGCGATGTTGCTCGGCCAGCCTTGCGAAGCCTAGAACGGCGCGGTCGCAGTCGGCCAGCAGCGCGTCGATCGCGGCACGCAGGCTCAGCATGGTTGCGCTGTCGATCACATCCTGGCTGGTTGCGCCCCAATGCACATAGCGTGCGGCGTCCGGATCGGCCTTGGCGACCCGGGCCGTCAGGGCCTTCACCAACGGAATCGCGAGATTGCCCGACCGGGTTGCGGCGTCGGCCAGCGCGGTCATGTCGAACTGATCAGCCCGGCACGCGGCTTCGATGGCGTCCACGGCGGCGGCAGGAATCACGCCCACGGCTGCTTCCGCCCGCGCCAGCGCGGCCTCGAAATCCAGCATGTGCTGCAGTGTCGTGGCGTCGTCACAGATCGCGCGCATGGCGGCGCTCGATAACAAAGGTGCCAGAAGAGGGGAAAGGGCTGTGCTCATTGCGGCGGGACCCTAGCCATTCCCGATGGAGTCTCCAAGGGTTCTCGAAAGGTCGCGGCGACGCATGGCTGCTGCACTGCGAATAGGCAGCAGGGCGTTCGTTGGCCGGTCTTTCCTTTGCCCGATCTGTGCATTACTTGGGATGAGCCTCTTTTGACCCGAAACATGCAGGAGATTGCCCATGGCCATGACGATGAGCGGCGAAGTACAGCTGGCCGCGAGCCGCGAAGTGGTGTGGGAGAAACTCAACGATCCCGCCGTGCTGAAGTCCTGCATTCCCGGCTGTGAGGAGCTCGAGACCACCGACGAGGGCGGTTTCCGCGCCACGGCAAAAATCAAGGTCGGCCCGGTCTCGGCCCGCTTCAAGGGCAAGGTGACGCTCAGCGATCTCGATCCGCCGAACGGCTACAAGATCTCCGGCGAGGGCGAGGGCGGTGTCGCCGGCTTCGCCAAGGGCGGCGCGACGGTCGCCCTTGCTGACAAGGATGGCGGCACGTTGCTGACCTATAATGTGGAGGCGCAGATCGGCGGTAAACTCGCCCAGCTCGGCCAGCGCCTGATCAACGGCTCGGCCAAGAAGATCGCCGACGAGTTCTTCAACAATTTCGCCAAGGCCGTGCAGGGCTGATTGCCCCGGCTGGCGCACGACTCACAGGCCGGTCCGGCGCTGGACCGGCCTTTTTGCATTCGCAGCAAAGTGATCACGCTCTGTTGAAGCAGCGTCATACGCGCATCCGGCCGCGTTCGCCCGCGGTTGCCGATGATGAACTTCGTCCATATGATGCGTTTGGAACGATTTTAAGAACCGTGCGGCCCCGCAATGGCACGCGCGGATGACAGAGAGTGCATATGGCAAAAGTCTCGATGATCGTGAACGGCAATCCCGTCGCCAAGAATATCGATCCGCGCACCCTGCTGGTGCAATTTTTGCGCGAAGAGCTGCGGCTGACCGGCACCCATGTGGGCTGCGACACCTCGCAATGCGGTGCCTGCGTCGTGCATCTGGACGGCAAGGCCGTGAAGGCCTGCACAACCCTCGCTGTGATGGCCGATGGCCATGAGGTGAAGACCATCGAAGGCCTCGCCGCCGATGGCGCGCCGCTGCATCCGATGCAGGAGGCCTTTCGCGAGCATCATGGTCTGCAATGCGGTTTCTGCACACCGGGCATGATCATGACCGCCATCGATATCGTCCACCGCAAGGGCCACGATCTCGAGGACCATGTGATCCGCGAAGAACTCGAAGGCAATCTGTGCCGCTGCACCGGTTATCAGAACATCGTGGCGTCGATCGCCGCGGGTGCCAAGGCGATGGAAAAGTCCGACCTGGCCTGACGACGTGACACGATAATCGCGAACAGCGCGCCCCAAGGATTGTTCAGGAATTCTCCATGTACGAATTCAAATATCATCGCCCGTCCACCGTGCGGCAGGCCGCCAATCTCCTCGCCAAGAACGAGGACGCAAAGCTGATCGCCGGCGGTCATACGCTGGTGCCGGTCATGAAGCAGCGTCTGGCGGCACCGCCGCATCTGGTCGATCTCTCCCATATCGAGGGGATCGACGGCATCGAGATCAAGGGCCGCGCGCTGGTGATCGGCGCGCTCGCTAAGCATGCGGATGTCGCCAGTTCTGCGACCGTCGCTGAAGCGATCCCGGCGCTGGCCGAGCTCGCTGCGCTGATCGGCGATCCCGCCGTGCGCCACAAGGGCACCATCGGCGGCTCGCTCGCCAATAACGATCCGACCGCGGATTATCCCGCCGCCGTGATGGCCATGGGCGCCACCATCGTCACCAACAAGCGCAAGCTGAAGCCGGAAGAATTCTTCCAGGGCCTGTTCACCACGGCGCTGGAGCCGGACGAGATCATCACAAAGGTCTCGTTCCCGCTGCCGAAGAAGGCCGCCTACCAGAAATTCCGCAACCAGGCCTCGCGCTATGCGCTGGTCGGCGTGTTTGTGGCGCGGCTGCCCTCCGGCGTGCGGGTCACCGTCACCGGCGCTGGTTCGGATGGCGTCTTCCGCGTCGAGGCCTTCGAGGAGGCGCTGAAGAAGCGGTTCTCGCCCAAGGCGCTGGATGGCATCAACGTCTCGCCCGATGGGCTCAACAGTGACTTGCATGGCAGCGCCGAGTATCGTGCGCATCTGATCGGCGTGCTGGCCAAGCGCGCGGTCGAAGCCGCCAACAACCGGGCCTGATTCGTCAGGCCTGAAAGCTATCGAGATAGGATCGTAAATGACTGCACCATCGGCGCTTCCCACCTCCGTCGATGGCATGCTCGATCTGCTCACCAAGCGCGGCTATTTCGCCGAACGCTCGCTGGCGACGGTGGCCTATCTGTCGCTGCGCATGGGGCGGCCGCTGTTTCTCGAAGGCGAGGCGGGTGTCGGCAAGACCGAGATTGCAAAGGTGCTGTCCGGCGCGCTCGGCCGCAAGCTGATCCGCCTGCAGTGCTATGAAGGCCTCGACGTCTCGTCCGCGGTCTATGAATGGAACAGCGCCTCGCAGATGATCGCCATCCGCCTGGCCGAAGCCGCCGGCGAGAGTGATCGCGATCAGCTCGCCAGCGACATCTTTGCCGACCGCTATCTCATCAAGCGCCCGCTGCTGCAGGCGCTGGAGCCGGACGTGAACGGCGCACCGGTGCTTCTGATCGACGAACTCGATCGCGCCGATGAAGCCTTCGAGGCCTATCTGCTGGAAATTCTCTCGGACTTCCAGGTCACGATCCCCGAACTCGGCACGGTGAAGGCGCCGGCACCGCCGATCGTCATCATCACCTCGAACCGGACCCGCGAGATCCACGACGCGCTGAAGCGGCGCTGTCTCTATCACTGGGTTGATTATCCCGCC
The DNA here is from genome assembly GCF_044340795.1 of Tardiphaga sp. Taxonomy (GTDB): domain Bacteria; phylum Pseudomonadota; class Alphaproteobacteria; order Rhizobiales; family Xanthobacteraceae; genus Tardiphaga. Next base: position 6,427 of record NZ_JBIISY010000240.1, read on the forward strand.
GCTGATCGCGAACTGGCCATCGTGAAATCGCGCGTGCCTGGCATCTCCGCAAAGCTGTCGCAGCAGGTCGTGTCCTTCGTGCAGAAGCTGCGCGATCAGGATTTCTACAAATCGCCGGGCGTGGCCGAGACCATCGACTGGGCGACGGCGCTGACCGAACTCGACGCGCGCTCGCTGACGCCGCAGGTGGTGGGCGACACGCTGGGTGCGCTGCTGAAATATCAGGACGACATCCAGCGCATGCAGGGCGATGCGCTGGCGAAGGTGATCAAGGAAGCGACGGAATAACATTCGTCGTTCCGGGGCGCGCGGAGCGCGAACCCGGAACCTCGGAGTAGCTAGAACACCACGAGATTCCGGGGGGCGGTCGCGCAAGATGCGCGCCCGCCCCGGAATGACGGAGTTGGAATTGCCCATCGATCATCTCAATCCGCCAACCGGGCAGATGGCCGACAATGTCATTGGCTTTGCCCGCGCGTTGCGCAAAGCCGGTTTGCCGGTCGGGCCGGGAGCCGCGATCGACGCGCTGGACGCTCTGCAGCTGATCGAAATCGGCAAGCGTGCCGATGTCTTCACCACGCTCGAAGCCATTTTCGTCAAACGCCACGAACATGCGTTGATCTTCCAGCAGGCCTTCGACCTGTTCTTCCGCGCCGAGGAAGACTGGAAGCAAATGCTCGACAGCGTGCCGCTGCCGGATGATGCCAAGCGCAAGCCGCCGCCGGCCTCGCGCCGTGTACAGGAGGCGATGGCGCAGCCGTCCAAGGGCGAAGAGCGCGAGTCACCGCAGGAGCAGGAGATCAAGCTCTCGGTCTCCGATCGCGAGATCCTGCAGAAGAAGGATTTTGCGCAGATGAGCGCGGCGGAGATCGCCGAGGTCACCCGCGCCATCACCAATATGCGGCTGCCGCAGGCGGAGTTGCGTACCCGCCGCACCCGGCCGGACAAGAGCGGCGCGCGTCTCGATCTGCGCCGGACGCTGCGTGCCTCGTTGCGCACCGGCGGCGATATCGTCGATCTCCGCCGCCTCGGCCTGATCGACAAGCCGGCGCCCATCGTCGCGCTGCTCGATATTTCCGGTTCGATGAGCGAGTATACCCGCCTGTTCCTCCACTTCCTCCATGCCATCACCGATGCGCGCAAGCGCGTCTCGGTGTTCCTGTTCGGCACCCGCCTCACCAATGTCACCCGCGCGCTGCGGGCCCGTGATCCCGACGAGGCGCTGGCATCTTGCACGGCGTCGGTGGAGGACTGGGCAGGGGGCACCCGTATCTCGGCCTCGCTGCACAATTTCAACAAGCTGTGGGGCCGCCGCGTGCTCGGCCAGGGCGCCATCGTGCTGCTGATCTCCGACGGACTTGAACGCGAGGCGGATTCGCAGCTCGCTTTCGAGATGGACCGTCTGCATCGCTCCTGCCGGAAGCTGATCTGGCTGAACCCGTTGCTGCGCTTCGACGGCTTCGAGCCAAAGGCGCAGGGCATCAAAATGATGCTGCCCCACGTTGACGAATTCCGCCCGGTACATAATTTGACGTCCATCGACGGGCTGATCAAAGCGCTGTCGGCGCCGACCTCCGGCCATCACCGCCCGTTGATCCGTCCCGCTGCATGAGGAGAGTCTGATGCTCAATCGCGAAGAAGACATCCTGCAGGCCGCCGAAGCCTGGCAGAAGGCCGGCCATGGCGTGGCTCTCGCCACGGTGGTCGAGACCTGGGGCTCGGCGCCGCGCCCGGCCGGCTCCAATCTGGTCATCAATGATGACGGCACGTTTCTGGGGTCGGTCTCCGGCGGCTGCGTCGAGGGCGCCGTGGTCACCGAGGCGCTCGACGTGATCGAAAGCGGCAAGCCGAAATTGCTGGAATTCGGCGTGGCCGACGAGACCGCCTGGAATGTCGGTCTGTCCTGTGGCGGCACCATCCGCGTTTTCGTTGAAAAGGTAGGCTGATCGTGAAAACCGAGACACTGGCGCTGCTCAATGCCGAGCGCGCCGCGCGCCGGCCGGTGATCATCGTGACCGATATATCCGATGGTATACAACGCCTGGTGAAGGCGGTAGACTTCGCCGCCGACCCCTTGCATGCGGAGCTCACGAGGCAGCTACGCATGGGCAAGAGCGCCATGGTCGAGGTGAACGGCAAGAAGCAGTTTCTCAATGTCTATGCACCCACCGCAAAACTCGTGATCATCGGCGCTGT
>NZ_JBIISY010000241.1:0-8568 GCF_044340795.1 Tardiphaga sp.
CAGCGCATATTCGAGATTGCTCAGGCCCGCACCGTGGAATTCGTCGTCCTCATGCGACGACGGCGGCATGAACATGTTCCACAGGCCCTCGGCCTTCGCCTTCTTCTTCAGGTCCTCGACGATCGGAATGACCTTCCAGCGATCGCCCTCAGCGTCCTGCTGTTTGTAGATCGGCACGGCGGGGCGCACATGCTTGGTCATGAAGGAGGACACGCGCTCGAGCCATTCGCGCTGGCGGTCCGACATCGTGAAATCCATGGGACGTTCCTCTTTGTTTCTTTCGAAATCTTTGGCGGCACTGTTGTCCTGTCGATGCAGGTCCGCAAGCGAAAAATACGCGCGATATGTCGCCCGCTTTCACATCCGGCGCGCATCGCGGGGGCGATGGCGTGACGCGGAATATCACGGCGCTGCGACGACCTGTGACTCTGGGATGACTGAGCCTGATCCGGGCCGGCAACATTGACATTCCGCTCACTCAAACGATAGTTTCATACAGACGTTTGAAAAGCAATCACGCTGGTCCTCGCCTCCCGCATGGCGCCATGTTGTGGCCGGCGGACTGCACGAAACGGGATTTGCGCAGGATCAAGGCATGGCAGCAGACCGCACACGTACCGCCATCATCACCGCAGCCGAACGGCTCTATGCCGAGCGCGGCTTTGCGGACGTGACAATGCGCGACATCGTGGCGGCGGCCGACGTGAATCTGGCGGCGGTGAATTATCACTTTGGTTCCAAGGACGAACTGATCGCCGAATTGTTCGTGACGCGAAGTATCGCCACCAATCGCGAGCGCCTCCACGAACTGAAGGCGGCAGAAGACGCCGGCAACGGCCGCGCTTCACCGCAGGAAATTTTCTCCGCGCTGGTCGGCCCGACCTTGCGTGGCTGTCTCGGCGAAGCCAAGCATCGTTCCGATGCCGCACGCTTCATGATCCGCGCCTCGATCGAGTCGGTGCCGCCGATCCGCAAGATCAAGAATCGCGAGGTCGATCATCTCAAGCGCTTCGCCGCCGCCCTGCGCCGCGCCCTGCCCGATCACGATCCCGCGGACATCTTCTGGGCGCTGCACTTCGCCCTCGCCATGGCCCATCAGACCATCCGCGACACCGAACGCCTGACGCGCATGTCCGACGGACTGTGCAATCTCGACGACGTCCAGGCCATCATCGACCGCGTGGTGAGCGTGGCGGTGACGGCACTGATGGGCAAGCCGGCGCGGGCGAAATCGAGAGCGCAACTGTCGTCCGCCCCATAATTGCGCGTGACGAAACAGCGATTCGTAGCGTATCCCGCTGCCATGAGCGCACAGGACGCCATCGACTTCGTATCAGACGACATCGCCGAGGTCGGCGAACTGATGCGCTCGCTATCCGGCCGCTATGAAGGCATCTTCGGCAATTTTCGCTCGGCCTGCGGCGTGGTTTGCGAACGCGCGGAGAACCTGCAAGAAGCTGCCCGCGATATCGTCGACCTCGCAGGAGCCGCCAGCGCCAGCGTCTACCGGCACATCCCGAACCAGCCGATGCTCGCTTGCAGCAGCGGCTGTGCGGCATGCTGCCATCTCTATGTTCAGGTGCCGCCCGGCATCGCCCGCATGATGGCCGATCACATCGCCACGCACTTTTTGCCGGACGAACGCAACGCCCTGCGCGAGCGACTGGAGATCGCAGTCGCAGCTGCGCGCAACGCAGCCGACGCGACAAAGCTCCGTCACCGCTGCCCCCTCCTCGGTACAGACAATCGCTGCACCGTCTATGTGGTCCGCCCGCTGTCCTGCCGCGCCTTCACCTCACGCTCGGTGGCGCGCTGCCAGGATGTGGTGTTCGGCGACATCACCGACGGCTCCGGCGTCGAGCAGAACGCCGCGCATTATCGCATCCATATGGAAGCAACTTTCGCCCTCGAACAGGCCGCGCGCGATCGCGGGCTGCCGGCGCAGCAGAAGGGACTGGCGCAGGCACTGCTCGATGAGTTCGCGAACGCGCCGGCCGCGGTCATCACCAGCTGATCTGGCCGAAGCCCGCCCGTGCGAGCACGCCACGCCCGCGTTCGCGGATGTCGTCCAGCAGGCCCGGCAGATCCGGGATGTCGAGCAGCACGCCACCGCGCTTGCGCAGCTTGCCGTCGATGAACACCGTATCGACATTCCCTGTCTCGGCGAACATCACGGCGGCGTCGATCGGATCATGCGCCGGCGCCATGTTTAGCGTGTCGCGCGTCAGCAGCACGACGTCCGCCTTCTTGCCCGGCGTCAGCGAGCCGACCTGGTTCTCCAGCCCCAGCGCCCGCGCATTGTTGATCGTCGCCCATTCCAGCGCCTCGATGGATCGGACCGTGGTCTCCTCGCGCAAGCCGCCGCCGGCGCCGATCTGCTTGAGGTTTTCGCGGATATAGGCCGCCGCCTCCGGTGCCTCGCCGCGCTTCAGCCGCTCGTTCAGATCGATATTGTCGAAGAGCCGCTGCACCATCAGCGCCATCCGCATTGTCGCGAACATGGTGCCGATGACGCCGACCTCGGTGTCATTGGCAATACTGGGCGTGCCGCCTTGCGCCTTCACCCGACCGATCAGCGGCGGGACGGCGTGGTTCTTGATCTCCACGATGCCGGTCGCGGTGATGGATGCGCCATGGTCGACGATCACCTTGATCTCGTCGTTCTCGATATAGTTGGCGTGGGCAAGATTGTGCTTGCTCGTGAGCAGTCCTTCTGCGGCGATTTGCCGGTAGCCGGTCGGGATCAGGCGGTTGGCACGCCCCCAGACATGGGCGCTTGAGATCAGGTCGTATTCCCGCGCCAGCGTAAAATCCTGCCGGCAGACATCGAGCGTTGCATAATCCGGGCCGAGAATGCACATCGCCAGCTGCACCAGCCCGCTATCTGCAGCGAAGCGTCCACGGCGCAGGCGTTCGATCTCGGCGCGCGGATGCGGGATTTCGGAGAACGGCTTGTCGCCCGGTTTCGGTTTTGGTTTCACGGTGCCATGACCAAACAGCGCGCGCACGCCGGAAGCCGTCAGCCCTTCGATCGCAGCGTCGGTGTGCTCCGGCGTCGTGTTGTTGTGGCACCAGTCAAACAGGGTCGTGGTGCCCGCATTGATCTGGCTGAGCGCGCCCGCATAGGTGGACACGCGCGTATCGTCCGGCGTGAAGCGCGGCGCCGCGCCGGCATGCACGTAATTGTAATAGTCGGACCCGCCCCAGTTGTTGCCGATGCCGCGCAGGATGGTCTGCCACAGATGGATATGCGCATTGACGAGGCCGGGAATGACGATCATCCGCGTCGCATCGACCACTTCCGCATCGGGCGCTTCGATCTCCGGCGCGATCGCCGCGATCCGGTCGCCTTCGATCAGGACATCACCTTTGCTCATCCGGCCGATATCCGGATCCACACTGATGATCGCGCCCGACTTGATCAGATACTTCTGCACATCCAGCCCCTGAGCTCGCATTAGACGCGCAAACATAGGGGAGATCCGGTAGCCGCACACCTGCCCCCGCCGGCGACCTGCATCGCAACGCGCCGTCTTGACGATCCCGCAAGACCTGATCAGCCCGCCCTTAGAAAGACGGCGGCGTGCATGCACTCACGACCTCGCAGGCCTTCGGCCCCACGCAGCGGAACCGATGTGGCCGCCGGCTTTCAAAATAATAGGCGTCGCCGGGATCGAGGATGCGGCGCTCGTCATCGACGATGACTTCGAGGCGCCCCGAGATCACGATGCCGCCCTCCTCGCCGTCATGCACCAGCGGCACCCGGCCGGTATCGCTGCCGGGCTCGTAGCGCTCTTTCAATATCTGCAAGGCGCGCCCGAACAGATTGTCGCCGACCTGGCGATAGGAGATCGGGCCCTTGCCGATCTCGGTCAGTTCGTCCGCCCGGTAGAACGCCCTGCGCGGCCGGTCCGGCTCGATGGCGAAGAATTCGGCGAGCCCCATCGGGATGCCATCGAGAATGCGCTTCAGCGCGCCGACCGACGGATTCATCTGGTTGGATTCGATCAGCGAGATGGTCGAATTGGTGACGCCCGCGCGCTTGGCCAGTTCGCGCTGCGACAGCTTGTGATGCGCGCGCACGAAGCGCAGCCGGTCGCCGAGGTCGATGCTCACGCCAGAATCCTGTTGCGGGTGTTGCGGATCAGGCAAATATGGCAGGACCCATCCAGCAAAATCAATCACTTGATCAGATCAAGAAAAGGACTTGTTGCAATGTTACGAACATGATCCAGATGCGATAATCAGCCGAAGATCGGTCGAAATCACCCTTGGGAGCTCCGCCGTGTCCGTTCATCAGATTCCGAACGCACTAAAACTCGATTCATTCTGGATGCCGTTCACGGCCAACCGCCAGTTCAAGGCGTCGCCGCGCATGTTCGCCTCGGCGAAGGGCATGTATTACACCACCGAGGACGGTCGCCAGGTGATCGACGGCTCCGCCGGCCTGTGGTGCACCAATGCCGGCCACGGCCGCCGCGAGATCGCCAGCGCCGTGGAGAAGCAGCTCTCCACCCTCGATTTCGCCCCGGCCTTCCAGATGGGCCATCCGCTGGCCTTTGAGTTCGCCAACCGCCTCGCCGAGATCGCCCCCGAAGGCCTCGACCGCATCTTCTTCACCAATTCCGGTTCGGAATCCGGCGACACCGCGCTGAAGATCGCGATCGCCTATCAGCGCGCCATCGGCCAGGCCACGCGCACGCGCCTGATCGGCCGCGAGCGCGGCTATCATGGCGTCGGTTTCGGCGGCACCTCGGTGGGCGGCATGGTCAACAATCGCCGCGCCTTCGTCTCGGCGCAGCTGCCGGGCATCGACCATATCCGTCACACCCACGATCTCTCACGCAACGCCTTCGCCAAGGACCAGCCGGAATACGGTGCCGAATTCGCAGATGACGTCGAGCGTCTGGTCGCGCTGCATGGCGCCGACACCATCGCCGCCGTCATCGTCGAGCCCGTCCCCGGCTCCACCGGCGTGCTGCCGCCGCCGAAGGGCTATCTCGAGCGTCTGCGCGAGCTCTGCACCAAGCACGGCATCCTCTTGATCTTCGACGAAGTCATCACCGGCTTCGGCCGCCTCGGCGCGCCCTTTGCGTCGCAGTTCTTCGGCGTCACGCCGGACATCATGACCACCGCGAAGGGCATCACCAATGGCACCGTGCCCTGCGGCGCCGTGTTCGCCCATCGCAAGGTCTATGATGGCCTGATGAATGGCCCGGAAGGCCAGATCGAGCTGTTCCACGGCTACACCTATTCGGCGCATCCGGTGGCCTGCGCCGCCGGCATCGCCACGCTCGACATCTACAAGAACGAAGGCCTGCTCACCCGCGGCGCCGAGATGGCCGGCTACTGGCGCGACTCGCTGCATGCTCTGAAGGACCTGCCGAATGTCATCGACATCCGCAATCTCGGCCTGATGGGCGCCGTCGAACTCGCTCCGCGCAAGGATGCGCCGGGCGCGCGCGGTTATGAAGTGATGGTGGATTGCTTCAACACCGGCCTCTATCTGCGCCAGAGCGGCGACGCTTTTGCGATGTCGCCCCCGCTGACCGTCGAGAAGAAGCATATCGACGACATGATGGAAATCCTCAGCGCAGCCATCAAGCGCGTCGCGTAAGCGACTTCAGCGCGCACAAAGCAAAACCCCGACGGTGCGCAAGCTCCGTCGGGGTTTTCTCTTATGCATTCGTGGCTTGACGCCTCAGCCCCGCGCCGCAATCAATTGCCGGATAAACTCCGGCGCCTTCGCGCTCGGCAACCAGCGTGTCACCGCAATCATGTCGGCGTCGCGATCGATCCAGATCATGTTGCCACCCGCCCCCAGCGCATAGACCGCCGTCTCCGGCGCCCCCTTGTTGGCATGCGGCCCGCGATTCAGCCACCACAGGAAACCGTAATTCGGCTGCAGCGCCGACTGCGCCCACATCGCATCGATCCAGCCCTGCGACAGCAGCTGCTTGCCATTCCATGCGCCGCCGCGGGCCATCAAGAGGCCAAAGCGTGCATGGTCGTCCGCGCCGATGAACATGCCGCCGCCCCAATGGCCGCCACCCGGCACCGACTGCATCCGCTGGCCGCCGATCTCGACCCATGAATTTTCATAGCCGACCCAGCTCCACTCCTTCGACGCGCCGATCGGATCCATGATGCGCTCCCGCAGCACATCCGGCAGCGGCTGCTTGAACAGATTCAACAGGCTGAGCGACAGCAGGTTCACGCGCACATCGTTATATTCGTAGAACGCGCCCGGCTTCTGCAGCTCGCGCAGCTCGCCCTTGCGGCTGTTGTCGGCATTCGGTGCGACCAGGCGGTTGTGATCGATCTGATCCGGCTTGCCAAACAACTCGCCACGCCATTCGCTGGTCTGCTCCAGCAGCTGCCGCCAGGTGATCGGGGCGTTATGCGCATCGGCAAACAGCGGCCCCACTACGCGCTTGGCGATGGGTTCGTCGATATCCCCGATCAGCCCGTCATCCACCGCAAGGCCCGTCAGCGTGGCGAGATAGCTCTTGGCGATAGAGAAGGTCATGTCCGCCCGCGCGACATCGCCCCACGACGCCAACACGCGCCCGCTCTGCAGCACCATGCCCGCCGAGCCACCGCGCTCCTTCACCGGCCCCAGCACCGCGCTCCATGGCCCGGTTTCATTCCAGTCCACATTCGGCGCATAGCGGCCGTCGTCGTAATAGAACCCCCGCGGCCACGGCGTCTCATTCGCCTGGGCGAAGGCCACGGCGGATGCGAGCTTGTCCGGCGCATAGCCCGCCGCCTGCGGATCGATCTTGTCCCAGTCGCCCGGTGCCGGGAAATAACGTGACTCTGTCATGGTGATATGAAGCTCTCTGAGGCTAGAAGGCTGCGGTTATTGACCTTTTGCGGACCAGCAGCAACCGATTGCCGCGCGAGTGATGGCAAATGGCATATCCGTTGCCCGGCGCGGGGTCCGGCAACGAATAAGGCCCTTTGCAAAGCTGTTGGGCATAGCTTTCCAAAGCCACAATTAAGACACGCGGCTTGCGCGAGATGGCGTCATCTGTGACTCGCTTGGGGACGAAAGCGAATGATCAGCAAGGGGAAGCTCACGCGGCTGAAGCAGCTGGCGGAGCACAAGCTTGCCATTGCCAATACCAGCGTGACGGGACCGATCCGACTCGCCAGTATCGACGCCAAAGACCTGCTCGAACTGGTCGAGATTGCGGAAGCCCATAAGCGACAGCTGCACGAGATGGCGCTTGGGCGACGCGCATTGCGACGGCCTCAGCCGCCGACGGATCGGGCCGCGAAATAACAACGTCCGGCATGGCCGTGGCGGCTCCGACGGAGCGGCGAACCCTCGCCGCTCAATGGATATGTTTGACCGGACGATCGATCGCAACAGAAGGACCCATATGCATCAGGAGCCGATCACCCCGCCAACGCCCCCGACACCGAACATGAACGACACCGCCGCAGCTTGGGGCCCGCGGCCGTCGCTGCGGCGGCTGGTCTTCACGGTGGTCCTGATTGCGATCGGGATCGTCGCGGCGCGTTGGATGAAGTGACGGCGGGTCCACGCCCTCGACGTTACCTGGGCCGTCCAACAATCACTCGTCCTGAAAGGCTTTGAAGGCAGGCAACAGCGTCACAGTTGCGGCGGTCGCGAGGCATTGAGGAGCTCCCCCCACTGCCAGCACGAGACCACTTAGCCACCTTATGGGTGTAACGGCGATGAACTCCCAACTGGCCGGCGATGACGCGCCCGCGAGCGATCGGCCCCGCCGCTACCGTTCCCGAAGCGTTTCGTTGCGGTATTTTGCCAGCGGCGACAGCAGATAGCTGATGATGCGCCGTGAGCCGGTCTTGATCTCGACCGTCACCGCCATTCCGGGCGCGAGCTTCACCAGCTTCTCGTCGACCTGCATGTCGCTGCGTTCGAGCGAGACGCGAGCGACATACTCCAACTCCTGGCCCTTCTGTTCACCTGCCGCCGGCCCGCCGCCGGCATTGCGGTCGGTCTGGCCGCCCCGAGGTGCCTCACGCGCTACCGCGTCGGATGAAACGCTGACCACATCGCCGCGCAGGAGCCCGTAGCGGGTGAAGTTGAAGGTATCGATCTTGACCGCAGCCTGCTGGCCGGCGTGGACAAATCCGATGTCGCGGTTGGAGACGGACGCCTCGATCTCAAGTCTGGCCTCGCTTGGCACCACGACAGCCAGCGCCTGGGCTGGCGTCACGACGCCGCCGACGGTGTGGACGGCGAGCTGCTGCACCACGCCATCAACCGGTGCCGTCAGCCGCTGCAGCCGCGTCCGCTGTTCGGCCTTGATATTGTCCTGAGCCAGCGCGCTGACTTTCTGCTCGGCCTTCGCCAGTGCATCGTATACGGTACGACGATATTCCGACGCAGTTTTCTCTCGCGTTTCCTTCAGCAGAGCCACTGCCGCGTCGGCCTCTGCAAGCCGGCTTGTCTGCACCGCGACGTCCTGCTGAAGTCCGACAAGCTCCTGCTTTTCGGTAAGATAAACGACTTTCGAGGCAAGTCCCTTTTCAAGCAACCCCTTGTGGATCTCGACCTTCTCCTCCAGCACC
>NZ_JBIISY010000031.1:0-39516 GCF_044340795.1 Tardiphaga sp.
CTGCTCCTGACCAACCGAAGAGGAATGGCAAGCACGCAAGCAGAAGCCCGACGAGATAATCGGCCGCACCGTGCAAGGCTGTGGGGATGAAGCGCATATTCTCTCTCGTCGAGTTTGACAAAGATCTCTGCGTGCCATGGAAGCAGGAGGATCAACACTCGGATCGCGTCGCTGATCGCGGCCACAACCGGTGGACCTGTACCTTGTTCCTGGCGATCCGGCTTTCTTTCGATCTGATCCTACGATGCTCCGATAGCCGACGATCGCTCCAAGCCTGCTAGGCAGAACCGGACGGAGAGGCATTCAACGGGAGGATGGGGTTCAGGTCCCGCCCGGAGGGCTGGGGGCTGATAAGGGCGGGACTGTCCCCATCACCTAGATTGATCCGGCGATGCCGAGTTAAACCGCCGTTCTTCGCTTTGTTCGATCCAAGATGAAATCGCAGTAAGACCAGAAGGCACACGCCGGTGCATCTGGTCGTAAGCGGATCGACACGCCTGTCCGCTTCGTGCTCGCCCGATCCTCCGTTACCCGAACAGGCCCATTAACCATCCGGCGACTGCCAGGAGCGGTACAAGCGCCACGGCGATCATAATGATCGGGGACGGCTCGTTACCCTCGTCATTCGGTTTTCGGAACTTCATCGTGGTCACTCCGTGGGTCGGCGACCGGTGCGGGAATTGAGCGGTGCCTGACGGTCACGCAACAAGCCTTCCGGAATGTCCACATGACCCTCTGCTTTCGGGTGCGCTGCGTGGTCCGCGGGTCTTTTCGTAACCGGAGTGACGGCGTCATACGCGCCGCTTCGGGTGTCGCGGCCATCGGTGTGCATATCGTTTGCCATTGAAGCTCCTTTTTTGCTCCAATGGCATATCAACAGCGTCGTTCCACTATCTGGTAAATACTTGTTGGCACTAAGACTGCGTCAAGACGCGCAAGTGTGCCGTCCGGCCGATCATCTCGACCATATTTTGGACGGGCCGACGTCCCGGCTGGAAATCGAGCCGACCACGTTCCCCGCGGCGTCTCTCACCAGAATCCGGCTCGGCGCGTCGCTTAAGCTCTGTTTGATGGCGTCGCCAAGCAAATCCCGTAGCCCCTTCTCGGCTTCCTGCAACGCAGCATCTGCATCGGCATAATCGCCGCCATCCACATCCCTGTGAAGTTCGTGATCGTACTCGATATCGAGAAAATATCGGGGCATCCTGTTCTCCGCCAGCCGAACGCCCCTGACGAGATACGCACCGAACACGAGCGGGTTTCCCGGATAATTTCGCAAGTTGGGCAAATCCCGAAATCAAGCGACTTCTTCGGCAAGCATGGCGTCACGGTATTGGTTGCGCAGGTCGTCTGCGCATTCGCATGCTTGGCTTTCCATCTTGGTTTTGTTGAGAACGCGAATAGTCCCTCGATGGTAGTCGATCAGGCCGTCTGCCTGCAGGGTTTTTGCAGCATCGGACACACTCGTCCTGCGTACGCCGATCATGTACGCAATGAATTCCTGAGTGAGAGGCAATACCGGCCCCGTCAAATCATGCATTCGAAGCAGCCATTTGCAGAGCTTCTGAGAAACCGTGTGATGCGCATTGCAGGCTCCGGTTTGTTGCGCCTGCGCAAATAGATATTGTTCGAACCGGATGACGCCTTTTCGCAGTTCCGAGATTTCCAACATTAGCGCTGCGAATTGAGCGAGAGAAATGCCAGACGCTTCCCCGCGGATTTGCACCGTGACACGGTTCATGGCCGAATGCGGGAAATACGCGTGAGGAATGCGTCGGAAGGGTTCGCCGAGGACCGCCCCACTTTCCAGCGGTACGACGTCTAGGTGCGGCTGCATCCGCGCGAGCACGTCGTTGGACATCAAAGCGAGTACGGCGTTTGGATGCTGTGACATCAGCTCCTCCTCGTTTCCGACAGGAGCAACCGAGCTCTCACACCAGTGAGACGGGGAATGGGCTGATGTTAAGGAGAGACCTCAGCCGTCGCCAAGATCTGCCGTCGGCATAAGATCGAACTTGCAGGCACCAGGCAATTGAAGTCCACACTCCGAGCATTAGACGGCGAAGCTGCTTTCCGCGTTCCCTGACATGACAGCGCGTTCGACTTGAGTGCTTTCCGACCTCGGCTTGGAGGTCCTCATGGACCAAGACGATCACCGCCGTCAGTTTGATGGCGCAGTGGACGACGCGCGGAACCGTATCATGGCGGTGCTCGGTGACATGTCCATCGACAGCGTCAAGGACCCGATGGTCATCCTTGAGACGAACTACAGCGAGGCATATCAAGGTCTGCACTTCGACGTGTTCAGATCGGGCAATTCGACGCGTTGGAATTGGGAGATAGGAGCCACCTGCCCCGTCGAAAACGCTTGAGGGCACGCCCCATCTCGATCCCTGCCCATAGCTCAAGCTCGGAAATGGATCGATCAATTCGCGCCCTGAAAAGGCGTCAACGACAATGGTCCATCATAGCGAAGTTCTCCATCCGGGAAAGGAAAAAGCATGTCGGAACAAGCATCGGACAACCTTCGCAAACATGCGGAAAGCGCGCTCTGCCGCGCCTGAGCCGCGCCGGTTGGATCGAGCGATCGGCGTGATCTTCGCCAGTTGGCAATCGGATTGGGATGGCTCGAACGCAAGGGATCGATCGAGGCGCGCGACAGGGCGGTCTCCCGGCTCCACGGCCACCAACAGCACGGCAACTGAGATTGCCCTATCGCAGGCCAATGTCGTCCGGTTTTAATGTTGCCGTTCAGTTTTCTTGGTGACACCAAATTAAGTCAGGAACAGGGATGCGGATTTCCTTGAATACATAATCATGGAGATCAAGATGTACCGAACTCTCATCACGTGCGTATTCGTCGGGACTGTAGGCATGGCAATCCCCGCTCACGCCGCCCGAGACTATCCGTTCTGCCAGCGTACTTCGTTCACGGGTGGCACTCCGCAGTGTTCCTTTACGTCTTATGCACAATGCCAGGCGTCGATCAGCGGCGTAGGCGGCGATTGCATTCGCAACCCTCGTCTTGCATACGGCAACACTTACGAAGAGCGCCGATCGCAACGACGTTGGAAGCGCGCATACTGAGACTCAAGCTCATTTCAGGAAACCTCTGGACGAGCGGTCGCTGACGACCGCTCGTTTCCTTCGTCAATTGTCTCCAGAATCCGTGTTGGGCTTGGCATCCTCGCGCATGATTTCGAGCTCCGCCCGCTCCCAATGCTTGTCTTCCTGGCCTTCGGTTTTGCCTTCGGACTCCCAGATCTGGTGTGCTCGCGCCTTGATCCGTTCGTTTTTATCTTCGCCTTCGTTCATCGGATTTTCCTCATTTCGAGCATGGACTTTAGCCGAGGCCCTTCCGCTTGGCGTCGCGATCTTCCGCTTCGTAAAGTTTCCGCGCAGCATCGTCGGTGGCTCGTGCCTGTCCGGGCGTCTTCCGTCGGTTGTTGAGGATGGCGTATATGATCGAGATCGCCAAAAGCAACGATCCAAGCCACCACAGCCCGACCGGTAGAGAAGCCATGCTTCCGGCACCGACCTTCGGCGCCGCGTCGTCGGCAACCTGCCAGGGCGGAAACATGTAGAAGACAAAGCCAAGTGCGACGATGAAAGAGCCTATGATCGCGGCCAATGTCGCGACGTTGGATTTATCGGTCATCTTTGTCACCGCCCGGCTGGGATTCCTCTTTCTTCGCATCGGCAGGTCGAGGCTCCTGCTTTCTTTCCAGTTCTTTCTCAACGACCTCCCGACCACCCTCTGCAGGCTGACGTGCAAAGCGTTCCCTTCTATCTGCCATCACCGTCTCCTCGTTTGAATTCACTCAGAAGCAGGATTTGATGAAAGTGTTCCATGCAAAGAATCGATCAGTCTTGGGCTTGCCGCAGATTGGCTAGGAACGGGACGCCAATCTTGCGTCCGCGATGGCCACTGACACAAGAGGACGACCAATGACTGAAACGGTTCGCGATACCTACATCACCGGTCTTCGCAACGCTCATGCGAGGGAAGTTCAGGGTGCGAGCTGATGGAGCGTCAATCCGAACGTCTCGATGACTATCCGGATGTAAAGGCTGCGATCACCGCACATCTCGCCGAGACGAGGAGCAGATTTCACGCTCGGAGCGCGAATTGACCGGTGTCGGCGACGAAAATTCGAGCTCGAAAGATGCGGCCCAGTCGCTCGTCGCCAATGTCACCGCCCTCTTCTACTCCGCCGCTTCGGACGAGATTTGAGAACACATTCGCCAACAACGCATTAGAGAATCTGAAATCGCGGCTCACAAATCTCTGATGAGCAGAAGCTTACGCGGGTTCAGCGCTGAAAGGCCGCGCACGGCAGCAAGCGGCCTCACAGGGACTCAAACAGGAACCGTATGCTCGCCGTAGCGACCGCTGCCAAGACGACGGCCAGCGCCAGAGCGAATTCCGCCTCTAGCCTTCGGTCTTGGTTGTCTGTCCACCATTGAGAGATTCTGCGCCGCATTTTCTCTCCTGACAATAAGACTGCCACTTATCGGAAAGCCGCGACAGCGCGGTCTGACGGCGCATCTTTGGCTGCTTGCTGCCCATGACCATCGACATCAGATGGCCAGCTTACACCCTGCTGCACACCTCAGCGTCCTCGATCTCGTCGGTAAGCTCCAAATAATCCCACGCGATCTGGATGGCCTCTTCCATGAGGACCGCCATGTCTGATTGCGAGATATATGTGTAATGCATGCAGGAGAAAGGCGGATTGTCGCGCTTCGTTCCCGATAGGAACAGAGCAAGCGATACCTGGTTCAAGCGAGGAAAAGCTCAAAGGAGGTCGCATGAAGTACGTCGAGAAAAACGACCCGCGCGAGACGCCGAAGGACGACCCCCGGACAACGCAGGATTGGGGGTCGACGTCGCAGAGCGGCAAGCCGTGGGAGAAGAATGCTCAGAACACCACTGATCCCAGCTTGCCGGATACTCCGAAGCCCGATCTGGAAAAGTGGCAGAAGAGCAAAACGCACTGAGGCACGATGGGCAAAGTAGTCCTAATTGGCCTGACGATCACGCTGGCGCTTCTACTTGCCTCCGTGGTCGTCATCATTCAACTCTAGAAAAAGCCCGCCGTGAATTGCGCGGTGGGCTAAGTTTAGAATGGAAGTGTGCGGCGCAATAACTAAGCGTACGTCCCATCGTTCCGCCGCTGGCCGGGACGGAGAGCTTTCTCTGCGTTAGCCAATCTTTTGCGGTGCCCGGCTTTGAGGTCTCGCACGCTGACGAGTTCGCCGCCGAGTTGCCGGGCCATCTTCTTGACCGAAGATTGGGACCGATTAAGCGCCGCACTCACTCGGATCACAGACGCTCCTTTATCCGTCAGCTCTTTAAGCTTTTGGACATCGCTTTCGGTCCACTGACGGACCAGGTCCCTCATGCTGCAAGCTGCTTGCGAACAGCGGCGGCAGAGTTGCCAACCTTGTTCACTGCGTACTGCAGCTCCTCCTTGGTCACGTTGAGGTGCTTCGTCCAGTAACGGACTTCGTGCTCTTCATGCATGTTGATCTTGCTGCGGTCTTGCTGACCTTTTTTGCTCAAATCGTCCATGACGTGCTCCAGTAGTGAGTGACGCTGGAACGTCAAAAAATCTGCCAAGTTCCCGCGTATAGGCGAGTAGCGCGTTGTTTCGGAACGCTTTTAACTCCTCTGCTTTTCATCGCGGCGCGGAGGACAAATGCCCAGGTTTTACTTTTCCATTATTGACGGCACGCGGCTAGACAACCCGGCCGGAATTGAATTTCCCGATGTCGATGCTGCCAAACAGCACGCTCATCGCATTGCTCAACAAATGCCGACAAAAACAAACGGCACGTCTCAGTGGAAGATAAAGACGGCATCGAGCTGCACAAGGAGAGGCTTGGGCCAACAGTGGGAGCTACGCGGCCCACCTGACGTTTCGGCATCTCAACTCTATGCAGTTTTTGAAGACGCCTATCCACAATCGCGCATTGTCGGTCCTGCGAGTCGCCTGCAAATTACGAACAGCGCAGTTATGCTTAGGCGGTTTTTGTCGTCCGCCTGGTTCAAGAAAGCAGGCTCCCGATATGCCGCACATTGCCCGGCCCGTCTGTCCGCATTGTTCACAACCGATGGGTCTCAAGCGCCTTAGACCCCGCAACGCAGACTGCGAGCTTCAAGTCTTTGAGTGCCTGGATTGCTTCCACGTCACCGAGGAACTGGTTTCGTCGCTCGCCTTCCAATCAGCAAGGTTCAGGCCTTCCCCCGGAACAGAGCAGCAATAGCTGTCTTGGTTTCGGGAGGAGGACGCCATGCCGAACATCACTCGAAATATGTCTCTTGGTCAGGCCCTGCTCGTAGCGATCCTATTCACAATGCTGGTCTTCGCGGTGGTCTGGGCGACAGTGGCGTGGACGTCTGAACACGTAGAGATGTCGGTCCACGGCTGGATCGCACTGGCACTCGGTACGATCTTCTCGCTGCTGATTGGCTGTGGCCTGATGGCCCTCATGTTCTACAGCAACCGAACTGGCTACGATGAGGTCGCCACCCCCGATGTCTACGACCGGCAGCGCGAGGATCAGGAATCGAACCGCATGTGAGCGAGCGGCGGGTCAACCGGTTTCGGCTTCTGATACGGCGCGAATGGCAGCGGGCAACAGGGCGCTACGGCGGCAAGTGCCGTGTTTGCATTGTTATGAGCTCAGCGAATACCAAACGCCGGAAGCGTCGCTTGCTTCCGGTTTTCTGCTTTGGCCCATGACGCCCTCTGCGTGAAGCAGAATATCAAAGGCAAGGTCGCTGCCGACGCCTCTCACCCTTGAGCGTCAATGCCACAGCGGCACGCCGTCAGGCGCATCGTCGGTTGCTGGCTTAGGTCTCTCAGCGGACCCTTGCCTCTTTCGCTGATTCTTGCGTTGTCATCCCGCGAGTTGCTGCTGTCTCCCTTCCGCGTAGGAAGAGTGAACGACCCCGCTGCTCCAGTTATTGGAAGCTCGACCGCCCGCGGCAAACCTGGTCTTGATTCAGTCTGGAGACTCGGCCTGAGCTGGGATAGCTTTTGCCACGTCACCAACCCGCCTCGGCGGGGCTTTCGCCGTAGGAGGCCGCGAGGATCTGCAGCGGACATCCGTTGGCCTGTTGGAAGATGGGCTGCTGCTTCCGCAGGTCGTGTGGCTGTGTGTGTCCTTGAGCCTAGCTGCGGACGACGCTCCTCTCAAGCGAGTCGTAATTTTTTTTGCCAGCTCTTGAAACTTTTTTGGAGGTTTGTATTTTTTTTGGCGTCGCCATGATGATGGCGATCGGGACGCCGTCAGGGTCCCGCCACTTAATACGGGCACCGGTTGTGTCCGGTGCTGTTCGTAACCATTTTGCTCCCAGGAGGATCTGGCTATGCGCACTGTTGATTTTACGCCCCTCTTCCGGTCAGCCATCGGCTTCGACCGTCTTTTGAACCTCGCAGAAAACGCGCAGCGTGTGGGCGAGGACACTTATCCCCCCTACAATATCGAACGGTTCGACGAGAACAACTTCCAGATTGCGGTCGCGTTGGCTGGCTTCCGGCCGGACGAGGTCGAGCTCATGGTGGAGCAGAACGTGCTGACGCTCGAGGGCCGCCAGGGCGACAAGGAAGAGCGCACGTTCCTGCATCGGGGCATTTCAGCCCGCAATTTCAAGCGTCAGTTCACGCTGGCCGACCATGTCGAGGTCAAGGGCGCTCGTTTCGAAAACGGCCTTCTCGTCATCGATCTGCAGCGAGAAATTCCCGAGGCGAAGAAGCCGCGCCGCATCGCGATCGACGGCAGCGCACCCAGCAATGTGACGCAGATTGAGTCCAAGGCGGCGTAAACCGGCCTGCTCCCTTGGCCGCGCGGGTTACCGCGCGGCTGACTTCTGATCGTCATTGATGGAGGCAGACATGCGGCCGACGACCGCGCATATCGACGCAGAGTTCCAAAGCTTTCTTCATCCAGGCACACAATACGATCATCCCCGCGATGTCGTGAGCGACCAACGCCTAAGCCTCGAGGAAAAGCGAGCTCTGCTCTCGTCCTGGGCGTCTGACGCTTCTGCTATCGGCTCATGTCCATCCGTGCGCGTTCCGGCAGGCCTGAGATCACCCGTGTCGATCGATGAGATCTTGGAAACCCTTTGCGCGCTCGATCGCGACGACGCAACCTCGCGTCGTCAATCGGTCATATCTAATGATCGCAGATCAAAACCGGGACAGGCGCTAGGATCGGCGAAAGTCGACATCGACAGCGCGCGCATTGCAGCTCACCGCAACAACATCGCACGTTACCGAAGACTTCTGCGCACTCATCTGACCCCGCTCGAACGCGACTTCATCGAGCGGCGCGTCAGCGAAGAGCAACGGTCCCTCGCCGCACTCATCGCACGGTCCCCGGCCACATCGACGCCGCCACGGCGCGCCGCGCGAACCTCCGAGCTTGGACATCGGCAATAATGCACGTTCGAGATTTCGTCGTTCGCAGGAGCGAGAAGGTTATCGGACACTATCGGCTTTTGCTCGCAACCGCCCGCGCGACGACGAGAGCAACTACTTTCATCGTCGGATCGATAGGGCGCCTTCTCCGAATGTGTTTCCCGCAATGCATCCGTCCACCCCTTCGCCAGAAGGTCCGCGAACAGTTTGCGGCCTTCAGGTTGAACCAGGGCGTCCTTGTCCCAGGATTTTGTCGTGTAGATATCGGACGGTGTCGGCACGACATTGAAGTCGCCAGCGAGGACAATCGGTGCGCGGTCTTGCGGAGCTTGGCCGCGTGGCGACTCAGGCGCTTCAGCCAGGCGAGTTTGTTGTCGAATTTCGGACCCGGGCACGGATTCCGTTCGGCGCATACAGACAGGCGACCACGATTCCGTCGACCACGACCTCGATGTAATGGCTGTGCTTATCCTTGGGATCGCCGGGCAATCTTCGTCGCGTGACGAGGATCTCGGGGCCGCGCGACAAGATGGCCACGCCGTTCTACCTACGCTGCCCGACCCAGGCGTCCGAATACCGGGCCTTGCGCAAGGCGGCTTCGGGAAAGTCTGCCTGATCGGCTTTGAGTTCCTGCAGACATACGATGTCCGGCTTCGACGATTTCAACCAAGCGAGCAGGCTTGGGAGACGCTTGTTGACGTTATTGATGTTGAACGTCGCGACCTTCATGCGAGACGTCTCCGGCCTTGTCTGATATCCGCAAACCAGTCCGCGTATGGAGTATTCTTGATCATATGGCGGTTAAGGTCGGGGGCGCCGTCATGCCACCACACGGGCCCTCGCTCTCCCAACGCTCGCTTGGCCTTATCAATCGCGGCATGTGCCCCGCTTTCCCCAGCAGCATCGCCTTGCGCTCGCGCGGCTTTGACGGCCCGACGCGCAGACATGAGATCGGACACAAGTTCGACTTTTCGTGCTTCAGACAGCTTCGGGTCAGCGAGCCGCCAAAGTCGCCCGCGAACGACGAAATATCGTCCGTCCGGCGTGACAGGATGCTGTAGCGCCATGTTCTCCTTTGCTCGCCCGTTGCCATGAGGCAGCCGGCGCCGAAAACGCTGACCGGGAAGCGATGTTCCCGAACTGCCCAGTCACCTTGCCAAATCGATGAGCCTAGGACGGAAGCCGTCTTCGTCAAATTCGAGAAGAGCGAGAGTAATCGGCAGCTTGAAGCGACGGCGACCCGCGCTTCCGGGATTTAGATAAAGGACGCCATTCACGATCTCGACCTTGGGTACATGTGAATGGCCGAATATCACGATGTCACATCCCTCGGGGAGCGAAGCCATCGCGTTGAGATCGTGCAGCACGAAAATGGAGCGTCCTGCAAAGCTCGTGCTTTGCGTCTCGGGATAGGCTTGAGCCCATGCTGCCTTGTCGACGTTTCCCCGGATGGCGGTCACGGGCGCGATCCGCGCGAGCGCCGAGACGATGTCCTGATGACCGATGTCCCCGGCATGGATGATGTGATCCACCCCGGCCAGGCTACGCTCTGCTTCCGGTCTCAGCAGGCCGTGGGTGTCAGAGATGACCCCAAGGCGGCTTATCGTCGACCGTTTCCGAAGTTTGACCGACCGAGGCGACCGCATCATGTGAACAGCTTGTCGCGAATGTAGCGCGACGTGGGCGTCAGCCGGACGCGACGAGGCTTGCGCCAGACCGCCTTGTCTAGCTCCTTCTTGTCACCGATCTCCAGGCGTCCGGACGTCTTTTTGGCGATGAACAGGGCATCGCTCATTCTGCGGCCGGAATACTTGTTCTTCTTTGTCGCTTCCCGCCAAAGAACGAGACGACCGAGTTTAAGCTTGGGCAGCTCTTCAGCGATCTCACGCCGAAGACATTCCTGGTCGTCTTCGCCCGGTCGCCTGCGCCCCCCGGGAAACATCCACAGTCCGTCCACCCGACGCCGAACCAGCAAGACCTTTCCGCGCTTCATCGCGATCAGTTTTGCGGCCTTTGCCATGCCATCCTCGCTGCCTATTCTGGTGGCGAGATATCGGACTTGTTGAAGATGGGCAACGGCAAGACGCAGCTACACGACGCATAAATCGACTTTTGCGTCGAAATCTGAACATTGACTATCGTGCAGATGGCTGCGCATGGCCGACCCAGAATGATGCAAAAGTGATGAACCGTGTTGGGAAGGGCGTGGCGGCGGGGAGCTGTCAGGCGGAGGCACTCCGCGCGGCACCGGTCATTCATCGAAGTCGCAGCAGACCACTGTTTCTGCATTTGCTGGCCAGGTGGAACGGGTGCTGCTTCGGTCGCTCACTCTGTGGGAACGACCGGAGGACAGCTTGCATTCAAGGAGCGATCTGGCTGTAGAAGACACCGTCAGGTACGCATGTCGCAGGACATGCGACATATTAGCGATGCCGCCCTAAGGTTTGAACCATTCACGCATCGGCGCGTCTTCAGTCATGAGCAGCCCCAAGCGCTCATTCCTCCCACAGGAAGCCCCGTTCCCCACGGGGCTTTCGTCGTTATGCCAAGACATAGCAGCCAGAGATCTTCATGAGCGTTGGACTGATCGCGTTACTGGATGATATCGCCGGGATCGCGAAAATCGCCGCAGCGTCTGTTGATGACATCGCCGGACAGGCCGCGCGTGCTGGCGCAAAGGCTGCGGGTGTTGTGATCGACGACGCTGCCGTGACCCCGCGCTACGTCGTCGGCTTCGACGCTTCGCGTGAATTGCCGATCGTTCGGAAAATCGCCGTCGGATCGCTTCGGAACAAGCTCCTGTTCCTCCTGCCTGCGGCGCTGATGCTGAGCATTCTGGCACCGTGGGCTATAACGCCGTTGCTGATGATGGGCGGCGCATATCTCTGCTTCGAAGGTGCGGAAAAGGTCGCCGAAGCAGTCTTGCTGCGGCATCCCCCCGAATCCAGGCGGATTCGCACGTTGGCTGTCGATCCGAGGACGATGGAAGACGACAAGGTCTCCGGTGCCATAAAGACCGACTTCATCCTGTCCGCAGAGATCATGGCGATCACGCTGGCGGCCGTGCCTCCCGGCCCCGTCTACGTTCAGGCGCTCGTTCTCGCCATCGTCGCAACAGGCATCACGATCTTGGTCTATGGCGGCGTGGCACTCATCGTGAAGGCCGACGATGTCGGCCTGGCGATGGCGAGGAGCGATCGGACATCGTGGTTTGGGCGAACGAGTGCTATTGTTGGCCGCGCTCTGGTGCTGGGCATGCCGCACTTCCTGAAGGTGCTTGGCGTCGTCGGTACGGCCGCCATGATCTGGGTCGGCGGTGGCATCATCGTCCACGCGATGGCAGGCTATGGTCTGACGGGAATAGAGCACCTGATTGCCTCGGTCGCGGCCCCTGCCGCCCAGACCGTCCCAGCGCTCGCGGAGATGGTCTCCTGGATCGTGACGGCAACGGGATCGGGCATTTTCGGACTGCTGCTCGGCGCATGCCTTATCCCACTGGCCAAGTATATCGTGACGCCACTGTGGAAGACGTTGCGCAATCGGCACGATCGTTCGATAGGAGCATAACGCTGTAAGGGCGATATCGAGTGGAGTGCCGCCCCAACGAGCGGGGACACTCGGCGGAACGCCGGTATATCAGGACGGCCCGACGGCCTCACGAATCGACTACCTACTCTTTTGCATTCAACCGCGGATGAAACCATCAGCCCGTACAATTGCAGGTCGATGGCGCGTGGTTTCTCGAAGCGAATGTGCAAATTTCGCCCCGCCGATGACGGGCTCAACGCTCTTGGAGTGAGATTGAAGGCGAGCGCAAATTGTGGTTGGACACTCCGGCAAGCATTTTTAGATGGCTTATAAAGATCAGGTGCCGCCCCCGCCCTACTAATGAATACGGCCGCCCACTGAGGCGGCCCTTCCTATCCTGCTGATTTAGATTTAACTTTTTGGGTATGCCCACAATGATCGAAGGGTTGCGTCCGTGTCTCTAAAAGTTCAACAAATCAGAGTGCGATGGGCCGAAATCGACGCGCAAGGTGTCGTCTTCAACCCGAACTATTTCATGTATGCCGATTCGCCGTCACGGAGTACATGCGAGCCGAAGGTGTGATGGAAGGTGGCATAATCGCGTCGCGATCATTATCGCACTCGAACTCAATTGGCTGCATCACACCTCCAGCAGCCGCGTAAAATTTAAGCGGCTCCCGGTTCAATCTAAGTTGCAAAACTTTGGGGCAGGCATTCAGAAAGTATTTCCGAGACCCGCGCGCTGCATTCGCGCCCCCGAATGACATTGCCAGCGGGAGGGACTGCTTGGGTCACGGGACGCTTCGCCCCTTCATCCACAATCTTTGCAGCGACCCCTGCAACGCCGAGCATCATTACAATTGCCAGCGGCCGTGACTTCCGGGCGCCCGGGCGTACGCCACCAAAAAAATCCCGGTGTCACACGGGAAGACACCGGGGCAGTTATCCCTGGATGACCAAGGCAGAGGAAACCTTCCCATGAAGGTGACTGAGAGACGCGACAACTTGTTCTCCGTTCCATTTGATAGTCGGATTGTAGTTCGGAACGTGTCATTGAGACCCGGATTGAAGCTTCGTTAGCAACCCAGACGACGAGGAAATTCATATGAAGAAGCTCTTAATCGCAGGAACCGCTCTCGCTATGCTGACGGGAACCGCAATGGCTCAGACCACCACAACGTCCCCCGCTCCCACATCGGCGGACCGCACAGTGGGCTCAGTTGGTTCCGAGCGCGGCAACAACGCCAGCTCGCTGAACGGCTCCAACGCAGCCTCCGGAACTTACAGCGGAGCCAATGCACCGAGTAACACTGACGCCGGTCGCACGTCGGGCGGCAGTGGTGGTGGTGCCGGTGGCGGCTCAGGCGGCGGCGCTGGTGGCGCAGGCGGCGGAAACTAATGAGACAGATAGAGCCCTCGACGGGGCTCTATCTTTTTCTGTGTCGGGCACCGGGCAGACGCGCCGATGCGATTATGCAGGATGTTGCTCGCAATGCCGGGCCGACACAGCATTTCCCCCGCCATGTCGCGATATCTTTCAGCCTTTTCATTGCCGGTCCTTAGTCGCTTGAGAGCCGATTTTTCTTGAAGAGATCATGAGCGCAGTTCGAAAAAGGTCGGTCACGCTCGGAGCCACGAAGACCAGCATCAGTCTGGAGGACGAGTTCTGGGACGCATTCAAGTCGATCGCTCGAGTGCGCGGCTTGACCACGTCCCAACTCGTCGAGTCGATCGCAGCTGACAAGCAGACCAGCAACCTCTCTTCCGTGGTTCGTATCTTTATCTTGAAGTGCGCCCTATCGAGCGAGATCTTGTCACGACCAAGTTCGGAAGACTCGCAGTGGCTCTAGTAGAGTGGCTGACCGTCTTAAGTTTGCGGGCATGCAGCTCAGACACCCGTACTACCGCCAGTGCACCATTCTTTTTCACGGCACGAACGTACTTCGCATCGGCGACAGCGGGCACGTTAGATCGAACGTGAACGATAACTGATACTGGCTATAGAGTGAACAGCGTCTAACTGGCGAGAAGGAGCGCCACAAAGGCTGCCACGGGCAATACACCACCGCAAAGGATAATGAACGCGTAGTACAGCCATTCCCGCCACACAGCCGCATGATGCCATGGCGAAGTTTCGAAGCAATGCAGAGCTCTGGACTCTTACTCGCTTTTTCCGAACAGCGGTGGAGATCAGTAGAGCCGATCTACTGGGGAATGCGATTTTTACACGAGAGGCACTGATGGCTGGCGGGGTCGCCTGCATCTGAGCTTCACGTTTGGTTATCCATGACCTCGCCTGAGGCCGAATGACGCGGAACGAAATACCGGCCCTTCATTTAGAGGAGCTTGGTAGGGTCAAAGAATGTTTTTACATCAGGTATTTAGCGTTTGCGGCTCTCATATTGCTTGTCGCCGACCAGTTCCCCCTGAGTACAGTCGGGAAGATGCTTTGGCATACGCTGAGAACTAGCGACAGACTGCGTAGTCGAGTTGTGGATGGGTGATGCTTTGCTCGCCTCTTACGGTCCGGAGCTGTCTATCGTGGATGACAACTGACATCCACGCACCTGACCAATGAGTGCGGGCCCAAATCAGATAGACATAGCGGTAAGTTGCCTTTGCTCATGGCCCTGTCACTCGGCACCCCTGTGGGAAGGGAGAATATGGATTTCCGGGAAAGACAAGTGTGCGCCGACAGCTTGCCCCGAACCGTTCGCACGGAAGTGCCGCGACCGACAAATTCAACGAAATTCGGGCGTTCGTGCAGTTCTGCACAGCGCCATCGCAGGTGCTCGCTCGGCAAAATGGAAGGTCGCTACCCCGCGTTTGCGCCGATACTTGAGTGATAAGTAGCGCGATGCAGAAAGCCGAACAAGCGGCCAGGACGACGGGTCGGGGCAGTCTCATCGAGCGTAACTCCAGTCTAAGCAAGCACCGAGCATTTCAGATCAACGCTCAACCAGTCGCTAGCCTCAGCAACCCGGTCAGCCCCGCAGCCGTAAAAATCTAAGTCGGTTGAATCTGGACAGAGGTCAGTTGCGTTTCAAATTGTTGATGATGACCACACCTCTCCACGTTCCTGTTTTGAGGCAGTTTGCCTTGGCTCCCCCGCACATCTTCGAGCAGTATTCGGGGGCCGAGTTGAAGGTGTTTCTGCCATTGGTACAGTTTCCCTGGCAGTCCAAGGCGATATTGGAACATGACCGACCGTTTCCTTCATACTGAGGGCAAGAAGGACCAGGCTGACAAGCGAAATCAGTCTGTGCGAATGCTGGGGTGAACGCTAAGGACAGGATGAAAACGATTACAGCACGCACAATTATCTCCATCTATAAAATCTGAAATTGCTGATCAAAGGGCTACGCCCCTCATCTGACGATGAGGGCTCGCTATTGGAAAAATTCACTCGGCCTTGCGCGAAGAAGCGTGAAGCTTCATCGACGCGTCGACAGCAACCGGCGGGCACTGCGCCGGCGGGTCGTCCTCTAAAAATACGCTTTCAAGCAATTCTCCCACGCATTGCGTTTTGCGTAAAATGCACGCTGGGGTCAAATAGACTTGAGGATTGTGGTTATGAGCAGCTGCGGATTTCAAAGAACCAAAGGCCGCAGGACCGGGCTCAGCCTTCTTGCGCAATGGGCGCCGGCCCGTCTACCGCGGTCCCCGGAACGTATCCTCAATCGCCGCCTTGTCGGCATTGAAGGAGACCCCATGCGGACCAAGATCACAGCAGTAATTGTCGCAGCAGTTGTCACGGCATCATGCCCGGCCTGGGCCCAGGGCGGAGGTGGTGGAGGCGGCGGCGGGGGCAGCGGAGGCGGCGGTGCCGCAGGAGCGGGAGGCGCGAGCGGAGGAGCCGGAAGCAACACCTCAACCGGCGGCTCGGCGCCGACTGGCAACGCTGAAACGCCTGGCGCAGGGACTGCAAACCCCACCGCGCGCGAGAATGGCCCGAACGAACGGAAGGCCGTTCCCTCGCCTTCAACTACAAACAGCTCCTCGAGCTCGCCATCATATGGGCAGTCGCCAGCCGGCGCGGCGGCGACCAAGTCTATGAGCAGCACCAACACCGGTGTGATGGCAAATCCAAACGCCTCGCCGCCTTCGTCCGACAATGGGAACGCAAGCGTCGCTCCCGCCGGCCGGATCGGAGACAGGACGCCCACTCGAGATGCACGCTAACAAGAGCATGGATCTATGTGCAGACGAAGCGTCGAAAAAATTTTGACGCCCCTTCTTGACGGTGGGGCGCTCCGCTTTAAATTCGTTTCTGCCTTTAAACGGAAGGAGTTAGGAGGCCCAACATGACAAATTCTGCCATGTCGATGGATCAAATCCATGCAAATTCTCTTCTCGCCAGCACGTTCAGTCACCCCAAGGAAGTGCTAGCCAGCCCCTTCTTGGACACGGTTCAAAAACGGTGCGTTTTGGCCACCTGGGCATCTGACGCATTCGCCGTCGAGGGCAAGCCTTGGCTGCGACAGATCCCCGGCTGCACTTCCCAAATAAGAATCGGCGACATCCTGTCAGCGCTCCGGACACTCGACGGTGATGACGGACCGCCGGCGAACGCGGCGCGGATGGCGTTCCCTGCCCCTTCCAGGCGAACTCGGGCAATTGGACAAACTGCCTTTGAACTGAAGCGTCTGCGGCGCAGTGATATCCACTTGTAAGCGTTGACGCATGGTGGAGCCTAAGTAAGGGGCTCTTCCTCGATGACTCAACTCGGCGGAAGGGCCTGGTGCATTCGGCCCTGCCGCCGTCAAAACGATCGAAATGACGAAACCGACAGCTGCCGCATGGGCCGAACAGGCCGCCGAACTCAGGAGACGCGCCGACAACCTGCCGGCCGGCGAGGATCGTGAGCGCTTATTAAACCAGGCCGATCAGTTGGACGCAGCCGTCGACATGACAAAGATTCTCTCGGTTCAGCGGCCATCGCGAGGCCGGTAACAAGCTGGCCCCTAAGCCCGGACGCGCTTCGAACGGGGACACCGTGCCAGCAAACGCAATGTCGTATAACGGACCGATCGAAGCTCCCTGTTCCGCTAATGGGAAATGGCCTGCACTGTTTGATGCCACTCTGACATGCCTAGAAATTGCTCACTCGCCGATGGACCGACGAAGACTCATTGAAGCTGGTGAAACTGCTGGAGGATGGAGCGACACTCTCTCGTGCCGCTGCTGCGCTCGATAGGCACACCAGCTCGGTTCAAAAGAAAGCTCGCGCGCTTGGCCTAAAGTTTCCAGGATACGTGACGTCCGAGCCAGTCTGCGCGAGGCTTGCGCAGTCGAACCGGGACGCGCACCGAAACGCTCATAAGCGATCCGCGCGGGATCCGGGGAACCGTATGGGAACGTCCATCCACTCCTTGGCTTACCCTCGAATGACTAGCACCGATGCCATGATTTACGGATTTGGGGTTACAGCTGCGCTTCCCGCTGCGGCGGCATTATGGGTCGGCCGTTAGGGTGATTGCGGCCCTATCGCGGGCGTGCAATGAAAGTGACGGTCTGTTCAGGTTGACCTTCCATCCCTGCTGGCCAAGCCCGGCGGGTGCTTACGAAACGCGGCCGGGCCGTTTGGTATGGTGCTGGCGATGTCCGAATTTGTCGAAATCTATACGAATGGCGGCGTGCTAGGGCTAGGGGCCGGACCGGTTTCAGCCAAACGTCCGTCGGGGACGGAGTCCTTTGGCACGCTGCTGCAGGCAATCGAAGCTCTGCAGGCCGCACATCCCGACCGGCAACGGATTCAGTTAGCCATCATCGACGGTTCACTGGCAGCAAAAAGCCCGGCCTGACGGACCGGGCAGTCTGGGGTATCCGAACGGGTCGTTCGGTTATGCGCGCTATAACGGCTACCCTTCGGCCGCACAAGATAGGGGCATTCAGGCAGTGTGTCCCGGATCGTTGCTCCGCGGCGCTTTCTTATCTCGCTGTGGCGTCATCTTTGCCGGATCCGCTTTGCCCGGCACGCCCCGCGGGCCCAATTCCTGACGCTGCAAGTCTTCTTCGCTAAGCCGAGAATCCGCGTCGGAAATCTGACCATCGCTTTCGCCCGCTGAGTAAGCCTCGGGCGAACCGAGTGCGGTGTAGTCATGGTCGCTCTTTAGATCCTCACCGTGAGCGCCGGGGTCCGTTCCCACGATCGTCGTGCCGTCTTTATTGATTAAAGCCATACGAGATACCTCCGACGGATCAACGACATCCGACCTGTCGCGTTCCGTCGCCGACGGCGCGAGCAGGAACGAATCAACTGCGATCGGCTTGGGTCCGCCGTTCAGTTGCGGAGTTGCGTATGAGTTGGTCCCCTTCCCTTGTGCCGGGCGGCGTCCATGACACCGTATATCTGGTGGTCGATTGTTTTGGCGATCGCTGCGTCTGGCGCGAAGCCGACATTTACGGCACCGATCTCGAAACCGTGATCTCGGACCTGATGTCCGGCCAGTATGGCGATCCCCCTTGTTTAGTCGCGTTCAATGCCACTGAACATTGGTCGCATGACGTCACGGCCGGGATCGCCGCCGAGATCAAGTACCGTTGCGACCGATCGGACGATGACGTCCCGGCTTGGCTTGAAGACTTCATGCACCGGCACGTTAGCCCGGAGAAACAGCTGGCGTTGAGGCTTGGGCAATGAGCTGGGCGGCGGCTTTTCCCGAGCCTATCCCTCTCCCCGACGGAGAACAGATCCGAACGCTAAAAGACGCGGGGCGATTTATCGAGAAGCTGCCGGAGGCCGAGGTCGCCAAGCCGGCCTGGCAGACGGCGCTCCATGTCGTCCTGCAGGCAGCAGACCATGGCGGTCCGATCGACTTCGCCAGGCTGGGCGCCATGCGCGCACTCTATCCCGTCGCGCCGGTCTACGACCCGAAGCGCAAAGACCCGCCATGGCGCAACTCCCGTAAGCTCGCGAGGGACCGGTGATGCGAGACATCATATCGTCAACAAAGCCATGGAAGACGCCCAGGCGGTGCTGCACACCTACGTAGAGTCAGGCCCGCGCGATCCAGAGGTGGTGCTGCAGCGGATGCTGGAGATCCTCGATCGGGAGGACGTGGTCGCCCCTCAGCAAAGATTGAGCCGAGGCTACGGGCGGCTTACCGTCGTGAAATGACGGACGAGCAGCTCGGGCTCCGCAAGATGACCTTCGAAGGCATAGCGTACGATGACGACTGGCTGGTGATCTGGCGCGGCCTGGCCGTCGGCCGGATATTGAAGCAGTCCGGCATCGCCTACGGGAAGCCGAGCTGGTTCTGGACTATCACGTACAGCGGCACCGTGAAGCCCGCTCGCGGCAGTGGCGTCGCGACCGACCTAGAGGATGGCAAGGCCAGCTTCAAAGCGGCCTGGGCCGAGCTGCGCTCGAGACTTACGGACGATGAGATCGAGCGCTTCCGTCGGCAAGAGGAAGCCACGGAACACCGTGGACAATGGCCGAAACGAAGCTGACAGAAGTCCCGGCTTCATCGACTCGGAGCCCTTGAGCGATCTCGATCAGCTTTGCAGCGGCGGCTTTGGGTTTGGCGTAGGGGCGGGGCTCAACATACTTCATGGCCGGCACATGGCGCGATTCCGGCGATCACACGCTTCCGCCGGGGCGCGAACAGGGTCCAGAAGGCCCCGCCGCCGCCTCCAAGACGTTCCTCGCCGCGGTGCCGGATGTCAAGGCGACGGTGCGCCAGCGGATCGTGGCGTCCGACCGCGTCGTTTCCCACATCTGGTTCACGGACATTTCACGGGAGTTTTCCGCAACGTCGCCGGCAAGGGCCAACCCATCAACTTTATCGCGACCGATATCCTGCGCGTCAGGGACGGCAAGATCACCGACAATGGCACCTCGAAGACAATCTGACGTTCCTCACACAGATCGGCGCGATCCGGAAATAGCGGCCACGCCAACAAGACCGAGTTTAGTCGTTCATAGGCGCGACCAAATCGCTCCGCCCTCAATGTCGCGCAGAAGCGCAACGGTTCAAGATTTCTCATGATCGATCGAAAAGGAGAGACCATGGCGATGACCGACGATATGAAGCGCTGCATCGAAGATTGCCTCAGGTGCTACGGCGTTTGCACGAACATGGCGATGAACCATTGCCTCGAACTCGGCGGCGAGCATGTGGAACCTAAGCATTTCCGATTATGGTCGCGTGTGCGGAGATGTGCCGGACCTCGGCCCATTTCATGCTGATTGGGACGCCCCACCACAAGCATACCTGCCGGGAGTGCGCGGAGATCTGCGCTGAATGCGCCAAAGACTGCGAGAGGATCGGAGACATGCAGGACTGCGTGGAAGCATGCCTGGCTTGCGCCGCTTCGTGCCGATTGATGGCTGCATGATTGAATGTTTTCGGGCATCTTCGGACGGCCTGACATTCTGAGAAGGACTGCCGGGATGCTGGATCGGTGGCGTCCGCGGCGCGCCGAGAGTAACGCACCCCACAACGCGATCAGGGACGATCTGCCCTTTTCGCCACGAACTGTCCGATCTCATCCGGCGCGGACGTCGGGACGACTTTTGCAGATTGACCGCAGGTTTGAGCAACCGCATCTAGCAAAGCGGGTGTAGCGGCGTTTCACGCCGGCGACCTAGAGTCCAGGATTTGCGATGGAGCAACTCGATATTTTTGGCGGCGAGGCGGATGGCCCCGCAGGGTTCCGTTACGCGCGAGAGTTCGTTTCCGAACGCGAGGAACGGGATCTCGTTCACGAGATCGCACGCCTGCCGCTTGAGCCGTTCCAGTTCGGCGCCTTCGAAGGCAAGCGTCAGGTCGCGTCGTTCGGCTTCAGCTACGACTACACACTCCGTCGCCTAAAAAGCGCAGCGCCGATCCCGCACTGGCTAGACGGGATCATCGACCGCGTCGAACGCTTCGGCGGTACCGGCACGCAAATCTCCCAAGCGCTTTGCACCGAATACGACGTCGGCGCCGGCATCGGCTGGCACCGTGACAAACCGCATTTCAATCTCGTGTTCGGACTTTCTCTCGGCGCTCCCTGCAAGCTGCGGTTCCGGCGACGGCTGGGATCGGGATGGCAGAGATTCACCGTCGACGCCGAGCCTCGATCACTTTACCTGATGTCGGGGCCGTCAAGGGACATCTGGGAACACAGCATCGCTGCGGTAGGTGATGTCCGTTACTCCGTCACGTTCCGAACGATGCAGAACACCAGCCCACCAATACATCGCGCCGCACCGTGAACGGGTAAATTCCGGTCTCTCTGCACTTCGTCATTTACGACCTCCCAATGGCTGTGCAAATCCTGCATGCGGACATACCGCTAACCTTGCGAACGCGTTCGCGACAGACAAAGAAGTCGCCGATGCGCACTTTCCGGCGAAAGTCTGGGTTACGAGAGGCTCAATCGCGCATAGCCATCAGGTTATGAAACGACGTTCTCAGAACTATGAAAGGCAAAAGTATTATAGCACCCCTAATTTCAGTGCGGACAGCTTAGAAATTCATTTAAGCATTTGATTTTTCATGGTTTTTTTAAATTAACCTCGATGACGCCCCATTCGTACGCCCATTAACGGAATTATGAAAATGAGGCCGACGAGCTTGCCTATTTAGCTTCGTTTGCGCCCATTCCTCGCGTACCCGCGAGAGCGCGAGCCCACTATCTACGCTCGATGCCGCCGCCTCTTCTAGCTGTAAGCGCTGCTCTGCAATCTCCTGGCGGTAGCGGTACTCCGCCAATTCCCACCCAGAGCAGGGATCGCCGTCTTGATCAAAAACATATACGACATCCAGAACATCGGACGCCTTCATCTGCGCTGCCTGATCGATCAACCGTGACAAGCCAATACGCTGCGTAGTGGACTTGGCGCCGACCGCCCATCCAATGAGCCGCGTATCGATCTTTGCTCGCCTCAGAAATATCTGATGCTCAGGTGAGCAGGGCATAAGACCCGCGCATAGGCGCTGGATGAGAGAAAGATGCTTCGCGAACGCCTCCTTCCCAGACGAGACGCTTAGATCAAGTCCCTCTAATGAAGCGCTCACCGAGGGGCGTCCGAAAAAAGAACTAATCCAGGCTTTCGGATCGCGCCTGCAGCCGGGAATGTGGCCAACAATCCGCGTAATGACGCGCCCCTCTTTGTCCGTCTGATGCGCGTAGAGTGTATGCAGCTCGGCTGCCGGATCAGTCCTTGTTCGCGCGACTAACATTCGGAGCTCGCGCAAAAAGTTTGTGATGGCGTGCTCAGGTAAGGTCCCGAGGCCGGCATTCGAGGATGCATGGCGCACCGTGATCGCCGCATTTAAGAGCACGCCGTAGGCTTGGACCATGTAAGAAGCACCATCCCAGAGCTTCCTTGCTTCAGATAGACTGAGCGATAAGTCCACCTCGCGAACGGCCGGCTCGGGATCGACCGATTTCCGCTTCGCAGCGACTTCTGCTACGCCATATTCGCGGGTTCGGCGTGAGGTTCTGCGCAGTTCGTGAGCAATCTTAACTGGTTGCGACACATCCATAGCGGCAACGGTCAACAATCCATCGAATTCACTGGCTTTGCGCCTAAGCGTCGTTGGCCCAGCCATTGGCTCCTGATCCCAAATACGCAACATCTGTGTCATGAACGCGCGCGGCTTTCCGCCCGTCGAGCGGAAATACATCCCTAACCGATCCGACAGATCTGCAAACCGCTCCGACCAGCGAGTACTACCCGGGCGCAAACCAAATTGAAGATCAAAGATATCGCTGAGATAGCTTCCAATCCTTTCGATTTTTTCTGCTGGTGATACATCCCATTCGTTCAGCGTCAGCAACTGCTCGCGGAAGTCTTCTCTATTGACCACCTGATCTACATACTTTGCCATCGGACTCGCCAAGAAATAGTCCACGACATCCGCGGCCGCCAACCGGCCGCGCTGAGCAAGAAC
Source organism: Tardiphaga sp. (assembly GCF_044340795.1). Taxonomy (GTDB): domain Bacteria; phylum Pseudomonadota; class Alphaproteobacteria; order Rhizobiales; family Xanthobacteraceae; genus Tardiphaga. Next base: position 22,850 of record NZ_JBIISY010000031.1, read on the forward strand.
TTCCAGATCGAGGGCCAGACTTTGGAACGATGAACGGCTTAAATCAGCTAAAGCCTCGATTGCGTCGTTCTCTATCTCAATGCCGCTTTCAGCTCGCAGCAGACGCAGGTAGTCTGTCGCGTCAGAAAAGTTTGGCCTTTTCACCGCTAGGGGAAAGAACAACGTCCTTGTCTTGTCAGGCAGGGCACTAATGTCATCGACGCACATGATGAATGTCACTCGAACCGACGACCTCTTCATCTGATCGTGTAACAACTCAAATGCTCTGACCGAAAGCAGATTTGCCCTGTTGATTAGAACGACGAAGCGGCCATTCCCCATTGTTTCGACGCGAACATCGTCATTGATTTCATTCGCAAATTTCTCATCGTCAACCTGGCCGAACTCAAATGCCCTTAGATTCAGATGACGGCCGTACTGTAAGCTGGAGCACGACCCGCACTTGCGGCAAGGCCGATTAGCGCTCGCTTCACAGAGCAGGCCTGCCGCGTAAACGCTCGCCAATGAGAACTTTCCGCATCCTGCGGGCCCGTGCAGCAGGACACTTCGGCCGGTCTCTTCACTAATCTGTCGCCGAAGATAGTCGACGAGCTCACTCTTCCCGATAAACTCGTCGAAGCTTCGAGGCCGATATGCCTCGGAAAGACTTAGGTTGCCCGATGTCATGCGTGCGTTTCTCTGCGGGGCAGTCGATACATAACCCCTTCCGGGCTTACACGAATCTTCTATATGCTGTTCGTACGGAACGCTCAAAAGCAAATTGATATGACAAACGACAATAAGCCCGTCGACGGGGCACTAGACGTATCGGACCGGCACCAGCCTGATCAATCTGACAATCCTATCTCTGGCACCTCTCCCGCCGAGCCCCCCAATCCATCCGATTCCGGTGCGCCTAGCGACTTCATTAAAGACGATCGCCGGGCAGATGGTCCGCCACCGATAGACCCAACAGGCTTTTTCACCGTCGACGGTGGATCAGACCAGCAATTCGACGAGTTCTTGCGGTCATTCGATGAGGAGCACCCGGAAGCTGCCGAGGACGAAGAGTTCGGCACTCTCAAGGACTCGCAGATCGTTAAGGGGTCTGTCGGCTTATTGCCGCCTGAGCTCGGAGCGAAAGAGCTGGAGTCAGACGAAATCGCTTTCGGCATCAGCGGCGGCGAGCTGCAGACAATTGTCCGAACACTGTCTTTGTTGATGCGCTTTCAATCCAAAGAGCATCGGCGATGCCGTATTACCATCACGTCCGATGGAGCCGCATGGCAGGGCAACCAAGGCAATGGCTTCATCGAGTACTTTACACCGGGAGCAGCCACGAATCTTCGCGATGGATTGACTGTGACCCTTATCGTCGCTCTCGACGACCTCAAGGCGGTTGCGCGCGCGGCTCGGGAGATTGCGACGTTTCGCATCAAAAACGAGATAATCCGATTCAGCTCGGCTCGCTTCCGTCGGCCGATCATGACCTTTTCGGCGAGGTCTTTCCCGGCACACACCGACGCTCTCCTGTCCAATGTCGATCTCGCTGTGCCACGGCCGGACATGGCCACCCCCACAGTCGGAAGCGCTCTACTTTTCCTTGGCACCATAGCTCCCCGGGATGAGGATGAACCGAGTTTCAATGTTATTCGGATTAAAGCTTCGATCGCGCGTGCAATGCGGGCTTCCATCGCCGCGCAGGTAGAATCGAGCGTATTTGACGGTCTCGATATCGCATTTAGACCGCATTTTTTGCGGTGGCTGCTTCCGGCCCTAAAGCTTCGATCGAGCTTTCAGGCCTGGCACAGCGACAAGTTCTGCGTCATGAAAAATGACAATCTGACGTTTGGGTTCGAGCTAGTCCCGCACGAACTTCCCAACGTTCCAGCAAAGAGTATCACTGATACCATTTTAACGCCCGCCGCCCACTTCTTGACCTTTGTTGAACGCTCCGTCCGTATGCTCAAAAACGATGGGATGCTGACATTGACTTCGGATCAGCGCGGAAATGAGCCTTTATTAGTCAGAGCCGATGACGAAGGTCAGACGGCCCGCGTAATCAGCGGCAAATTGGACGCCTATCGAGATGGGCAAAGCGTCGGCCCGATCAAAGTTAGCTTGAAAGCGGCGCATATGCTGAAGGGGCTACGTATCACTTTATCCCATGCGAATGTCGAGCTTGCCGTTGCTGGAAATGCTGTTGTTTTCGAGAATCCGCAGAATGATGCGAAATATTCGGTGATGGTCAGCGCAAAGGTGACGCTATGAATGAAACGGCCATATCCTCCGATTTAGCAATCTACCAGCCCCATGCCCCACGGAGCGTACACTGCCGCTTGGATCTCGCCGCCCTGCGAGATGCTTGGGTTGCGGTCTGCGCTGCTGCAGCTAACGGCAGATTTACACTTGTGATCTCTTCGAGCGAGTTGAGGCTTGAGGCGTCAGATGAGCTAAGCGTTGAGAGTGTCGTCCCGATCTTTGAAGTGAGCGGCCTAAATGCAGGTGACGCTTATCACCTGGATTTGGCAGAGGACAGCTTCGCCGCCCTCGCGGTCGGCGATTTGCCGGAACACGGCAGCATGGTCATCGACGACTTTATAGCTGAGGAGGGATTTACGGGCATCTTGCGGCTGGAAGCGACATTCACGATCCAATGTCCACTCACCCTGACAGCGGTCGGTATTGACGCCTTGACGAACGATCCGGTTGCCGGGACGCCAGTAGATCCGCGAACAATCAGGACTGCCGTAAGCGCGATCCGAACCTTTGCAGGAGAGGATGGCGCAATCGGTTATCCATTGTCGACGTTGCAGATTGTCGGGGAGGAAGCACGAGGGATGTCGCCGCAAGCCTGCCTTTCGGTGACGTCAGATCGGTTCAAGTCAATGGAGCTGAGGTTTCGACAATCTTGCGCCAAGCCGTTCAATGTTTTGCTCGGGCAGCTGAAGCCCGACAGAACAAAACTAATCGCTAACGAAACCAGTTTTGTCCTCTACGACGGATCCATCCGCGTTACGCTTCCAGGCGCCTCTGCTTTGCCGGAGTGGCCGGTTCAGAAAGACGAGATTGGTCATATCCAGGTAGCCGCTGCTGATTTTAGCGACGCAGTCGCGATTGTTGCGTTGCAGTCGACTGCTAGAGACGCTCAGACCATTCTTCAGATAGACGAGATGTCGGATGAACTGACGCTTAGCGTTGCCGTACCAGGAGGCGCTGCGACAGTCTCATGCCCCCTCCTGCCGGCGATCAGATCTCAATCTGCCAGGATCGAAATTCCTTTCTACGCGCAGACGCTCGCGATGTTCAGTTCGCCAAATCCCGAGGCGTTACAGATTCGCATTTCATCAACGTCGATGGTGATCGAGCAGACCGCACCACATGAACATCGCAAGATGCTTATTGCTGCTTACCGTCCGCAAAATAATTATAGATAGCGTGGTTATCACGGGAGACGCGCGTTTGAATGTGTAGCGAGGGGAACTTGCAAATCGCGCTCGGGATTGTACCGAGAAGGAAGTCTCGGAACGCTCGGAGGATGGCGACACGATAGGGCGTAACGGTGGGACGAGGCGGCTGCGAGATCCTGGAAAAATACTTGACAAACATTATCTTAAGAATGCCGCTTCGCGCTTCTGCCTTCCCTTCCCTCTGCCTTCCCTTCCCTCTGCCTTCCCCTCCCTTCCTTTCCCTAACTAAAGGATCAAGCTCTCCAAGGGAAGAGAAGCGTTATGAACGGCGGCGCGTGAAAGCGAAATCGCGTTCGTCTTCAGATGTGTTCAAGTGACCGAGCAATCTCGCCTCGTCCCACTCTAGCGAGACCTTCGCGAACACATGCGAGGAAATTCGTCTTCTCTACGAAATGCGCTATTTCGCGATCGAACGTGAGTGACGTTGCGAGCTCGCGCCGCCAATGTGCAACCAGTTCGTTTAATTCTTCAGCTGGCTCTGAATCTCGTCCAATAGAGAAGATCGCTATAAGCTCCGCTAAACCCTCGACTGAGAGAAGCTTACCGACCTCGGCAATAACGTCCTGGTAGACGGCGCCCTGCTCTTTCGTTCGAGTAATTCTTTCCTCAACCGCTAGCGGTGAGCTTCGTTCTTCGTCGCGCGTGCCCAGAGGATGAAGTTTACGCCACTGTCGTGCGACGGCCAGTAAACTCTCTTGAGACAAACCAATCGGCTTCTGTTGCGCTTCCATTGCTGCGACTTTCTTATTCGTCAAAGATTCTTTTAGTTTCGATGCACATACACGGTAGATTATTCTAAGAACGCTAGACTCACCGGGCTTCTCCTTCAGGACAAGAGGCTTGACATGATGTATTTTCACAAAGCCACATGCGTTGCCTGCACTCTGCCCTTACTTCCACCACCTTAGCTTCCTTTCCCTTGCCTTCTCCTTCCCAAGCTTAACGTAGTGAGAGTGGAAAGAGCAAAGGCGAGACGTGAGTGTCGGCGCGGCTTCATCTTGCAGATTTGTGCATCAGCGTTGGCGAATCGAGCAGCGTTGTCATCTGCGCGTTCGCGTAACAGATCAGATATTCACGCGCAATCTGACGTTGGGTTGAGGTCAACATTACTCGCTTCGCTCCGAATCCCTCCAGCACGCTCCTGTGCGTCTGGAGATTTAGATGTCATCCTTCCTCACCGCGCCGCAGCTGCCGCGCATTCCCCTCGTCCCACCATCCATTCTTAAAGATCACGGCGTTTCAGGGGTTCAGGATTCGAGGTTTAAAAGCGCGGCTCGCCTGCTCCAACATCTCTGGCTTCGTGACAATGGCATCCCGACCGGCCACTATGTTCGCAAGGACGGCGAAGGCGAGGTCGTCATACCGCTCGAATCCCTACTGTCGCCAGAGGCCGCACGCGCTGGCCGCAACTTCATCTCTCCTGCCGTCCACACCTTCGTCCGCCGTGAACTCATCATGCGGGAGGAAGGCGCTTGCTACGATGAAGAACGGCTGTTCGGGAACGCGTTATCGTCCATGCCGATGTGCTTCAACGTCTTTGCTCCATTGGCGATGGATGTCGAACTAGCAACGAATACCTTCCGCCTGCTCCTGCCTAACTTCGTCAAGCAGGTTCACAGTCTAAGGTTCGAAACGGCGCCAAGCCGCGAACGGGATCGGGATGACCCTCGTTATCTGAAAGACGGCACCGCGTTCGACCTAGCTCTAGAGATCACAGACGTCGAAGGTGATCGCGCGACTGTCTTCGTTGAATGCAAATACGCGGAGACTCAAGAAGGCCCTCCGGCCCGCCCGCGCGAGCAATATCAACTCGCATCGCGACGCGTCCAGCTGTTCAACGACCCAGACTCTCTCGTTCTGAGGTCGGTCGCCTGTGAACAGTTCTGGCGAGAGGCATGTCTCGCCCAGATGGCCGTCGACTCTGGCATAACACCCAAGGCGATGTTCATCGTCATTGCACCACGCCTCAATCGCCGCGTGCAAGCAGCCATTCGCATCTTCGGAAACGAACTGATCCCCGAAGACGATCTGGACTACGATCGCGTCCGCTTCCAGGCAATCACGCTCGAAACTGTCATCGACGCCATTCGTCAGGCCGGCGCCGTTGATCTCGCGAGGGCGCTGTGGGGGCGATACTGCGACTTCGAGCGCATATTCCATCTAGCCATGGCGGAATACGCCGACACGGCGCCCCCCAACGCTCCCGCCAAGGGCTCCAACGTTGCCGCTTCGTCGGCCAAGCAACCGCGCAACCGTCGGCAGGAACTGGAGAGCAAGCATGCTTGAGACCTCGCTCCTCACCATCGAAGATCGAGTTGCGCTGCTGGTCAACGCTTTGGCGCCGGAGCGGGATCATCAGCCCGTCGTCAAGCTGTTTACACCCGACGGATCTGCGACATGGCTCCTTACCGAGTGTGATGCAGATCAACCTGACGTTTTATTCGGGCTGGCAGATCTTGGTTTTGGCTGCCCGGAACTGGGATTTATGAGTTTAAGCGAAATCCTTCAGGTCCGCGGTAGCCTCGGGTTGCCGGTTGAACGCGACATGCATTTCGTCGCGGACAAGCCACTTTCGGCTTACGCTGCCGAAGCGCGGATCAGGGGTCGCATAGTGGCATAATCAAGCCGTTCCATCTCAATCGGGGCACGGACCGTCCGTGAAGGAGCGATCTGTGCTTCCCACCATCCTTCGTGCGAATCTTCCCAGAGCAGCGATGAGGGGTATCGGCCCGTGAGGGACCTGGAAACGTGCCGTAACCTGATGACTCGCAATGTACGAAGAGGAAGAGCCTCGGCACAGCCGGGGTTACTTCCGCACCAGACACTGACTTATGCCATCGGAGACATTCACGGCTGCTCGAACAAACTCCGTGATCTCCTTGCGCGGTGCGAAGCAGATGCCGAAGGACGCCATGCGACGCTCATTTTCCTTGGCGACTACATCGATAGAGGCCCCGACAGCAGGGGTGTCATCGAACTGCTCATGGATCTGCAGAAGGCACGGCCGGATCAGGTCATCTGCCTTATGGGTAACCACGAGGACATGCTCCTCGTAGCGTTCGACGATTCTCTGTTCGAGGAGAGCTGGCTATGCAATGGCGGCAGCCAGACGCTCAGAAGCTATGACGTTTCCGACCCAAAACATCTTCCAAAGGCTCAGGTCGACTGGCTCCGGCAACTCCCAAAATTCCATGACGATGGCCGGCGCTTCTTCGTCCACGCGGGTATCCACCCCAACAGAGCACTAAACCTGCAGGACGAAACTGACCTGCTCTGGATCAAAGAGCCGTTTTTGTCTTCCAACAAGGACTTTGGTCGTCTCATTGTTCATGGACATTGCCGACCAGCGATCGCAGGCCAGAAATTCGCTCAAACCGACTGAATATCGACACAGGCGCAGTCTTCGGTGGCCCACTGACTGCCGCGGTCTTCGACGCCTATTCATGCAAGCCGTGGCGGTTCCTCCAAGCCAGCTGAACGTAGAATATCGCTGCTCTTCATTCGCCCGACCGCAACGGTCGTCGAGCCCCCATCTGCGGGTTCATCGGCTTTGCGCTCAGCGTCACCGACAAATCGGAGCGCCGGCCGGCCTGGCCTAATCCTGGAGAAGCTTGATCAAATTGATGGACAGAGCTTCAGCGATACGGGCCATCACCGAAAGACTCGGGTTGCGCTTCCCACGCTCGATCCCGCCGACATAGGTCAGATCGATTTCAGCTTCGAAGGCAAGCTGCTCCTGCGTAAGCCCTCGTTGCCGACGATACTTACGAACATTCTTCCCGAATAAAACAGGCCAATCCCGCATTGCCAGACTGAGCAACACCGGGCATATAGTCTCTAGGGAGTATAGTCCATATTTGCAGTTTTATGTTGAGCATGGAGCAAGGGGACCGAGGAGACCGCATACAAAGCCAGGCTGTTGCTTTGTCTCAGTAATTTCTCGGCACAGAAACTGAAACCTCCACACGAACAACTCTTAATCGGAATGCTGGGGCAACGATGAGCGAGACCACGAACAACGACGATTCGACTTCCCAAGATTGGTATTTCACCGAGAACGGTCAGCGCAAAGGTCCGTTCCCCGCGGCAGCGCTGCTCGACTTTCTCCAGGCGAACCGCATCAGCGGGGACACCTCCGTCTGGCGGAAAGGGCTGTCAGATTGGCAGCCACTGAAGTCCACTGAACTCGGGGCCCCCCTCCAAGACGCTCCTCCGCCAGTTGCCCCCTCGAGCATCAACAATGCGCTCGTCTGGATCGTGGCCATTGCGCCGATCCCGTATGGAGTGTTCGGCGGCGTGATCGACGCGATAAAGATGGACGATCCACTCCAGCCGCACCGGGCGCTCGATCTGCTCGCCTTCGTCGTCCCGGCCCTTATCAATGCGGCTCTGTGCCTCGCCGACGAACGCCAACTCAAGCGAGCGGGTTACTCTGACAAGTGGCTGACCACTTTCGGCTTCTTCCTCGCGCCTGCATATTTGTTCATCAGAGCTAAACGTTTGAAACAATTTCCAAGCTACGGGATCAGCTGGATTGCGACGTTCGTGGTCAGCATCCTGCTATCCATCCCGTACTAGAGAAGGCAGCGTCCGCGCACTATTTGGCTTTTCTCGTACCGGCGTTCTGGTGACCGTCCGGTCAGTATGCTCTTCGCTACCATCAGGCATTGATCGAGGTGCAGTCTTTTAAAGGTGAACAGGAATGTGCCGAGTGCGCGATGCCATCCGTAGTTCTGTATCCCTATTGCTTTGCGCCAGCGCCGCACCGTCGGTTGCTTCGTCAGAACAAAGATCACTCGCGCAACTCGCCCAGGCTTTAACTACTGACCGAAGTGCGTCCGTGGGTTTCGTCGTCGGCGTGAACGCCATAACGCATACAGCGAAGCCCGGACTGTTCGTTCGCCTGGGTGAAAGCATCTCTAGGCAAGCGCTCAAGCGCCGGCTCGTCGGATACAACGTACGCTACGCCAAGGAAGAAGGCTGCCTGATCTGCGCTGTCGTCACAGGGCCAGATGGACAGTTCGACGTCGTTTCGACAAAGATGGTCGCATAGTCGTCCGACTTAGAACCTTCGACGACCGAGTTCGTGATACGCAAAGCAACCATCACGGATCCCCGCTCAAAAACGCTCTCGGTACAGGCACTGCCGTGTGCGACACCGGGGAGACTACGAGCTGCGCCTCTACCGCCTCGGCCAACCTCCACTACATCGTCGCTGAGGACGACCGCTGTCAAATCTCGGTCCAAGAGAAACAGCCGACCCATATCCCGGCCTGCGCACGCATTGACGGCTTCCAGCTTGATGCGCTGGAAACTACTTCCAAGAAGTCTGAAGACTACACTCTCATTTGTCGAAGCCAACTCCAGCAAAGCTCAACCCAAGCCGAAACCACAACCAAGCTATCCACCCCCATCACCGTCAAAGTCCACTTCACGGGCGACGAGACCACTTGGATCGACCCGCGCGATAAGGCCGAGACGGTTTTCGAGAACCTAGTCCTTTCCACGAACAATGAGACCATCACAGGTGGTCAGGTCAAGGGATCCACTTTCGGATCATCGACATCATACGACGGCTCGTTCGGAACGACCGGCCGAGGCAGCGTGAATTGAGGCCACGCAAAACGCCTCGATGCGTTCACGCTCACACTCCAGAAGCAGACCTACGTGTGCGCAGATGTGGCCTCCAAGCCGTAGAGGAACTGGGAAATGGAGCACATTCTGATTGGCGCGTTCGCCGCGCTCGTTTCATCGTCGGCCTGCGCTGAGACCTATAACTACATCTGTAAAAAGAGCGGCCAAACGTCTCAACTGAAGGTCGATGACACGAAGAACATCCTCCAATGGAAAGGCGAGACCTATCGCCTTCGAGAAACGGAGGATTGCGCGAAGTACGGCTGGCGCGCTGAAAAGCATGGCATCACGTTCGACTTCTGTACGGCGACCCAGGGTTACGCGGACTTCCGCAAAAACGGCGAGACGGTCCAATGCAATCTAAACGAGTGATATGGAAACAACAGCCGACTGAGGAGATATATTCGCACGGTCTACGCAACATCGCATAGTTCCGACTGAATCCCGGATAAGACGCCGTCACGAGAGGCATTCATGGAACAGAGCATCAACAAGCCCTTCACCTGGAACGGCAAAGCGCTCTGCGGCGAGTGGCTCGTGTCACTCAAGGTCGATGGCGTACGCGCCATCTGGCATGATGAGCTCGGCTGGCAGAGCCGCGCGGGCAAGCCCCTTCACAATATCCCGCGCTGGAATGGTGGCCCGCGAGACTGCGAGCTCTATGTTGACTCCTTTCGTGACACCATCATCGCCACCCGCACACGGGTCCGTAAGTTCGACACACCGCCCATTCGTCCCGAGCACCTCTATGGAATAGATCAGCTCGATCCGCGGCTCCAATTTGGCACGCTCCTCAACCCGACCGCCGACGCCATCCTCCACCATCTAAGCCGGTCGCGATCGTTAGGCTTCGAGGGCCTGGTCCTCCGACAAGGTGACAGTTGGATTAAGGTCAAGCCGGAAGAAACGCACGACGTGCCAATCATCGGCTTTGTCGAAGGCCGCGGCAAGCACGTCGGCCGCCTGGGCATCGTCCATACGCCGCTCGGTAACGTCGGCTCGGGCTTTTCCGATCAGGAACGGGAAGAACTATGGACCGAGGGGCAGGCCGGTACGCTCGTCGGCCAAATCCTTGAGGTCAGTTGCATGGAATTCACGGCCACTGGCAAATTTCGCCATCCCACGTTCATCCGTATGCGTCCCGACAAGAAAGTTTCTCAGCACGAGTTGATTTGCGGATGAAGCGTGCTTCTCGCCTTTCAGCTCTCGCCCAGATCTGGCGACCGATGTATCTCCGCCAAATCGAAAGGACGCAAAACCAGCGCGGGCCCTTTCGGCAAATGCAGACTTGCCTCGAAGCGCGTTGCTGACCGCGTCGCGCTATCGATCCACGATGGCAAGCGCCGGTACCACCGATATCAAACGAAGGCCTCGTTTGGATCGTCGCTCTCTCAGTATCGAGGGCCGACAAAATGTCTGGTCATCAGCCATCGGACACCTGCCTGAACATGGCCAACGCTGCCCACGACCGTCACTTCTTCGCTTTGGAGATGAGATCTAGTGCGCGCCGAAGATCATCCGCCACCAACTCCGACAGCTCATCGAGGCGACCGAGGCCAGGCGTGCGTCGCGTCGCTCCGGTTGCGGTCCACGAAAGATCGAGTCGGCAGTCAGAAGTTGCGAGGACATGAGACGTTGCAAATTGCCGATGTCGCTCGCCGCTTTCCCGGAGATCGGATTTGAACAAGGTCACGAATTCGCGAAGATCCTCAGTCTGCAGTGGCTTGGTGCGAAGTGAAAAGCGCTTGTCAGACCGAAGGTCATAGACCCAAATCGATTCAGCAGGACCGCGAACACCGCGAGACGGTTTGTCGAAGAAGATGACATTTGACTTGACGCCAGCGGCATAAAATAAACCCGGCGGAAGCCTCAGGATGGTGTGCAACCTGCATGTCTCCACCAAGCGACGGCGGACCGATGCGGCGGCGCCGGTCTCGAAAAGAACATTGTCGGGAACGACGACAGCCGCACGGCCACCCGGTTTCAGCAGCGCCACGATGTGCTGCATGAAGTTCAACTGCTTGTTGGCGGTCTGAACCCAAAAATCAGGGCGAACGATCGTAAGGCTGTCGTCGGCCCGCGACGACTTCCCTTGTGAATAAGTTACGCTGCCTTTGATGCCGAACGGAGGATTTGTAAGCACCACTTCGACCTGCATCTTGGGTGGTGCCTTTAAGCTGTCCTCGCAGGCGATTGGCAGTTCATCTTCGGCATTCCCGCCAACGCCATGCAGCAGCAGGTTCATCGTGGCTAAACGCGCAACCTCCTCTACGAGTTCAACCCCGCGGATCGCCTTGGTGGCAAGCTGCTTACGCTGCCGGGGCGTTATCTTGGGATTATTCTCGCGAAGGTAATCATGCGCCGCAAGCAAAAACCCGGCTGTGCCGCACGCTGGATCACAGATGACTTCGCCCAGACGCGGATCCACACAAGCGACGACGGCTTCGATCAACGGACGCGGCGTGAAATACTGGCCTGCCCCGCTTTTGGTGTCGCGCGCATTCTTCTCGAGCAGTCCCTCGTAAGCGTCCCCTTTCAGATCATTGGATAGGCCCGTCCACTCTGTTTGGCCTATGAGGTCAACGATCAGAAGCCGCAGTTTTGCGGGATCGCGAATCTTGTTTTTAGCGTTGCCAAAGATCAGGCCTAACATTCCTCCCAGCTCACCGAGCGCGGGCAGAATACGAGTGTACTGCGCGTGCATCTCGACCGCGTCAAGGCTGGCAAGAACGCTCCACGAGAGCTCTTTCGGGACCATCTCTCCCGCCTGCTCATCCGCCATCTTGAGAAACAGCAGATAAGTGAGCTGTTCGACGTAGTCTGGATAAGACAAGCCATCATCCCGCAGGATGTTACAGTACTGCCAGAGGCGGCGAACGAGAGTCTGCGCGCCATCGGCACGTTGCTGGGTTCCCACCATAATCAGAGCTTCAATACCACGTCGTTAATCCACCAAATATCACGAAACGATTCGACGTAGACCTTGGCAGCAGCCGCGTACTGAGCCCTCGGGTTCAGCCGTCTTTTGAGGTCGCCGATCACATCCTTGAAAGCTTGAGAGGCTTGTGGCATCCCAAGGTAGTCGTTCGGCGCTTCTCGCTTGCCGCGCTCTACGTCGCGCTCAATAATGTTGTAGAGGGTCATGCGGCCCTCCACGAACTTTGGCCAGTTTAGGTGCAGGCCCAATCGACTTGCGGCGATCTTGGCTTCAGCGACGTCATTTCCGCGATACTGCGGAGACAGATCGATCTCGCCGTTCGGCAAAAAAGTCAGCAAAATCGGATCCCCGGGATCGGTGGGATCCAGCAAGGCTGGATGCTCGAGACGGATGTCGTCGCTTGGCCCAACTGCGCGCACACCAGTCGCGAGAAGCGGGAAATGGGTCGATTTTCCGCCCGCAACGCGGGCGCCCGGAGCAATCCGTGGCCGGTTTGCTCGCTGACAGCTGAGCCGCATGTTGCGCCAGTCGAAGGCCAGCCAATAGTAGCCGGAGTGAAGCCTGTCCTCTTTTACCTTACCCTTTGGCCGGAAATGGTCGATGTCGTTGTCCGCGCCAGGATTCTCACACTCGGTGTACCAGCATTTGCCGCCCGACGCGCCCTCGAAGGCGTCGCGCAACGCAGTCCACCGGTTCTGGTTGGCCTCAATCAGTGCAGCCCGACGGCGGGGGTCGACTTCGGCCATGACGAGGTCTTGCGCTGTTTGCAGATCGGCGAGCAGATGCCGGATGTAGGGCAGGATATCTTCCAAATTAATGTACTGCATTGCGTTAAGACATGCCCTGTTCGCGACGCAGCTCCTCGACGATGCGAGCCGCTAGACGGCTCCGCGCCTGCTGCTGTTCAGGGGTGAGTTCCACCGTCTTGCGCCAGCGAGGGTCCTCCTGCGCAGTCCAGGCCTTCAGGAACTCCTGGTACAGCGAGTCGCGCTGCGTCAGGTCGAAACCGCGCCCGCGCAGCACCTCCCGCAGCCGCGCCAGTTCGGCTTGATCGTCATCAGTTAGGTTCTCCTTCATGGCCAACAGGCGTTGCTTATCTAGATCCGCCTGGGTTTCGGGGTCCAACGTGGTGCGCAGCCGGAAGAGATCGCTTGTGAGGATAGCTGCGACGCCCATGCCCCGCGGGTCTTGGTCTGGAGGGTCTGCAATGGCGCACCCCTGCTCGTCACGCCGAAAAATCCGCACTTGTTCGCGCTTCAATCCAGCGAATACCAACGGATCGTGCGTCGACATTACAATATGGCAACTGTCACGATCGCGGATGAAACGGTCGAGGAAACTGAGATACTGAGTGCTCCAAGCGGGGTTTAAATGGGTGTCTGGCTCATCGAGCAGGAAGAGAGCTTCATCCCTCGCGGTAAACTTCAGAAGCCCGAGTACGAGCAACAACTGCTGTTCGCCCTCGCTCAGGTCGCGATAGGTCACGTTTCCGCCGCCAGCTTCCGGCGTCATCTGGACGCGAGTGCGCACCTCGCCGAGCACTTTCGATAGGTGCATGCTTTCCAACGCCGTGAAGAAGGCATATTGGTTGCCATAGGTTCGGTAAACTTCGGCCAGCGCGTCGGTGTTGGGGAGGAACAGGTACAAGCTCTGGACGATCGGGTTCTTGGTCAAGTCGATCGAGATTCGCCGCGTTATACGGAGCGGCAGCAGCGCCTTGTCGTAAAGGTAAGCGAGAAACTGCTGAACTTCGCCCACCGCGCTCCAGAAACGTGGATCGCCGCCTTTGCGCTTCCACGGCGGCTCCTTGAGAGCGAACAGGACACTGTCCAAACCCTCGATCTGCAGATGGTCGCGAAGGAAATCACGGTCGGCCTTTGACGCCTCACTTGCCTCCATGAAGAAGGCGATCAGGGCGAACTGGCCGTGCAGCGTTTCGGCGTAGAACAGCCGTCGCAACGAATTCGGGTCAGTGATCGCCTTTCCGCGTTGCTCCGGCGCTTTGATTATCCAGCTGTAAAAGCGCTCCCGATGTTTTTCGAAGATCGACCTCAGCCGATCGCTGGGACCAGAGTAATAGCCGAAAACAAACGCTGGCCGATGGCGAGGCCGCCCATCCTCGTCCTCCGCCATGAAAGCCTTACGGGGCAACTCGGCGAACGCCTCTTCGCCAGGCCGCTTTATCCGAAAGCTGGGATGCTGGTCGGCCTTCGCCTTGACCGATATAGTATTGCCACGACACTCATATTGTAGCTCGTAGTCAAAGGGGGCCTCCACATCGAGATCGAGGTTGCGAAAGATCAGCGCTAGCCCCTCGATCAGGTTCGACTTACCGGCACCGTTCTCGCCGACGAGAACGGTGTAAGGTGAAAGCTCGTCGAAGACGACGTTAAGGTCACGAAGGTTTTTGAAGGAGCCGATCCTGACTTTCTCAAGCCGCATCAATGAGCTCCACTTCGGCGTTCTCGGTTGCCTCGCCTCTCAGCCGAAAGCTCGCATTCATGCCGTCCCGAAGCGCTAGGTAGAAAAGTTCGACATGCTCGGGCATGTCGCGATTGTATCCGGCTAGTGCGAAAAGATCCGGCAAGGGAAGAACTCCGCCATTCTCGCGGAGGACGGACGTCAAATCAGGACTTGGCTCCGCCTGTCGCGACGGGCGCGGTTTACGCTTCGGCATATTCCTTCCTCCCGGGCGCTTCGCCGTCAACGCAGTCACAGCCTGCGGCGGACCGCCCAGCCTGCTTGCGAGCGCCGACGCCGGCTCATCGTTGGGATTCTGTGGAGCGAGTTCTCCGGCCACGGCCGCAGCGAACAACTCCTGCTCGAGATCAGGCAGGCGAGCCAACGAGGTCTGTACGGCCGATATCTGTTGTTGCGTGATGCGCAGCCGATCCCGCGCCGCCTGCACAATCCTCGTTTGCTCCGCCAAAGGCGGCGTCGGGAACGGTAACGCCCGATATCGCTCCAGACCTAGATGGGCAATGTTGGTCGACCACCGGGCAACGGTTTTGAAAACCCCCGAATGCATATAATGTCGAAAGACCAATAGCGCGTAATTGGGGTCCACGTGCTCATACGCCCTAAAGCGTATAAGCGTATTCTGGAAGCACGCGCCCGGCACCTCACCCCGGTAGATCGCCGGGCGCCCCACCAGCTCAGGGCTCTGCCCCTCGTTCAGCAGAATGTCCCCGTCACGCAGTTCATAGATGGCCACCTCCGCAGGCTCAAAGTTCATGCGGAGTACGTCCGAGGTGTCGATCCGGTCCTCATAGACGTTGGCGACACGAAGGTAGGGCCGCATGTGCTTGCCGCGCTCATGCTTGGGTGAACGCTGGCGCCCGAGAGTCACCTCGCCCGCTCCATCGACGCGCGACCAAGCCCAGCCCGCCGGAAGCACCGGGTCGAAGCCTTCTAGGTTAGGCACCCGTTCGCTTTGACCGAATAGATCCGGTTCAGCGCGCGCCGCACTCGCTGGCGCGCGGCTGTACTCGGAAAGCTCTTCATCCCGCTGCGCGACCAACTCACCGGCAACGGCGGCGGCGAGCACCTCTCTGAGCTGCTCGTCCAAAAGCCGCAATGCGGACTGTAGTCGCGTCTCGGCCTCGCGGATTTCCGTCAAGCGTTGGTCAGCTATTCCAACGATCCGCGCCTGTTCCTTCAGCGGCGGCAATGGAAAGTCTAGTTCTGCGAATCGCGAAGCGCCGAGATGCTGAATGCCCACACCTCGAGCAGCTTGGGCGAAGGCGCCGGAACTGCCATTTGTCGGAATACGATCAGCGCATACTCCGGCGTGGTTAGATGGGGGCGAAAACGGATGACCGTGTTCTGATAGCAGCAGGGTTGCACCTCGCCCCGCCATATGGCCGATCTTCCAACTTGGCTGGCGCTCCCGGATGCTTCAGTCAACAGGACGTCACCAATCTCAAGACCGAATACTTCCTGCTCTGCCGGCGTGAAATTCATTTCCAGTAGATCATCGAGGTCGAGACCTGCTGCGGTGATGTTCGCGGCTCGCACATATTTCGTCAGGTGATCACCCGTGGCATGATCCGGAGACCGCTGGCGCCCCAGGCGAACGGCGCCAGCATGGTCAACGCGGACCACTGCCCAGCCTGCCGGAAGGTCGGGCTGAGAAGGCGTCTGATCTTCCGTCATTTCCATCGTCTGGTGCGCCTATTTTGCCTCGTTTAAAGTCAACTGTGGCAGCTTGCAGAGCTCACGGTAAAGAGCTTCTATAGGAAATTCCCCATAGGCGTCCGCCACCGACTTCGAACCATGGCCGGTTATTGCCTCAAGAATATCTTTGGCAAGGCCATAGCGGCGCCCTAGGGTCTTCATTCGGTGACGCCAAGAATGACTCGGCGAAATACGAAGATCTGTAATTCCAAGCTGCCGAACAAAACGTCCAATAACCTTCGTTCCGTTGCCACCGCGTTTCCCGAATTTATCAGGCGACAGCTCTGAGAATATGGGGCCCGCCTTCTTCTGAAGTGCAAATTTGAGAAAACCGTTCTCTTCCAGTGCTGGATGCACCGGAATAATGCGCTCAGATCCGGCCGTCTTTACAGATCCGGCTTCAGGCATGATTTTCATGCACCAGATGCCTTCGATCTCTACTACGTCCTCGTGACGCAGTTGGCAGATCT
>NZ_JBIISY010000242.1:0-8500 GCF_044340795.1 Tardiphaga sp.
GCCCTACCAGGGTAGTGTATCGTCCCGTTGCAGCGAAATGCAATTGAACCAAGCCAACAAAAAACGCGGCGATGGCTCGCCGCGTTTTCGATCGTCACAAAGCACTCGGCGCTTTCGCGCTTACTCTTCGTCTTCGTCCTGCTTCTTGCCGCCGATGCCCTTCAGCTTGGCGAACACGGCGTCGACATTGAGATCGTCGTCGCTCTTCTCGGCACCTTCGTACTCGTCCTTGCGGGTGGTTTCCGAAGCCGGCAGCAGCGTGGCGCCGCCATAGGCCTGCTGGTCGAGCGGCTTTTCCTTTGCGGCGCGCTGCACTTCGAAATCGAGTTCGAGCTGCGAGCACAGGCCGAGGGTCACCGGATCCATCGGGGTCAGGGTCTGCGCATTCCAGTGGGTGCGGTCGCGGATCGAGGCGATGGTGGTCTTGGTGGTGCCGACCAGGCGCATGATCTGGGCGTCCTTGAGTTCCGGATGGTTCCGCACCAGCCAGAGAATGGCGCTCGGGCGCTCGTGGCGACGCGACACCGGGGTGTAGCGCGGCCCCTTCTTCTTGGCGGCAGGCGGCAGCACCACCTTGCTCTCTTCGAGCTTCAGGCGGTAATTCGCGTCGTTCTCGCCGCGTTCGATCTCGTCACGGGTCAGCTGGCCGTTGGAGATCGGGTCCATGCCCTTGATGCCCTGGGCGGCGTCGCCATCGGCGATGGCGCGGACTTCGAGCACGTGCATCTTGGTGAAATCGGCGACCTGGTCGAAGGTCAGCGCGGTGTTGTCCACCAGCCACACGGCCGTCGCCTTTGGCATCAGCGGGGCATTGCTCATGGCAAATCTCCTTTGCGCTCCGCCCGCCTCTTGGAGGCGGAGCCGTCTGGTCATCGGGGATGACGGGGAATTAGCCTTCTATATAAGCTGTGCCGGGGCTGACGCGCAATGGCGGACGTTTCGGCCTTGACAGCGCCGTAAACCGGCCCCAAGTCCTTATGCAAACAAGCTCTTTGGCTGATTTTCCATCAATCTGACTGCTCGCCCCCGTTTTTCGGGAGGCCAAGGCACATGGATCGCCCCGATATGACCAAACCGGACCTGAAAATCGTTCTTTGTTCGCCGCGCGGCTTCTGTGCCGGCGTGGTCCGGGCAATCGATACGGTGGAACGCGCATTGGCCATCCACGGTGCGCCGGTCTATGTCCGCCACGAGATCGTCCATAACAAATATGTCGTGGACAGCCTGAAGACCAAGGGCGCCATTTTCGTCGAGGAACTCGCCGAGATTCCGGATAATACTACCGCTCCGGTCGTGTTCTCCGCCCATGGCGTTCCGAAGTCGGTTCCCGAGGATGCCCGCCAGCGCAATTTCTTCTCGCTGGACGCGACCTGCCCGCTGGTCACCAAGGTGCACCGCGAGGCCGCGATCCACTTCAAGCGCGGCCGCGAAATCCTGCTGATCGGTCATTCGCATCACCCGGAAGTGGTCGGCACCGTCGGCCAGCTGCCGCCGGGCGCGGTCGAGCTGATCGAGACCGCCGAGGATGCCCAGACCTTCCAGCCGAAGAATCCGGACAATCTGGCTTTCGTGACCCAGACCACGCTGTCGATCGACGACACCGCGGAAATCGTGGCCGTGCTCAAGGAGCGCTTCCCGAACATCAACGGCCCGCACAAGGAAGACATCTGCTACGCCACCACCAACCGCCAGCTGGCGGTGAAGAAGGTGGCGCCGGTGGTGGACGCCCTGATCGTGGTCGGTGCGCCGAACTCGTCGAACTCGCAGCGCCTGCGCGAAGTCGCCGAGCGCGAGGGTTGCCGTGTGTCGGTGCTGGCACAGCGCGCCTCGGATCTCGACTGGAGCATGTTCGAAGGCATCACCAGCCTCGGCATCACCGCGGGTGCATCGGCGCCGGAAGTGATCGTCGAGGAGATCATGGAAGCCTTCGCCGAGCGCTACACGCTGAATGTGGAGACGGTGTCGGCTGCCGAGGAGAACGAGTTCTTCCCGCTGCCGCGCTCGCTGCGTCCCGAAGCCGCCGCGTGAGGTCATGGCCGTCTATACTGACGTCGCCAATGACGATCTCGCGGACTTCCTGAAACAATACGATATCGGCGAAGTGCTCTCCTACAAGGGCATCGCCGAAGGCGTCGAGAATTCCAACTACCTGCTCCACACCTCGAAGGGCGCGTATATCCTCACGCTCTATGAGAAGCGCGTGGCGCTGGACGACCTGCCGTATTTTCTCGGCCTGATGGCGCATCTGTCGGCGCGCGGGGTCACTTGCCCGCAGCCGCAGAAGACGCGCGACGGTGCGGTGTATTCGTCACTCGCCGGCCGTCCGGCTGCGATCATCAACTTCCTCGAAGGCATGTGGCCACGCCGGCCGAACGCCGTGCATTGCGCCGGCGTCGGTGACGCCTTGGCGCGCATGCATGTGGCCGGCAGCGATTTTCCGCTGAAGCGCGCCAACAACCTCTCGGTCGAGGGCTGGCGTCATCTGCTCGATCTGGCCGCGCCGCGCGCCGATACGGTGCAGCCCGGTCTGCGTGCGTTTCTTGAAAAAGAACTGGCCGATCTCTCCGCGCACTGGCCGCATGATCTGCCCCAAGGCGTGATCCATGCCGACCTGTTTCCGGACAATGTTTTCTTCCTCGGCGACAAACTGTCGGGCCTGATCGACTTCCCGTTCTCCTGCAACGACATGCTCGCCTACGACGTGGCGATCTGCGTCAATGCCTGGTGCTTCGAGCCGGATTTTTCGTTCAACGCCACAAAGGCCCGGGCGCTGCTGAATGCCTACAATAAAGTGCGCCCGCTCACCGCAGCCGAACAGGCGGCGATGCCGCTGCTGGCGCGCGGCGCGGCGCTGCGCTTCCTGCTGACGCGCCTGGTGGACTATCTCAATGTCCCCGAAGGCGCCTTCGTGAAGCCGAAGGATCCGCTGGAATATGTCCGCAAGCTGCGCTTTCATCAGTCGGTGAAGAGCATGGCCGATTACGGCGTCGAGACTGCGGGACAGCCTGCGTGAGCACACATCCGGTGACGATCTATACGGACGGGGCCTGTTCAGGAAATCCCGGCCCCGGCGGTTGGGGCGCGATCCTGCGCTTCGGCGATGCCGAGAAAGAGCTGAAGGGCGGCGAGGCCCATACGACCAACAATCGGATGGAGCTGATGGCGGCGATCTCGGCGCTGGAAGCGCTGAAGAAGCCGTGCTCGGTCGACCTTCACACCGACAGCCAGTATCTGCGCAACGGCATCATGAGCTGGATTCACGGCTGGAAACGCAATGGCTGGAAGACCGCCGACAAGAAGCCGGTGAAGAATGTCGATCTCTGGCAGCGGCTGGATGCAGCGCTGCATACGCATGAGATCCGCTGGCACTGGGTGAAGGGCCATGCCGGCCATGCCGAGAACGAACGCGCGGATCAGCTGGCGCGGGATGGGCTCGCGGAGGCGAGGAAGAAGCAGTGATGTTTGGACACTGACGCGCCCATCATTCTGGCCGTCATCATCACTCTAACTGTCATCGCCCGCGAAAGCGGGCGATCCAGTAAACGCTATCGTCAAAGATATTCACCGAAGCCAGTGATTACTGGGTCACCCGGTCAAGCCGGGTGACGACAGTTAATGTGTGCTTACAACTGCCCCAGCAGCGTGTCGCCGCCCGAGACTTCCACCTTGCCCGGTGCCGGCTCGAGATTCAGCTTGGTCACCTTGCCGTCTTCCACCAGCATCGAATAGCGCTTGGAGCGGATGCCGAGGCCGTTGCCGGAGGCGTCGAGGTCGAGGCCGATGGCCTTGGCGAATTCGGCATTGCCGTCGGCCAGGAACACCGCTTCGTCGCGCAGGTCGGTGTCTTTCTTCCAGGCATTCATCACGAAGGCGTCGTTGACCGAGGTGATGGCGATGGTGTCGACGCCCTTGCCCTTGATGGCATAGGCGTTGAGGAAGATGCTCGGCAGATGCATCTTGTGGCAGGTGCCGGTATAGGCGCCGGGCACCGCGAACAGCGCCACTTTCTTGCCCTTGAAGATGTTGTCGGTGGTCTTCACCACCGGACCTTCCTCGGTCATCACGCGAAACTTGGTCTCGGGCAGCTTGTCGCCGACTTGGATGCTCATGCTCGTTTTCTCCGGATGTGGAGAGGGATGTTTAGACCGCGGCGAGGGGGCGGGCAATATTGGCCGTCACCCCTTGAACCCGCCCGCATCCAGAAACGCCTGCTCCTCGGCCGTCGTGTCGCGCCCGAGCACGGCATTCCGGTGCGGGAAGCGCCCGAACCGGCGGATGATGTCCGCGTGGATGTCGGCATATTTCATATTGTCGGCATCGCCGGTAGCGCGGAAGAGGGCACAGCAGTGCTCCTGGTCGGCGAGCTCCTCCGAATGCATCAGCGGCATATAGATGAACTGGCGGAGTTGCGGATCGACGCGATCGCCGACGCCGCGATCGATCGCGCGCTTGGCCAATGCGCAGGCGGCGGCATCCGTCGCGAAGGCGCGGGGGTCGTTGCGGAAGAGGTTGCGCGGAAACTGGTCGAGCAGGAGGATCAGCGCCAGCGTGCCGTCGTCGCTGCCCTCCCATGACGCCAGCGCGCCATCGCGGGCGGCTTCATAGGCGGAGACGAAACGCGCCCTGATCTCGGCGTCGAAGGCGTCGTTCTTGGCGTACCAGCGGTCCCAGCCGGCGTCGGTCCAGAAGGTGATGATGTCGGCGGGAGAGGTCATGCAAAACTCGAAGCGTAGGATGGGTTGAGCGTCTTCGCGATACCCATCACCGCCTGCGCGAGGGGTGATGGGTATCGCTTCGCTCAACCCATCCTACGATCTTGTCAAGCCGCAGCCTCCTGCTTCTTCTCGTCGCGGAGTTCGCGGCGGAGAATCTTGCCGACATTGGTCTTCGGCAGGGCATCCCGGAATTCGATCTGCTTCGGCACCTTGTAGTTGGTGAGCTGGCCCTGGCAGAACTTGATGATGTCCTCGGCGGTGAGCTTCGGATCCTTCCTCACCACGAAGGCCTTCACCGCTTCCGTCGTCTTCGCATCGGCCACGCCGATCACGGCGCATTCCATCACGCCCGGATGGCTGGCGATCACGTCCTCGACCTCGTTCGGATAGACATTGAAGCCGGAGACCAGCACCATGTCCTTCTTGCGGTCGATGATCTTGGTGAAGCCGTCGGCATCCATGATGCCGATGTCGCCGGTGCGGAAATAGCCGTCGGCCGTCATCACCTTGGCGGTTTCGTCCGGCCTGTTCCAGTAGCCGATCATCACCTGCGGGCCCTTGGCGCAGATCTCGCCGGGCTCGCCGATCGGCACGGCGTTGCCGTCGTCGTCGCGGATCGAGATATAGGTCGAGGACACCGGCAGGCCGATCGTGCCGGTGAATTGGTCGATATCCGCCGGATTGCAGGTCAGCGTCGGCGAGGTCTCGGAAAGACCATAGCCTTCGGCGACGAGACATCCGGTCACCTTCTGCCACTTCTCGGCGACGGCCTTCTGCACGGCCATGCCGCCGCCATTGGAGATCTTCAGCTTGGAGAAATCCACCTCGTCGAAGCCGGGGGAATTCAGCAAGCCGTTATAGAGCGTGTTGACGGCCGGGAAGCTGTTGACCTGATACTTCTTCAATTCCTTGATGAAGCCCGGCATATCGCGCGGATTGGGGATCAGGAGATTGACGCCGCCGGCGCGCACCGCGAGCAGGAAGCAGGCCGTCAGCGCGAAGATGTGATACAGCGGCAGCGCGCAGACGATGAAGAGCTGGTCCACATGCGGCGGCTTGCGGATCGCCGGCTGCAGCCAGGCGTCGTTCTGCAGCATGTTGGCGATGATGTTGCGATGGAGCAGCGTCGCGCCCTTGGAGACGCCGGTGGTGCCGCCCGTATATTGCAGGAAGGCGACATCGTCCGGGCCAAGCGTCGGCTTCTTCAACGTCATGCTGCGGCCGGCCGAGACGGCATCGTTGAAGGCAACCGAGCCGGGCAGGTTGAAGGCCGGCACCATCTTCTTGACGCGGCGAACCACGAGATTCACGATCATGCCCTTGAAGCCGAGCATGTCGCCCATGCTGGCGACGATCACATGCTTCACCTGGGTCCTGGCGATCACCTGCTGCACGACGGAGGCAAAGTTCTCCAGCACGATGATGGCTTCGGCGCCGCTGTCCTTCAGCTGGTGCTCCAGCTCGCGCGGCGTATAGAGCGGATTGACGTTGACGGCGGCATAGCCGGCGCGCAGCACGGCGCAGGTGGCGACCGGATAGTTCAGCACATTGGGCATCATCAGCGCGACGCGGGCGCCCTTGGCCATGCCCTTGCTCTGCAGCCAGGCGCCGAGCGCCACCGAATGGTCGTCGAGCTCACCATAGGTGATCGACTTGTCCATGCAGATGAAGGCCTTGCGATCCCGAAACTTCGCGAAGCTCTCTTCCAGCAGCGCCACCAGCGACGGATATTGCGCGGTGTCGATATCGGCAGGCACGCCGGCCGGATAGTGCTTGAGCCAGATGCGCTCCATGACATTCCCCCTCGTTGTTAGTTCGTTGCGCGAAGTATTGAGCAGATCGCGCAGACAAGGCAAGCGGCGTCGCAACACGGCGCCTCAGGGCACCACGTTCCGCAAGATCAACGCATATGATTGGTTAAGGAAGCGGGTCGCGCGACACTTTGCCGTAGGGGCGGATTAGCCGAAGGCTTAATCCGCCGCGGAGTTTCAACCATGAGGTCGGCCGGCGGATTACGCTGCGCTAATCCGCCCTACAGCTCAGCTACGCGGTGCTGTCGCAGCCGGCTTGGCTTCGCCGGTGGCTGCGGGCTTCGGCGCGGGCTTGGCAGCCGGCTTCGGGGCAGCGGCTGCTGCAGGCTTGGCCGCCGCGGGCTTCGCGGCTGCAGGCTTGGATGCGGCTGCATCGGGCTTCGCCGCAGCCTGCTTGGGCGCGGCGGGCTTCGCTGCAGGCTTGGCGGCGGCCGGCTTGGCGTCGGTGGTTGCCTTGGCGTCCTTGGTGTCGGCTGCAGCCGGCTTCTTCGCCGCGGCCTTGGTGCCCTTCTTCGGCTTCGCCTTCGGGGTCTGCTTGGCCTCTTCCACCGCATTGGCGGCGATCAGGTCGGCGCCGGTCTTCTTCGGTCCGGTATAGACGATGACGGGCTCCACAGGCGCGGCGGCCGCGGCCATCATGTCTTCCGGGCGGAGCGTCGGCGGCTGCAATCCGCCGGCGAAGAAGGACAGTGCGGCCGAGCTCGAGGCTTCGCTGCTGGCCACGGCATCCTCGTCGCTGATCGGGCCCTGGCGCTTGCGCTTCGGTCCGCACATTTCATCGCGCAGGTTCGGCGGCGCGGCATCGATCGGCGCCATCGCGTCCACGGTGCCGAGCGCCGGCTTCAGCCAGGTCAGGCCACCATTGCTGTTGCCGAAACCGGCCTCCAGCAGCTGCGCGGCCTTCACCGCGCGGGCATGGCCCGAGGTGGAGCCGAGCACGACGGCGATCAGGCGCTTGTTGCCGCGGGTGGCGGAGGCGACGAGATTGTAGCCGGAGGCACAGATGAAGCCGGTCTTGAAACCATCGGCGCCGGGATAGCGGCCGATCAGCTTGTTGAAGTTCGGCGTGATGCGACGGCCGAATTTCATCGCCGGGATATGCATGAAATATTCGTATTCCGGCAGGTCGCGGATCACGGCGCGGGCGAGGATCACGAGATCGCGGGCCGAGGTCACCTGCTCGTCGGCGGGCAGGCCGTTCGGATTGACGTAATGGGTCTGCGTCATGCCGAGGCGCTGGGCGTTGGAATTCATCATCGCGGAGAAGCCGTCGATGGAGCCGCCGACGCCTTCGGCGAGTACCGCGGCCATGTCATTGGCCGACTTCACCATCATCATCGTCAGCGCGTTCTCGACGGTGACCTGGGTGCCGGCCTTGAAGCCCATCTTGGAGGGCGACTCGGCCGCGGCGATCGGCGACACCGTGAACACGGTGTCGAGACGGATGCGTCCCTCCTTCACGGCCTTGAGCGTCACATAGGCGGTCATGATCTTGGTGACCGATGCCGGATGCCACGGATAGGTGGCGTTCTCGGCCTGCAGCACCTTGCCGCTGTCCACTTCCACCACCAGCGTTGCTTCGGCGCGCGCGGCTTGCGGCGCGAGCGCGCACATCATCAGGGCTGTGGCCGTCGCAAACGATTTCAGTGACAGGCGAAGGGAGTGAAACTGCACGATCCGGTTCCGGTCTTGGCGGCCCGCCTGCAGTGCCTCGGCACCGTGCGCAGCAATTTTTGGAAAATGAGGGTTCGAAGCTCTCAAATCGATTGCGCCGTCACGCAGTGATGGCAGCAAACCTATACCGGCCGGGAGCATCAGAACAGTGGCGATGGTGTTAAATCGGTGAGGAAAGGGGCTAAAGTTCGGCGGTGCACATTGGCGGAGCACTCTCCGGTGTCGTCACCCGGCTTGACCGGGTGACCCAGTAAACAGCGCATGGACTGAGTTTACTGGATCGCCCGGTCCTAGCGCGCA
>NZ_JBIISY010000243.1:0-8496 GCF_044340795.1 Tardiphaga sp.
TGTCGCGCAGTCCGGCGGCATCGGCTTTGCGATCTATCATCGCGCCAAAGCACTCGGCATCGCGCTCAGCACCGTGATCTCGACGGGCAATGAGTCCGATCTCGGGGCAGGTGCGTTCCTCGACTATATGGTGCAGGATCCCGCGACGGATGTGGTCCTGCTGTTCATCGAGGGCATTCGTGACGTCGATCATTTTCTCGCTGCTGCAAGGAAAGCGGCGGAGATCGGCAAACCGGTCATCGTCACCAAGGTCGGTCGCTCCGGCGCAGGCGAACGTGCGGCGGCGTCGCACACGGCGAGCATGGCCGGCTGGACTGCGGCCTATGACGCGGTGTTCGCGCGCTATGGCTTCATCGTCTCCAATGATCTCGACGAAGCCGTCAGCATCGCGGCGGTTTTGACGACCTCACCGTTGCCGAAAGGCGACCGCGTGGCTGTCGTCACCGTCTCGGGCGGCGCGGGGATCTGGGGCGCCGATGTCGTGTCGGCGCAGGGCCTGCAGGTGCCGGAGCTGTCGAACGACGTGCAGGCGACGATCCGCGGACTGATCCCGTCTTACGGCTCGCCGCGCAATCCCATCGATATCACCGCGCAGGCGGTGCATAGCGGCGGGCTGCAGAAGACGATCGAACTGCTCGACAAGTCCGACGAGGTCGATGCGATCCTGGTGGTGATTTCGCTGTCCAGCGAAACGCGCATGCCGTTCAAGACGCCGGAACTGGCGCCGGTGATCGCGGCGCAGAAGAAGCCCATCGTGTTCTGGTCCTACACATTGCCATCGCATTTCGCGCGCACGGGGCTTGCGGAATCCGGTGTGGTCGTTCTGTCCGGGCTGACCCATGTGGGCGTGGCGATGCGGCGGATCGTTGATCACGCGCGTTTCAAGCCGGCCAGGTCCATCGCCGACGTGGCGCAGGCGCCGGTCGACCTCGTCAAACACCTTTCGGCGCCGACATTGTCTGAACATGACAGCAAGACGTTGCTGCAGGTTGCGGGCGTTGCGCTGCCCAATGAGATTCTCGTCACCGACAAATCGGTTCTCGATGACGCCGTCGCAAAGGTCGGCTTCCCGCTGGTGATGAAGATCCAGTCGCGCGACATTCCGCACAAGAGCGAGGTCGGCGGCGTGAAGGTCAATATCACGACCGGAGAGGAAGCCGCAGCCGCCTATGACGCGCTGATAGCGAGCGCACAGACGCATCGGCCGCAGGCGGCACTGCAGGGCGTGCTGGTCTCGCCGATGGCCAGGAAGGGCGTCGAGATCATTGTCGGCACTCTGCTCGACAAGACATTCGGGCCGATGGTGATGGTAGGGCTTGGTGGTATCACCACGGAGCTGTTCCGGGATGTGATCTATCGACCTGCGCCGGTGAGTGCGGAGGAGGCGAGCGAGATGCTGAATGCGTTGAAGGGCGCGCCGCTGCTGAACGGATTTCGCGGGGCTGCAGAGGCCGATGTACCGGCTGCATCAGCGTTGATAGCGCAGGTCTCGCAATTGGCTGCGCAGCTCAAGGAGAATGTGGCCGAGATCGAGCTCAATCCGGTTCTGGTGCATCCGGTGGGCGAGGGCGTTACGATCGTGGATGCGTTGGTGGTGAGGGAGAATTAGACTCGATGTCATCCCGGCGAATGCCGGGATCCATACACGCTGTCGAGATAGTTGCGCACGGTAAGTGTGACGCCATCGTTTCAACCATGACCTCGGAGGCTATGGGTCCCGGCGTTCGCCGGGACGACAACGGGTGCATACCGCTGTCTTGTCGCAAAATAAAAATGGCCGGGCGAACCCGGCCATTCCGTAGTGAGGTTTGCAGAACAAACCCGGCGGGGACTTAGCGCCCCTTGAAGTTCGGCACGCGACGCTCGGCGGTGGCCGCAACGCCTTCCTTGAAGTCTTCGGTGGCGCGCAGGCGGGTCTGTTCGGCCAGTTCATGCTCTGTCGCCTTGGCGACGCGGTCGGCGAGACCGGCGCGCATGGTGGCACGGGTCGAGAGCAGGCCGAGCGGCGAATTCTCGGCGATTTCCTCGGCCAGTTTGATGGCGGCATCGCGGACCTGGTCCTGCGGCACCAGCACATTGGCGAGGCCCATCTTCAGGGCGTCCTCGCCGCCGACGCGGCGTGAGGTGTAGAACATCAGCTCGGCATTGTTCTTGCCGATCAGCTCGGTGAGCGACACGGTGAGGCCAAAGCCCGGGTGGAAGCCAAGGCGGGTGAAGTTGGCGGCGAAGCGCGTCTCCGGGCAGGCGACGCGGAAATCAGCCGACACGGCGAGGCCGAGACCGCCGCCGATGGCTGCGCCCTGCACGGCAGCGACGATGGGCTTCTTGGCGCGGAAGATGCGCACGGCTTCCATATAGAGATGGCCGATGGAGCCGAGATTGTCGGCGGGATCGCCGCTCTTGGCGGCCGCTTCGGTTTCCTTGCGGTTTGGATCGCTGAAATCGGCGCCGGCGCAGAACGACTTGCCCTGTGCGCAGAGCACCGTGGCGCGCAGCTCCGGATTGGCATCGATCTCGTCGAGCGCATTGGCGATCTGCTGGATCAGCAGGATGTCGAAGAAGTTGAATGGCGGCTTGCGGATCTCGATGATCGCGATGTGGCCACGGGTTTCGACGGCGATGTCCTTGTAGGTGGTCATGATGTCCTCAATTCAATAAGTGTGATCACCGCAGCCCGAGGCCGCGGGCGATGATGCCGCGCAGCACTTCCGTCGTGCCGCCCTGGATGGTGAGTTTCGGCGCCGTCTTGATGGCGAAATCGAGCATCTCGTCGAGCGTGGCATGGTTTGATGCGGTATCGTCGACGAAAGCAGCGAGGTCGCGGACGCGATGCGGCAGCTGCTGCTCCCACACGGTGCCGATATCCTTGACGATGGAGGCTTCCACCACCGGCTCCTTGCCGGCCTGCAGCATGCCGGCCACCGAGACCGACATGCGGCGCATGGTGTGGAGCTGTGCCACCAGGCGGCCGATGCCTTCGGCGCTGCGCGTATCCGGCTCCGGACCCACGGCACGGACCAGTTCGGTCAGCGTGTAATAGGTCTCGAGGAAACGCTCCGGGCCGGAACGCTCGTAAGCGAGTTCGGACGTGGCCTGTTTCCAGGCGCCGTCGATTTCGCCGAGCATGTGATCGTCAGGGATGAAGGCGTCGGTGAAGACGACTTCATTGAATTCCTGCTGGCCGGTGATCTGGTCGATCGGGTTCACCTTGATACCCGGGGTCTTCATGTTCACGAGGAACTGGGTGAGGCCGTGGCGGCGGTTTTCCTTGGTCGGCGGCGAAGTGCGGAAGATCGCGATCATGTAGTCGGCGATATGCGCCGAGGTCGTCCAGATCTTGCTGCCATTGATCAGGAAGCCACCCTCGGTTTTGGTGGCCTTGGTCTTTGCGGCGAACAGGTCCGAGCCGGAATTTGGCTCGCTCATGCCGATGGAGAAGCAGATCTCGCCGCGGCAGATGCGTGGCAGGATGTCCATCTTGATATGCTCGGGCGCATATTTCAGCAACACCGGGCCGCTCTGGCGATCGGCGACGAAGAAGCGGCGCACTGGCGCATTGGCGACGCGCATCTCCTCGGTGACCACATAGCGCTCGAGGAACGAGCGTTCGTGGCCGCCATACTTTTTCGGCCAGGTCATGCCGAGCCAGCCCTTCTCACCGACGCGGCGGGAGAATTCGCGGTTGTCGGCATCTTCCTGCACGGGCTTGTGCGGATCAAAGGTGCCGGCGGCGATTTCCTCGGCGAGAAATGCGCGGACTTCCTTGCGAAGCTGCTCGCATTCGGGGGGCAGGCGGATCGGGTCGAAACGAAGGGCTGCAGTCATTTGGGTTCTCGTTTCCTTCGTTAGCGCGATGCGACCAGCGGCCACAGCTCATCGGCACCGCGCTTGGCGACCAGTTTGCCGAGCTCGACGGCCCAGTAGCTCTCGCTGCCGAAATCGTCGCGCCAGGCAAGAGCGCGCAGCGTGTAGCGATGCAGGATGTGCTCCTGAGTGAAGCCGATGGCGCCATGCACCTGATGGGCAATGGCAGCGCCTTTCTCGGCGGCCTCCGAGCAGCGGATCTTTGCCGCGGCGGCTTCGAGGAACAGCGCATCGTCGATATCAGCGCCGTGCGAGAAGGCATCGGCGGCGGAACTGGCAGCAGCGAGAGCAGCGGAGGTCTCGCCAGCGAGTCTTGCGAGATTGTGCTGCACGGCCTGGAACTTCGAGATCTTCTTCTCGAAGGCAACGCGTTCGCCGGAATACTGCACGCTGATGCTGAGCATCGATTCCAGCGCGCCGGCGATCTGCAGGCTGCGCGCCAGCGAGCCCATCAGCAGCAAGGCTTGCTCGTCGATGCCGGCCGGCGCTTTCGCGATCGCAACCGGCTTCACCTTGTCGAAATTCACGGTGTCGGAATGATCGCCGGCCAGGCTCAGGCCCGCGTCGATCTTGCAGGCGCTGGCATCGACCAGCGCGATCGAGCCGCCGGCGATAACGGCGATGTGCTTTGCTTCCTTGGCGAAGGGAATGCCGCGCACACGGCCGGAGATGGTGTCGTCGGCATTGAGCGTGAGCCGGTCGCGCGTATTGGCCGGCGCCACGGTCATCGTGCCTTCGGGGGACTTGATCCGGCCCTGGGCCAGCAGCCAGCCGGCCAGCATGGTTTCGGCAAGCGGAACGCTGACGCCGGCGCGGCCGGCGACGCTGAGCACGCTGAAACCCTCGGCCATGCTGGTGCCGGAGCCGTCGCATTCTTCGGGTACCCAGGACAGCGGCAAGCCGGAATCGGCCAGCGCCTGCCACAGCGGAGCCTTCCAGGCGCCTTGCTTGTCGTTATTGATGGTTTGTGCGTCCGCGAGATCGGCGAAGATGCGTTCGGCGGTTTCGGCGACGATATTGTCTGTCTCGGTCAAGGCGTTCCCCGTCTGATAGCGCATCTCATTCGGCAGGGAATGCCGGGCATGGGGTGCTGCCAGTGTTGTTGCGGGGCATGATGCGGAAAAGCCCGCATGATGCAAGCGGCGCACCTGCATTGTGGTCTGCGGTGGCGGCATGGTGTGCGCTTATTCCGCGCGGCCGAATGGTGGCGGTTGTATACCAGCGCGAAGCGGCTGTGTTAGATCACTCCATCTGAAGAACAGAAACAGAGGGAATGCGGATGTCGAAGGATGGTTTGTGTGCGGTGATCACGGGATCGGCGTCGGGGCTCGGCGCTGCCACGGCGGCCATCCTTGCCAAGGACGGGGCGCGGCTCGTGATCAATTATTCATCGAGTGCGAAGGAAGCCGAAGCGACCGCCGAGCAGTGCCGCAAGCTGGGCGCAGCAGAAGTCGTCGTGGTGCAGGGCGATGTCTCCAAGGACGAGGACTGCAAGAAGATCGTTGCGGCAGCAGCGAAGTGGGGCCGCATCGATGCGTTGGTGAACAATGCCGGCGTCACCAAACATGTCGCGCATGACGATCTCGACGGGCTGTCGGCCGAAGATTTTCAGTGGATCTACGGCATCAACACCATCGGACCGTATCAGATGGTGCGTGCGGCGCGCTCATTGCTCGAAGCCAGCGCCAAGGCTTCGGGCCGCGCGGCGGCGGTGGTGAATGTGTCGTCCATGGCCGGCCTGTCCGGCGCGGGCTCATCGGTGGCTTACGCTGCCAGCAAGGGCGCACTGAATTCGATCACGTTGTCGCTGGCGCGTGCGCTGGCGCCGCTGATCCGCGTCAATACCGTTTGCCCCGGCTATATCGATACACCCTGGTTCACCAAGGGCCGCGGCGCGGAAGCGGCGGCGAAAGTGCGCGATGCCGTGATTGCGCGTGTCCCGCTGCAGGCGGCCTCGACGGCCGAAGATATCGCGCAGCTGATCTGCTTCCTGGCCACGCCGCCGTCCGGTCACATGACCGGCGAGCTTGTTCGCATGGATGCGGGCATGCATCTGCAGTCGATCAGGGCGTAAGAAAAAAGCCCCGGTCAGACGCTGACCGGGGCTTTCACTTTCACGAGTTATCGTCGGCCGGGATCCGGGATGGATCCACGCGCGACCAGCCTGTTCCAGATGAACAGCACCACCAGCGCGCCGATGGTGGCGGTGATGAAGCCGGCACCCTGGTTCGGACCGTAATGGCCGATCTGCTGACCGATGAAGGTCGCCAGGAATGCGCCGGCGATGCCGAGCGCCGTAGTCAGAATGAAGCCCGACGGATTGTTCGGGCCCGGCGAGATGATACGGGCGAGAATGCCCGCGACGAAGCCGACGAGAATGATCCAAAGCATCGCAATTCCCCCTGTGTAATTGAACTAGACCCAGCGCGACGACGCTTCGTCGTCCGTCGGCAACCGGCCATGCGGCGTGAACTCGTCCACTGCGCCAGGCAGCTCATTGCTGAGCTCGGACAGCAACTGCTCGCGCGACATGCCGGTGCGTGACGTCAGTTGCGCGATATCGTCGGCACCGAGTGCGGCGCCGAGATCGCCCGGTGCGATCTGCTTGTTCGGCCCCGACTGCACCCAGGAATCCGCCGCGTCGCCATGGCCGTTCTCCTGCAATCGTTTGACGAGATCGCCGAGGCCGCCGCTCAGCACGCTGCCGGCCGCTGCTCCGCCAAGGATGCCGCCGAGCGGTCCGCGCAGGAGGTCGCCGAGGCCTCCTCCGGCAGTTGCTCCGCCGCCCGTGCTGTTGCCGCCAAGGAGCCCGCCCAGCAGGCCACCGAGGCCGCCGCCATCATCGGCGTTGGCCTGCGTGGGTGCGGGTGTCTGCTGCGGGTGACCTTGTGGCGCCGGCTGTTGCTGACCACCGGTGATATGTTTGTAGCCCTTGTAGGCAAGCAGCGCGAGGATCGCCATGGTCATCGGCGACATCCCACCGCTCTTGTCGTTGGGATCGCTGGGGCCGCGTGGACCGTTGGCCATGCCATTCAGAATGTCGAGCAAACCCATCGTCGTCTCCTGTTCAGCCAGCCCATAAAAAGATAGCTGCGCGATATGACGCGGACAAGTCGCGTCGGTTCCACAGGTAGGCAGCGTTGCGGCATTTTGCTAGGAACGGAAGTCATATGAGCGGGAGGTGACGTGAGCGCACAACGTCCTATCTGCATTGCCGGCGCCGGCAGTGTCGGCTGTTTTGTCGGTGGCATGCTCGCAGCAGACGGTCGCAATGTATCGTTGCTGGCGCGTCCGCGCGTGGTCGATGGTATCGCGCAGAATGGATTGCAGCTCTCGAGCTTCGAAGGCGGGCAGTGGCGCCTGCGCGCGGGGCAAGTCGCGCCCTCGCAAGATCCCGCGATCATGAAGGATGCCAACATGATCGTTGTCGCGGTGAAGAGTGGCGATACCGCTGCGATGGCAGAGTTGATCGCCCGGCATTCCGCCGAAGACGCCGTGATTATCAGCCTTCAGAATGGCGTTGGCAATGTTGCCACGCTCAAGCAGACATTGCCCGGTCATTGCGTGCTGGGCGGGATGGTGCCGTTCAATGTCGTCACCCGCGACGATGGGAGCGTTCACCGTGGCACGTCCGGGGCGCTGGTGATTGAACGCGATGCGAAAGAGAATGGTAAGCGGCTGGCCGTTCAGAACCTGCCGGTGAGTTTGACCGAGAACATCATCGGCGTGCAGTGGGGCAAGCTGCTGGTCAATCTCAGCAACGCATTGAATGCGCTGTCCGATCTGCCTCTCCATACGCAGTTGCAGCGCCGCAGCTGGCGACTGTTATTCGCCGATCAGATGACCGAAGGGCTTGCGGTACTACGTGCTGCGGGCATTTCACCGGTTGCCACGAATGCACTGCCGCACGCGCTGACTCCTCATCTCCTTCGACTCCCGGACAGTTTGTTCGGACTTATCCTTCGGAGCGTGATGAAAATCGACGCCAATGCGCGCTCTTCCATGTGGGCGGATCTACAGCGCGGGCGCCCCACGGAGATCGATCATCTGCAGGGCGTCGTGGTGCAGCTCGCGAATCAATATGGCATCGCGACACCGCTGAGCCGTCGTGTGATCGAGGTCGTGAAGGCCGCCGAGGACATGAAACGTGGTTCGCCAGCACTGTCACCGCAGCAAATTCGCGGTTCGTAGTTACGCGCTGTTATCAGTAAACGGGCCTCGCTACTTCGTGTCCTACACATTCAGAAATAAGATCGAGCGCAACCATCGTTGTTGCGATGGTGGGCGAGTGTTTCTGCGACTACACGCATAGCCATACTTTGGCGGTAATATCATGCATCATTCGACACGCGCGACACTGTGTGGATGTTGAGTTCAGCTACACTCGCAAGCTTTATGATCGGATCGCGATCTGTAGTGCAGCGGCTGATCGCGACGATCGGGTAGTAGATGCGTATCAATCAGTGAGTTCATTGATGCGCGAAATGCGTTCAATACTGCTCATTGCAATGAGGCATCAAAGGCTATGTCATTCTCAACTTCTTTAGTATAGATAGTCGCGTGATTTGACGAAGGTTCGATTATCTTGCAACGAAGCCAACGTTCAGTCCCTACATAATCATCGGCAGAACG
>NZ_JBIISY010000244.1:0-8481 GCF_044340795.1 Tardiphaga sp.
TTCTCGCCGATATAGGCGAGCAGTGTCTGCACTGCCTTCTCGGCCTCGGCGCGCGAGGGACGGCTCTGCTCGGGATCAACGGCAGCGGCCAGGAACTCGGCGGGATCAAGCTGCGCGGGCCGGAAATCCTTTTTGCCATCGCCAGACCTGGCGGCGTCGGCAGCGTTGCGAATGGGTTTGATGATCGCGTCCATCTTCTCTCCGTTCGACCGGCCAAACTGTAAGGCCGGAGGTGTCACCGGGCAGACGGGGCGGGAAACCGCCGGACGCCTGAGTCCGTCAAAGCAATAACATCGCCAGCGCCGAATGGAATTCTCAAATTCCGGCGATCTGGAGCACGGCCGGCGTTCTTTCGCCGGTCCGCATCCCTATATAGGATGCTGTTCCACCACCGCCAAGGGCCCGGCCCGGCACGCGAATCTGGAATCGGTGGCAGAGTTAAGGTCCGTATCAGATGCTGAACGACATCTATAACAAGCGCATCATCGAGCTCGCCGGTAATATTCCGCGCCTCGGCCGCCTGCCATCGCCCGATGCCAGCGCCACCGCCCATTCCAAACTGTGCGGCTCCACGGTGAAGATCGACCTAGCCATGGATGGCCACGTGGTCACCGATTTCGCGCATGACGTGAAGGCCTGCGCACTCGGCCAGGCGTCATCCTCGATCATGGCAGCGCATGTGGTCGGCTCCACTGCGGAAGAACTCCGCGCGTTGCGCGAGACCGTGCGAAAAATGCTGAAGGAAAACGGTGCGCCGCCGGCCGATGCGAAATGGGCTGATATCGCCGCGCTCGAGCCGGTGCGCGACTACAAGGCGCGGCACGCCTCGACTCTGCTGACCTTCGACGCCGTGGTTGATGCCATCGGGCAGATCGAAGCGAAATCCGGCAAGACGGAAGACGCGCCGGCCTGAGCCGGCGCCGTGCTATTTGGCCGGCGCGGCGCCGCCGGTCGGCGCCTGGATTTCCGCGGTCTTGGTGGTCGAGACCGTGGATGCCACCGGCTTCTCGTGCTCGGTACCGCTGACAAAGCGGTCCTGGATCGCCTTCGGCGCCAGCGCGGCCACCGGCGTCGTGTCCGCAGCGGGCTCCTGCGGCAGCACGTCTGCGACATGATAGGTGGTCACGAGATTGGACAGCTTCAGCTCATCCGTGGTGAGACGATGCAGGTCCTCCCAAGGCGGCACACTGAGCGAGAGCGACAGCAGGTCGCCGGAGCCGCCCATCTCCACCGTGTACTTTGCGAGACGGCCGACATCGCGCTGCACGATCATCAGATCCTGCGCGGTATAGCTCGCCGCCTTCGGGTCGTCGGCGCGGTCGCCCATCCAGATCTGGTGGACGCGGACATGCGCCTCGTCCGGCACGTAACGCGTCTTGCCACCGAGCAGCAGGAAGACGCACATGGATTCGCAATAGGCCTGCGGCAACACCGCGGGTTTCATCACGCCCGAGGACGACTGCAATTCGATGGTCGATCCCACCGTGGTGCGCAGGCCAAGCTTGCGCCAGCGGCGGCCGATGGTGATGGCGTCATTGACCGAGCCGCCCGAGGAATCGAGCACGACGGTCGCACCGTTCAGGTCACGGGTCCTGGCGAATTCCTCGAAGTCCTTCGGGGTGTCACCGGTGACGATGCCGACAGCGGTGAACCAGCCACGGCAGTTCGGCTCGCAGGCAACCCAGGTGAAGCGCATCGGCAGCTTGCGCTCTTCGAGCACGGCCGCAGAGGCGCTTGAAGCGGAAATGGAGGCAGCGAGGCCCGGCAATGCGATGCAAACGGCCATGGCGCGCAGCAGCGCCGAACCACTCCAACGAAAAGACCGCACAAAGCTCAATTCGGTTCCCTCTCGCACGCCGCGTGCACGAACTACGGAGCAAAGCCTATGCCACACCGAACGCTCATGATTCTGTCACACGAGCGTAATCAAAAACTAGCGTTCAGCGGCCCGGCGTCCAGTTACTTTTGCTGCGCTGCATGCGATAAATTGGCGAGTGTGACCGCACTGCATAAGCGCCCCGGTTCCCTGCCATGAAACCCGGCAAATCCTGATCGATCGAATAGCAAGCCGACCATGAACCACCCAGCGTGCCCGCATTGCATCGGTATCATCCGACGCACCCCACGGAACCTCGGCCGCGGTGCGATCTGGCTCTATCGCCACAGCTTCTCGCCATTGGTCGGCTTCAATTGCCGTCACATCCCATCATGTTCGATCTATGGCGACGAAGCGATCGAGCGTTATGGACTTTGGGCGGGGGGCTGGATGACGCTGGCGCGGCTGCTGCGCTGCCAGCCATGGGGAACCTCGGGCATCGATAATGTGCCGACCGCGACGCCTGCCGGCGCCCGCTGGTATCTGCCGTGGCGCTACGCGCGCTGGCGCGGCGTCAATGATGCTATGGAGTAGATCGCTCAGACCGCCGCAGCGCGCGACAGCCGCCGGCTCCAGATGATCGCTGACAATGCGACCGTCAGAAACACCATCGCGACATAGCCTGACGCATGGAAAAAGCCGCCGGCGAAGAGCACGCCGCCGATGCCTGATCCGATCGCCTGTCCGACATACAGCATCGAGGTGTTGAGCGAGACGGCTGCGGCGCCCGCGGCGGGCGCGGCCATGATCAGGCGTATCTGCTGCATCGATGTGATGGCGCCGAAGCCGAGCCCCCAGATGGCAACACCGCATGCCATCACCACGAGATGGCCGGCACCGAATGTCCAGACCGACATGCCCGTCAGCACGAGCGACGTCGAGAGGATCGATGTTCTGAGCGGTCCCCAACTGTCGACGATCCGCGTGGCCGTCATGATGCCGAGGAAGCCGCAAACGCCATAGATCACGAAGACTGTCGCCGCAGCATTGTGCCCTGCTCCCGCAAGACGTTCGAGCAGCGGGACGATGAAAGTGAAGATCGAGAACTGTCCGGCGATCTGCAGCGTGGTGATCGACAGCAGAAGCAGCACCAGCCGGTTGCGCGCCAGCGACGACCACGTGCTGAGATCGACCGGTGCGCCGAACAGTCCGCCCGGAATTCGCCAGACCAGCAGCGTGAAGCTGATGCAGCTCATCACGCCGACAACGCCATAGACCTCGCGCCAGCCGAAATGACTGGCGATGAAGGTCACCATCGGCAACCCGACGGCCGCCGCCAGTGTCCAGCCGAGGAAAGCATAGGCCACACTGCTCGCCCGCTTCTCCGGCGGCACCAGCATGCCCACGACACCCGCGGCCTGCGGCGTATAGGGCGCAGCGGCGATGCACATCACGAGGCGGATCGCGAGCAGCACGGTGTAATTGGGCGCGAAGGCCGAAGCGAGATTGCACACGGCAACGACTGCGATCACGGAGATCAGCATGGTTCGCCGTTCGATCCGGCTGGTCAGCCACGACATCAAGGGCGAGCAGATGCACAGCATCGCCGCGCCGAACGTGATCAGCAGCCCGGCTTCACGGATGGTGACGCCAAGCCCCGCAGACAATTCGCCGAGCATCGCCGTCGGCCCGAGCAGGCCAACGCCGGTGACGAAATTGCCGATCATGAGTGCAGTCGGTGCAAACGGGCGGGACACGGCCCGTGATATCACGCGACAGGGAACTGTACAGCAGCGATCATGCGCTTGCGCCCCCACGACACGACATCGGTGTGAAGGCCCACGCACATTGGCCGTATGCAAAAATGTGGGTTCTGAGGGTCAAACCCGTTCAGCCGTTTTGACGACTACCAGGGACAAGGGCGCACAACATGGCGTCTGCTCATCGAAGCGAGATGAATCCCGCGACACGGATTCAGCGACAGCACTTGCGAGGACTGCATGATCGTCTGGGGAACCTACGTCACCAAGAAAATCATCGACAAGGGTCAGTTCTTCTGCCCCGGCTGCGCGCAGCATCAGGGTTACAATCTGCGCCGCCCGAAGAAATGGGGTCATCTGTACTGGATCCCGCTGATCCCGATGCAGGAGCTCGACCGCTATGTGGAATGCACGGCCTGCGACAAGGCCTGGAACGAGACTGTGCTGCAGCATGATCCGATCCGCGAACAGCATCAGCGTGACGACAGACTTGCAACCATGCTGGCGCAACTGATGCTGCTGATGTCCGGCGAAGGGGGGTTGACGCCGGCACTCACAGACCGGATCACCGAGGCCACGGAGAAACTGCTGGGTGTCGAGGCCACACCGGAGTCGATCGCGACGGCCGTGATGTCCGGCGCCGACCGCAACACGGTTCTATCCAATACTGCCCGAGAGGCCGACAGCCTGAACGACCGCGGCAAGGAAGCGACGCTGCGGGCGGTGATTGCCATTGCACCCGGACGCCCACTCGGCGAACGCGAATGGATGCTGGCCTCGGATATCGGCAAGCAACTCGGGATGTCGCCTGCGCATGTGAGCGGCGTATTGACCGAGATGGCGGCGGCTTGAACGCACCGCTTGCTAAACGCTCAGCTTGTCATCCCCGCGAAAGCGGGGATCCAGTAGACACTGCGCACCAGCTCAGCGCGACCGGTGGCGTCGATGACACAGCAAGCGTGCGTGGTTGATCGCCCAATTTGGGTACGATCCTGCCTCTGCAACCCGCTGAATTGGACTCTCGCTCATCCGGCGGCTAAGGCGGCCTGATGTTTCAAAGTCAAATCAAGCCGCGCGTTTTCTTCGGCGCGTCCGCCGTGATCGCCACTTTGCTGACGATCACGATCGTCATGCCCGGCACTGCCGACAGCCTCTTCAAACTCGCGCAGAGCTGGGTGATCGACACCTTCGGCTGGTTCTATGTGGCGTCGGTGGCGATCTTCCTTGTCGTCGTCATCGTGCTGGGCTTCGGCCCGACGGGCAAGCTGCGCCTCGGACCGGACGATGCCGAGCCCGAATTCCCCTATGTCTCTTGGCTCGCCATGCTGTTCGCGGCCGGCATGGGCATCGGCCTGATGTATTTCGCGGTGGCCGAACCGGTGCAGCATTACATCTCGCCACCGGAAGCGCAGAGCGGCACCATCCGCGCCGCCCGCGAGGCGATGGCGATCACCTTCCATCATTACGGCGTGCATGCCTGGGCCATCTACGCCGTGGTCGGTCTCAGCCTCGGCTATTTCACCTATCGCAAGGGGTTGCCGCTCACATTCCGCTCCGGCCTGTCGCCCATTCTCGGCAAGCGCATCAACGGCCCGCTCGGCGACGCCATCGACATCTTCGCCGTG
This sequence comes from Tardiphaga sp., assembly GCF_044340795.1. Lineage (GTDB taxonomy): Bacteria > Pseudomonadota > Alphaproteobacteria > Rhizobiales > Xanthobacteraceae > Tardiphaga. Next base: position 5,202 of record NZ_JBIISY010000244.1, read on the forward strand.
TGCGGCACCGTGTTCGGTGTCGCCACGTCGCTGGGGTTCGGCGTGTCGCAGATGACGGCGGGCCTTGCCTATAATTACGGGATCGCCGACTCGCCGGTCATGAAAGTCTCCGTCATCGTCGTCGTCATGGGCGTGGCGACCTTGTCCGTGCTGAGCGGCGCCGAGCGCGGCATCCGGCGCCTGTCCGAACTCAATCTCGTGCTCGCGGTGCTGCTGATGGTGTTCGTGCTGTGCAGCGGGCCGACGCTATTCCTGCTCCGCGCACTGGTGCAGAATTTCGGCCTCTATCTCGATCATTTCGTCGAGCGCACCTTCAAGCTGTATGCCTATGAGCCGCGGGCATGGATGGCCGACTGGACGCTGTTCTACTGGGCGTGGTGGATCGCGTGGTCGCCCTTTGTCGGCATGTTCATCGCCCGCATCTCGCGCGGACGCACGATCCGTGAATTCGTGGTCGGCGTGTTGTTCGTGCCGACAGCCTTCACCTTTCTCTGGATGACGGTGTTCGGCAATACGGCGATTTCGCTTGATCTTGGCGCTGCTCATGGCGGCATCGCCGCCGCGGTGCAGGCCAATCTCTCGACGGCACTGTTCAAGTTTCTCGAATATCTGCCGGCTGCGGGCTTCACGTCGGGGCTCGCGATCCTGCTGGTCGGCGTGTTCTTCGTCACGTCAGCCGATTCCGGCGCGCTGGTGATCGACACGCTGGCATCCGGCGGCGAGGAAGACACGCCGCGCTGGCAGCGCATCTACTGGTGCATCGTGCTGGGCGCGACCGCGACGCTTCTGCTGCTCGCCGGCGGTCTCGGCGCGTTGCAGGCAGCGACATTGATGGCGGCCCTGCCGTTCTGCTTCATCATGCTGCTGCTCGCTTACGGCCTGGTGCGGCAGACCAATGCCGATCTCGATGGCGAGACGATCGCCTCGGAGGGTCCTGCGATCAGCGAACGCCTCAAGCGGCTGTTCGTGCCGGCGAGCCGCGCCGAGATCGAGCGCCAGATTGCGAGCCATGGCGTGCCGGCACTGCAATCGGTCTGCCAGACCATGCTCGCCGAAGGCTGGGCCGACAGTGCGGTGAAGATCGAAAGCGAGGGTGCATCGCTGACGGTCAGCTTCGGAACCGACCGGGTGTTCGTCTATCGCCTGCTGCCGCGCTCCCGCCCGCTGGCCGCCTACATGGCCTGGGAGACGCCGGCCGCGCATCGCAGCCGGACATGGATGCTGGCTGCGCGCACCAACCACGAGACCCGGCACCGCGATCTGACCGGCTTCTCCGAACAGCAGATCGCGGGCGACGTCCTGACCCAGCTGGAACGTTCGCGCCCCGTGTGAGGCGCGGCGAGCCCCGGGCAAGATCCGGTATCGTAAAAAGGCAGCTTCGACGGCGTCAAAACCTCGCCGGACTGCTGTTGCAACATCCGAATCGGCTGCTATACCGCTGTTCCCCGCTTACCTGCGCCCGTGTGCAGGAGTGAGCCACAGGAGAGAAGACATGACTGAGAATGAAGGCTCCGGATTCAAATTCGGCCTCGCCAACCTCACCCCCGCCGACCAGAACAGCGCCAATGTGAACCTCACCTTTCCGGACGGCGCCGTGCGCCAGTATCCGCGGGGGACGACCGGCTTCGACATTGCCAAGGGCATCTCGCCCTCGCTCGCCAAGCGCACCGTCGCGATGGCGCTGGATGGCGTGGTCAGCGACCTCAACGACCCCATCGAGCAGGACGCCAAGCTCGAACTGATCAACCGCGAAGACCCGCGCGCGCTGGAGCTGATCCGGCATGACGCCGCGCATGTGCTCGCCGAAGCCGTGCAGACGCTGTGGCCGCAGACCCAGGTGACCATCGGTCCGGTGATCGAGAATGGCTTCTATTACGACTTCTATCGCGAGGAGCCGTTCACGCCCGAGGACTTTGCCGCCATCGAGAAGAAGATGCGCGAGCTGATCCAGCGCGACACGCCCTTCACCAAGCAGGTGTGGGATCGCGAGAAGACCAAGCAGGTGTTCCGCGACAAGGGCGAGGCCTTCAAGGTCGAGCTGGTCGATGCCATTCCCGGCAACGAGCCGATCAAGATCTATTACCAGGGCGACTGGTTCGATCTCTGCCGCGGCCCGCACATGACCTCCACGGGCAAGATCGGCAACGCCTTCAAGCTGATGAAGGTGGCGGGCGCCTATTGGCGCGGCGACAGCAACAACCCGATGCTGACGCGCATCTACGGCACCGCCTTCGCCAAGCAGGAAGACCTCGACGCTTACATGAAGCAGATCGAGGAAGCGGAGAAGCGCGATCACCGCAAGCTCGGCCGCGAACTCGACCTGTTCCATTTCCAGGAAGAAGGCCCGGGCGTCGTGTTCTGGCACCCCAAGGGCTGGACCATCTTCCAGGCGCTGATCGCCTATATGCGCCGCCGCCTCACCGGCGACTATCAGGAGGTCAACGCACCGCAGATCCTCGACAAGGGCCTGTGGGAGACGTCGGGCCACTGGGGCTGGTATCGCGAAAACATGTTCGCGGCGCAGTCCGCCGGCGACGAGGCCGAGGACAAGCGCTGGTTTGCGCTGAAGCCGATGAACTGCCCCGGCCACGTCCAGATCTTCAAGCATGGGCTGAAGAGCTATCGCGACCTGCCGCTGCGTCTCGCCGAATTCGGCGTGGTGCATCGCTATGAAGCCTCGGGCGCCATGCACGGGTTGATGCGCGTTCGCGGCTTCACCCAGGACGACGCCCATGTGTTCTGCACGGAGCACCAGCTCGCCGAGGAATGCCTGAAGATCAACGACCTGATCCTGTCGACCTATACCGACTTCGACTTCGGCGACATCGTGGTGAAGCTGTCCACGCGTCCGGAGAAGCGCGTCGGCACCGACGAGATGTGGGATCACGCCGAGCGCGTGATGGCCACGGTGCTCTCGACCATCGAGGCGCAGTCGGGCGGCCGCATCAAGACCGAGATCTCGCCGGGCGAAGGCGCGTTCTACGGGCCGAAGTTCGAATATGTGCTGCGCGATGCGATCGGCCGCGACTGGCAGTGCGGCACCACGCAGGTGGACTTCAACCTGCCGGAACGTTTTGGCGCGTTCTATATCGATGCCGACGGATCGAAGAAGGCGCCGGTGATGGTGCATCGCGCGATCTGCGGCTCGATGGAGCGTTTCATCGGCATTTTGATCGAGCACTATGCCGGCAACTTCCCGCTCTGGCTGGCGCCGACGCAGGTGATGGTCACCACCATCACTTCGGAAGGCGACGAATATGCCAAGGTGGTCGCCGCGGCC
>NZ_JBIISY010000245.1:0-8470 GCF_044340795.1 Tardiphaga sp.
CGGGCAGCCCGGTTGATCCAAGCGCACCAAACGAGTGGGCGCGGCCTTTCAGGTAGATGCAGAGACGAAGACAGGCGGGTCCGTTGGCTCGTTCGTCGTAACGGCCTAAGAGGCTCTAGAGAAAATTAACAGTCTCGTTGATGGCGGGCAGTTTGACATCATGGTAAGGGACGACAACGGGACGTTATCGACCTCGACAGTTTGAAGGGCATGGCCAAGCGCTGACCCTACCCCCGTTTAATTCACCCGCGACGACAGTGACCAGTCCTTCGCTGTCTCGTCGTCGGCACCGCTATTAGGGCTCAACTCGTCAACTTCCAGATTTTGATACCCGTCAATCAGCACCGGTTCCTCCCGGCTCTTGTCCGTAAGCCGGCGTCGTCGGCGTGCTGAAATGCGGCTTCGTAGGTTTTGAGCCGCGGCTGATCTTGGACGCCCTGTCTGTCCGTAATCCACGCCGGGCGGCAGGGTTTCTCTCGGCGATTGCACGTCTCCTAGTTTCCATGCGCCGATCAAGGCATCCGAGCTCGAATTTCCGCTCATGGCTCGAACCGGTCGAATACTGGTCTTCCGTGGACCGATCTGCATGGATCGCTTGTTCATAACGTCCACCTACCGTAAAGCGTCCTATGCTGGGCGGGCGATCGCGCCTGTTACCCTTGGCGTCTCAACCCTCGATGGGCCGCCGTCCGTCAGATAATGACCGTCCAGCCACTGGCAAAGCTGTGCTTCGGGCAAGGGTTTGCTGAACAGGTAGCCTTGGAATGCTTGGCATCCGAGCTCATTCAACGCTTTGAGTTGATCGGATGTTTCAACTCCCTCGGCGATACACTTGATGTCCATTCTGTTGCAAAGTGCCACAATCGCAGCCAGCAAATTTTGCCCCCCATGTTCATGGACATCGGCCACGAAACTGCGATCAATTTTGACCTTGTGGACGTTCAGACGCCTCAGATAGCTCAGGCTTGACTGACCCGTTCCGAAATCGTCCAGCGCGATAGCGACTCCAAGCGCGCGTAGCAGTGTGAGAGACTCTTCCGCCGCATCGAAGTCCCGCATGACGGCCGTTTCGGTCAGCTCAAAAATGAGTTTCGCCGGCGCAATGCCCGACCGCCTGATAAGAGCGATCAAACCTAAAATGGTCTCGGAGCTCATCAGGTCGTGAGCGGAAAGGTTAAAGGACAACTTTACCTTCTCCGGCAGGCTGACCGCCAGCTGGAGCGCTTTCTCGAAGAGAATAAGCGTGAGGCGATGCACATTCCCGGTCTTCTCGGCGAGTGGGATGAAGATGTCAGGGCGGACGTTGCCAAGAACAGGGCTGTTCCAACGCGCCAGGGCCTCGACGGCGATAACGCGCTGGTTGTGGTCTACGATCGGCTGATAATGGACTTCCATCTCCGTCGATAGATTAGCGCTTTGCAGCGCCGCTTCGATGGCGCGGTCGGCACGCAATAGGGCCTCATGCCTAGCTGCATAGAGCGTTGCAAACCCCCGCCGGTCGGACTTGCCCTTGTAAAGGGCATAATCGGCTGCGTCGTAAAGTGAGTCTTCGTCTCCAACCGTGGAAAGAAGCGCAATGCCACAGGTCGCGCCGATGGAGACATTGGCGCCAGCGATAACATAGGGGGCCGAAATAGCCTCACAGACTGTATTGGCAAACGCTGTCGCTTTGCAGCCATCAGCCTCGATGCAGAATGCGAATTCATCCCCGCCCAGCCTGGCGACAAGGCCGTGCTCTGAAAACGCCTCCTTGAGGCGTTGAGCGACCGTCTGTAACAGCTGGTCGCCAAAAATATGACCCATCGTGTCGTTAACGGCCTTGAAGCGGTCGAGATCGATGAGGCCGACCGCGCATTCATGCCCGTTATAACGGGCGGCCGCACAGCGCTCCGCTAGCTCGGAAAAGAACAGCCGGCGATTGGGGAGCTGAGTGAGAGGGTCGGTATGCGCGATGGCTGTAATCTCGGCATTGAGCCGTTGCGTTTCGATGTTTGCGAGCACCGAGCTTCTGAAAGCTTGGTAACCGCTTAAGACCACCCGGATGAGAACGGCCGTCACCAGCGCGATGTTGATGCCGATGGCCGCATAGACAGCGTCTCCGAAGGAGAGATAGTAGTAGAGCGCCGGCATCATCACGATGGCCGTCACAGCAACGGCAGCCTGGGGCAGCGGCATCAGGCAAAAGATGCAACCAATTACTGTGATGGCGATGAAGATGGCGACGTGCGTTTGTTCGTGGTCGCCGCCAAACTGACTGAGCCCTAGCGACCAGCTGATGTAAGCAGCGGCAAGCAGCGAACCCAGCAGAATGGTGCGGCGTAATTGTCGCAAAGCCGTGGGCGCGTCGATGACCCCGCTCCGTTTGAGCCAGCTCGACATGCGGACAACGCTGACCAACACTAGGACACCCGGAATCCAGATCGTCATCCAGTGCGGTGCGTGCTCAAGATGTGTGAAGGCAACGGCCAGCGCGTTCAAGCTCAATAGCGCGTAGAGCAGGGGGATCTGATGCTTCAGCTCTTGATATTTGGCAACGAGCAGCTGGGGGCTCGCGTCACGCAGCAGCAGCCAGTTTACGAAAGATCGCAAAGAAAGAAACGTCGCCATGGTCCAGGTTCGCTCGCCCCTTTCTGAGGTTGCGGTAGGTTCGAATCACATTCAGTGATCGTGTGCGACGTTGGACACGAATAACTGCCAGCGCGGCCCGCCTTAAAAAAGAGAAGCGGCTGCTTAGGTACACTGATGCGCGAGTGTTACTTAATCGTTCGCATTGTCATCAGAGTTTCAAATGTCCCGGCACAGCTAGCAGCTTCGAAACAACCTGAGATGGCGAGACCGTCAACAGGCCCGCGTTAATGCAGAGACGCTCGAATTTCAATCCGTTCGCGGCGGCCTTCACACAAAGACCGGTCTTATGGTGCACAGCAAATTCTCGCTGCTGCTCACCAGGGCGACCGCAGTCTTACCAAGTTGAAAGAAGCCGGTCGTCAAGCCGTGATAGAACTCAAGTCTGCGCACTAACCATTGGTGACCGAGAAAGCTCGCCTAATGGCGGGTCCAATAAAGGAAACAAAAATGACCGTGAAAGGACTTGTCGTCCAATGCAAGGCAAACGACTCCGCTGCTTGCGGATGCCTTTTACTGCAGGTCATCCCTGAGATGGAAATGGCGCTCGACAAGGCCTGCAAGGCGCTGCCCAAATAACTTGACTCGCATGAGTACCGGCGATTCATCGCCTCAAAGATGGTAGACCGGGTGAGTCCCGGGGAGCGAACATTCGCAAGAATGTTGGCGGCGGGAATGGCGGCAGTTGAGGAGCTGCGGCGACACCGGGAGCACGTTTAGGCCTCCGGGTCTTTAACGACCCTCAAGGTTGGCTTGGATTTCTGTCGCAAGAGCCGTTGCGACAAGTCGATGACGTTCTGCGGCCTGTCCTCGGCCTTGCCTAGAAGGGCTTCGACCAGGCGCACGGCGTCCTTGTCTGATGGATCGTCCTTCTTCCACCACATGGCTGCACCCTCCGTTGAGGAGTATGCTATTTCTTGTCAGCAAACGGCGGGTTAACCGCGGGCGCGTTGTCCTGCCTCAGTTGCGGCAGTTTCGTCACGGGATGGACCGTGATGCGATGATATCGCTCGGCCAGCTCCACGATCTCGCGGCGCCCCTCTGGCTCATTGATCTTCAAAAATGCTGCCAGTAGGCGAAGCGCCTCATCATCGGACGACTGACCGAAATTCCACATGCTTATGCCTCCTCCAGTCCGCCGCCGCTTAAGCGGTCTTCGCGGAAGCACGCAAAGTATGACTAACTCAATTATCTTCAAGCTGAATGTTTTTTAGCCAATGTCGGCCAGCGTGCAGACGGGTGCGGATTGTACGAGCCTGACGGCCCGAATCAGTTGAGGTGAAAAACGTACAAGGTCTAGAGACGATATTCTCTGTCAAAAACTAATTCTCAACTCCGACGTTGTAGGCCATCGTCGGCTGTGGAGATGAGTTATGCGTACCATCGTTCTGTGTGTCGGCTTCCTGTCTTTCGCCGGGTCGGCCGCGGCACAAACCATCCTTTCGCGTGAACCTCACACCCTGAACCCGTTCGCCGTGGTCTACGTCCAGGGCGGCAATTGCTCGGTCGGAAAGGTCATGAAGGTGACGGGGATGGATCGGCGTCAGCGGAAGCGGACCTGCGTCACTCTGGACACGGCGAGCGTCGCCCATTGAGCAATTTCGAGCGGTTTGCCCCCTTCGCGATCATGGGGGCGCTCATCGTGACGCTCATTGTTGTTGGGACGTACCTGGCGCAGCTCTAGTCAAAAGCGTCCGAATAGGGCCTTTTCGTCCAGCTCTCGGATCTGCGCCTTTAGCTGCCGCGTGCCGGCCAGTTTGATGCCGTGACGACGCGCGACCTTGGCCACCGAGGTTGTCTTGCGTTTCAAAGCCGCCGCCGCCCGAAGGATGGATGCCCCTTCGGCAGCCATCTGTTGAAGGCGAGCGATGTCCTGCTCGGTCCAGCTTCTGTTTGTGACGTGTGGCATGCCGCCTCCCTTTTCCGGGAGGTGAACCCATCCTGTAACCCCGGTCTGCACGGCGCCCGACATACAAATTTATTTGTTGGAAGGTGGAACCGGACCAGAAGACACCAATTTGACTCCGCAATACCAGCCACGGACCCCGGCCCGCTGGTGTGAGAGCCATTTGCTCCCGTCGGAAAACGCGGAGCTGGCGCATGCCTCAGCATCCTAATGCATTGCTTGCGCGCCTAGCAGAGCGCACATTCTGCAGCATTGAACCGCACTTAAAGACAATCCAGCTTAACAAAGGTGAGTGCGTAGCAGAACCGGGCCAGAAGCTTGGCAAAGGCTACTTCCCCCACAGTGGTGTACTCTCCTTTGTCGTAGATCTGCCGGGCGGCGGCGGAGCCGAAACAGGCGTCGTCGGCAGGGATGGCGTGTTCGGCGGCATCCAGGCGCTCGATCACGGCAAGTCGCTGAACCGCGTCAACGTGCAGATCCCAGGGGAATCATCCGTCATCCCGTTGCCACAGCTTACGAAGCTCCTTCTGGAGAATGATGAGTTCCGGAAGATAGTGATCTCCTATGAGCTTTATGCGTTCGCACGTACCCAGCAACATGTCGCGTGCAACGCACACCACAGTGTCCATCAGCGCCTGTGTAAGTGGCTGGTGCGCATGCATGACCTGGCGGGTGATGAGCTACCGCTTACTCAAGAGTTTATCGCCATTATGATCGGCGTTCGCAGGACGAGCGTGTCCGACGCGGCTAAAGCATTGCATCAAGAGGGAATGATCGATTACAGCCGCGGCCTGATACGCGTTAAATCAAAGGCGAAACTGGAAGAAGCTGCCTGTGAGTGCGTTGACCACATCCGCGGACATTACAGGGAAGCGTTTCAGCCTGACCAGGAAACTTAAAAGTGTCCAGTGCGTAGCTTTCAAAAGCGAAAGGCGACGCCGATGCCGCGATACTCCCTGAATATCGAATACGACGACGGCTCGACCCTCGCCGATGAGGACGGGGCAGAGTTCCCGGACATTAACGCCGCCATTGTGGAGGCTCGGAAGAGCCTAAAAGCGTTGGTTTGCGACACAATCGATACGGATGGCAACAGAGTGGCTACGTATATTCACATTGGCGACGGCAGTGGTATCAAACGGGGTGTGGTCTCGATTGGGACGGTTACGCCGGACTGCGTTAAGGCTGCGCTGAAGGCCGAGTAAGCGCATACACAGGGAGTACCTTTGCGTTGCCGTCGCGACGAGAAACCGGCAGAATCGCCGCGTCAATCATCCCCGTTATGGCCGGTTGACACCCGGCGTGTGCTGCCTCGGCAATGGCGCTGACATGGAAAGGTTTCAGGCGAACGCTCTGATGGCAGAGACGACTTCGCCCGGTGCGCTAAGATGCGGGCAATGGCCCGTAGCTTTGAGAACAGCGAGGGTGCTTCCCGGAATAGCGCCATGCACGTAGGCTCCGGCTTCCAAGGGGGCGATCGCATCTTCCGCGCACTGCAGAATCAGGGACGGGCGGCTAACAAGAGGCAAATCGGCGCGGCTGTCTGACGTAAAAGTCACACGCGCGAATTCCCGCGCAATGACCGGGTCCATACGGCAGAAGCTGTCGTTGAGCTCCTGCGCCAGGTGAGGGCGCTCCGGATTTCCCATGATGGCCGGAGCCATCGCGGCCGACCATTCGAAATAATGATTCTCGAGAAATTGCAGCAGCTCACCGATGCGCTTCTCCGAAAACCCTCCAAGATAACCGATGTCGTCGATGTAGCGGGCGGACGGCCCGATCAGGACGAGGCGACCGAACATTTTCGGAGCGGCGACGGAGGCGAGGACGGCAATCATGGCGCTGACCGAGTGTGCCACCAGAACGGCGTCTCGGAGCCCCAAGACGTCTCCGATCTCGATTAGGTCCGACGCATAGCCGGACAGGGACGCATACTTCTCGCTGCTGTAAGCCTTTGGATCTGATCTTCCGCATCCGACGTGGTCGAACAGGACAACCTTGAAATCTTCTTCGAACTGTGGCGCCACGAAGCGCCACATCTGTTGATCGCATCCGAAGCCATGGGCGAAGACCATTGCCGTGCTGCCCCGGCCGGACAGATGCACGTTGTTCCGACGTATCACCGCGGCCCGGCGATGACGTTCGGAAGCGAGATACTTCTGTCCCTGCTCCGCGATCCAGGCCGACGCCGCTTCTTCCGACACATACAGGCCGGATAGCTCGGTCCAGATGTCGGGCGCGCGCCGGTGTTCGACCACCCAGCCTCGCCCGGTTTCCGACGTTTTCACTCTCAGGACATCGCGCAAATTAGCCTCCAAACATGCTCGTGGGCTGACAAGTGAGAACCTGCGGGCGGTGGGGACGGGATCACAAGGGAAGCAAAAGTCGGAGGCGGCAACACAGGAGAATGCCAGCTAAGACGGTTACGACGCGGAGGTTCCATTTGGCAACCGGCGAGCCTAGGCCATGCCGGGCATGATGGCGAGGTATGAGCGAGAGCTTACGGATGGCCGCGATCACACGCGGGCCTCAAAACCGGATCGGTTGTTCATGCAGGTTCGCCGCAGCATCGCCGGTTTGGAGCGTGCGCCGGCACACCCCGCCGCGCCCCCGGAAGAGGTACCTGAGGGCTTCTATTCGCCACAGATTGTCGAGAAGGCCCTCGCAATCTATCGAAGTTACTCCAGTTTCATCTTCAAAGGCGCGGATAGGAAGGCGCCGCCGCGATGCGCATCGGGTTGGCCAAGGGGAATATACGGTTCGAGGACGTGCTATATTTCATCGCAAGCCTAATCCGAGACGGAAGATCCCCTGGGACAACTCTGCAATGCATCCTTGCAGGTTTTACATGTTCCCGCAGCAGGCGATGCGGCACGTATTCCTGTAATCCGCGGGCGCATTCTCGGCGCTGGCGGCGCGGGCGCAGTTCTTCCCGATCAAGACGGCGACCGAAACAGGAAGTAGGTTGAGCGCCAAAAAGTAATCACGGAGTTTGCTCCAAGTGCAAAGCAGACCTACGCGACGCTCCGTGTTTCGCATAACCTTCATTATGGAAAAAGCTCGCAATTAACAAGAGCTCGAGCCTGGGTCGCAGTCGCGATAGAGACGGGATTTGCCGATGCCGATCGCCAAGCAACAGACTGCTTCGTAGCTCAGAACCGTCAACCAATGTCCACCAACTCGTCAAGATACAAGCGTGGCGGCCGTTTGCGCAAAGCGAATCTTCGCGTTACTCCTGCAGTAGCCCATCGATTTCAAGCGCGTTTCGAAAGGCGACGTTGGCTGCTTCCTCATCAGCCGCGCTCATCCACGCCCACTCGAGCATTCGGCTGGCGATACGCCAATGGGGGCGGGACGTGTGATCGAGGCTTCGATGAAAGCAATCGCGTCCGCCGAGGACGTGATGCGCCGGAGACCGGCTGCCGTCGAAACCAGAAAAGGACCAAACATCGCAGATACCGCGTGATAATGATGCATGAATGGGGCGGCGCTCCGCCGTAGAAGCGAGGAGAGGTGAGCGCATATGGGTGCAAGCCAACCGCAATTCCATGTGCGCACTCGTCGCGCCTATACTCTCCGGACGCGGTTTTTTTATTCTCGAGCAGCAAATTGGGGGGGGCACTCAGCGCGAGCTTGTTTGTCTTATTGCGCGCAAGAACTGCGTGTCGGCGGTGGTTTGTACTGCTGAAATCGCGGCTCGTCCGGGAAGGTCTGCTGTCGGCTAAAGCAGAAGAACGCATTTGTCCGAAAGGCATATCGCGGCTGGTTGTCGGAGGGATATGGCCGGCGATGTTGGGCAAAAGTTTTTTGCGCTGACCTCTTGAAAACGCCCGGCCATTTTTTCTAAATATCGGATGTCGGATGCCTCAGGGTCCGACAAAGGCGGGCGCTGGTGGTGTCCGGCGTCTGCTCATACCCATCTTGCTCAACGGAGGATTT
>NZ_JBIISY010000032.1:0-38944 GCF_044340795.1 Tardiphaga sp.
CATGACCTGCTCGAATATCCAGATGCACTTCCAGAACTGGCCCATATTGTGTCGTGAGCCGTCGATGATGCTCGACTGGCTGCCGTGGAACCACGTCTTTGGAGGCAGTCACGACGTTGGAATGACCCTCGGTTCGGGAGGAACGTTGTATATCGATGACGGTCGCCCGGTGCCTCAGCTCCACGACCGGACGGTGCGCAACCTCAGGGACATCCCGCCGACGATCTATTGGAATGTCCCGAAGGGCTTCGAGATGCTCATCGGAGCGCTCGATGCGGAGCCGGAGCTCGCCAAGCACTTTTTTTCGAAACTGAAGGTGATGTTCTATGCCGGCGCCACTTTGCCGGAGCATCTTTGGCGAGGCATCGAGCGTCTTGCCGCCGAACATGCGCCGCATCCGGTCAGCATGATGACAGGGTGGGGGTTAACGGAAACCGGCCCGTCCATCACGATGCTGAACCGGCATGGCGCCAAGCCCGGAAGCATCGGAACCGTCTTACCGGGCCAGGTCCTCAAACTTGTACCGAACGGCGGCAAACTCGAAGCCCGGGTCCGCGGGCCGAACGTCACGCCGGGATATTGGAAGGCGGGTGATATCACCGCCTCCGCCTTCGACGACGAGGGCTACTTTCTCACATCGGACGCTCTCGCCTTCGTTGAAGGCGTTGATGTGCAGCTGGGCTTCATGTTTGACGGACGCATCGCCGAGGATTTCAAACTGACGTCCGGGACCTGGGTCGACAGCCGCGCAGTCAAGGAACGGGCGATGGCTCGGCTCCAAAACCTTGCGGCCGATGTCGTGATCACCTCACCGGACAGAGACGACCTGGGTCTGTTGATCTTCCCGCCGGCCAAGCGTCCTGCCGATTATCAGGCGCAGGTCGAAAACGCGCTGGCGAGGGTGAATGATGGCGTCAGCGGCGGATCAAAGGTCTTCCGACGCGCCATGATCATGACGCGCGCCGCTTCGCTGGATGCCGGCGAAATGACGGACAAGGGCTCCGTAAATTCAAACCTGATCCGGAAGAACCGAGCAGCAGCCATCACCAGGCTCTATGCCATCCCGGCATCTGACACGATCGTCGTTATATCGGAGTGAAGTGAACACATGACTCTTGTCACCTATGAACTCAACGGACCGCTGGCCCTCATCGGCCTGAACCGGCCAGACAAGCGAAATGCCGTAAATGATGAGATGATCGCGGGCATCTCCGATGCAGTGGAGCGTGCCCATCGCGAAGCAAAGGTTGGGGTACTGTTCGGACATGGCAAGCATTTCTGTGCGGGTCTCGATCTTGGCGAGCACGTTAACAGAACCGCAAGCGACGTGGTGCGGGGGTCGCGGCAATGGCATGCAGCTTTCGACAAGATCCAGCGATCACCCATTCCCTTCATCGCAGCCCTGCACGGAGCGGTGATCGGCGGCGGGCTGGAATTGGCCGCCTCGGCGCATATCAGGGTGGCGCACGCAGGCGCGTTCTTCGCCTTGCCCGAAGGTCAGCGCGGCATCTTCTTGGGCGGAGGTGGGTCGGTCCGTATCGCTCGCCTCATATCCCCGGCGCGGATTATGGACATGATGTTGACGGGCCGCTCTTTGTCTGCGCACGACGCCGAGCGTCTGAACCTCGTTCAGTACATCGAAGCGAAGGACTCGGCGCTGGAAAAGGCGAGGCAGCTCGCAGCCGCTATCGCAACCAACGCAGAATTGTCGAACTTTGCCATCATCAATGCGATCCCCCGGATCCAGGATATGGGTCAGGACGACGGCCTGTTCGTCGAAGCGCTTGTCGCGTCCCTGACACAGACCAGCTCCCAGGCAACGGAGCGCCTTCGGGATTTTCTGGAAAAGCGAGCCCCTCGCATCGTCGCTCCCGTAGAATGAGCTGCCAGAGAGGATATGGCTATGATCAATATCGACGATGTGATTGCCATCGACATCCACACCCATGCGGAAGAGCCGTGCGGTTGCCACGCCGATGACGGCTATGACGATTTCCAGGCGCGGATGGCGGAATACTTCAAATCACCGCACAAGCATCCGCCAACGGTCGAGGAGACTGCCGACTACTATCGCGCCAAGAAGATTGCCGCGGTGATCTTTCCCGTCGATGCCGAGCGCGAGACCGGATTCCGTCGCTACAACAATTACGAGATGCTGGAGATCGCGCAACAAAACGCAGACGTTCTGATCCCGTTCGCCTCCATCGATCCGCACAAGGGCAAGCTCGGCGTGCGCGAGGCGAAGAAGCTGATGTCCGAATACGGCGTCAAGGGCTTTAAATTCCACCCGACCATGCAGGGCTTCTACGCCAATGACCGGATGGCCTACCCGCTCTATGAGGCGATCCAGGAAGGTGGCGCCATCGCGCTGTTCCACACCGGGCAGACCGGCGTCGGCTCCGGCATGCCGGGCGGCATGGGGATGCGGCTGAAATACTCCAACCCGATGTACATGGACGATGTCGCGGTGGATTTTCCGGATATGAAGATCATCCTGGCGCACCCGTCGTTCCCCTGGCAGGAAGAGGCGCTCTCGGTCGCGACACACAAGCCCAATGTGTATATCGACCTCTCCGGTTGGTCGCCGAAATACTTCCCGCCAATTCTGGTCCGCTACATCAATACAATTCTACAGGACAAGATGCTGTTCGGCTCCGACTGGCCGGTGATCATGCCGGATCGCTGGATGGCCGATTTCGGCAAGCTCGAGATCCGCAACGAGGTGCGACCGAAGGTGTTGAAGGAGAACGCACGTAAGCTATTGAACTTGTGAGAGACGGCGCGACAAGGCACATTGACCAGGTCCGATCATCGGACCTGGTACGGAATACTCTCTATGAAAGACAAAAGCCTGGAATACGAGTCAGCATCCTCGAATGGCGAGGCCTCGAACAAGACACTCGACCTTAGTGAGCTCAATGGCCTGATCGGTTTTCTCATTCGGTTCGTGCAGCTCAACCTGTTCCAGGCCTTCTTCGAGAGATTTCAACTATCCGGACTGTCGCCGGGCGAATATTCCACTCTGGTGGCTGCCCAGGCCAATCCGGGCGCCAATCAAGGCGAAATCGCCGCTGCCCTTATGATCAAGCGGTCGAATATGACCAAGCTGGTTAATGGGCTTGAGAGTCGAAAGTTGATTTCGCGGTCGGTGACCAAGGAAGACAAGCGCGCCGTCAAGCTTAACGTCACGCCCAAAGGCCGTCAGCTGATCGATGCGATTGCGTCCGACATTGTCGAGCATGATCACGCCACGGTCAGCGCCCTTTCGGTGCATGAGCGGCATATGCTACTCGGACTGCTTGGCAAGATTGCCGACCAATACCGTGGTGTGCAGTCCTGACTGCATCGAAGTTAAAGTACAGAGAGGCCGTCGCCGCCTGCCTTACCGCGCGCCTTAACCGGCAAGCCATTGGCAGGGTTAAGGGATGATGGCCTGCGGCCGACTCGGTCCTCGGATAGCGCAGCAGTTGAATTGATGCCGCCAACATGCGATCGATCGGCAGATCAGTCGGGCGACGCTGCAGATCGAGGCTGTTCTCGCCGCGCTGGCGGATCGCAGCATCGGCGAGAACGTCCATCCTGATTGCGATGAGTTGGCCGTTTGCGGACCAACTCCAAAGCGATATCTGGTCGCAGATACAGCTAACCGTCCTTGTAACGAAGATAGCGACTGCAGCCTGCCTTGCTGAACTTCATCGATATCTCAGCGCAAACATTTGATCGACTACACGTTCCTGCGAGAGCGTATCGCACACACAGGATCAAGTTAGCTGTATCCAAACGCTTTTCTTGTTCAGATATTTTTCGAAGCCCGCAACACCAAAATCTTTACCCATGCCCGACTGCTTGTGGCCACCGAACGGGCTGGCGATATCCATGCTACGGCCATAACTATTGATCCAGATCATTCCGGCATCAACTGCTTTGGCGGTGCGCAGCGCCCGGTTGATATTTGTGGTATGGATGCCGGCGGTGAGGCCGTAGAATGGATGATCCGCCAGCTTGATGGCTTCTTCCGGATCATCGAAGGTCTGGACGGCCAACACCGGACCGAAAACTTCCTCTTCAAAGATCGGGTTGGTATTGGACTGACAGGTGACCAGCGTGGGCTCGTAGAAATGGCCGCCGTCGCGGTCAAAGGCACGGCCTCCGGTAAGGGCTTCAGCTCCCTGTGCGAGCGCGCGGGACACGATGCCCGCAACCCGACCGCGCTGCGCCTCGCTGATAATCGGAGGCAGAGAAGTAGTTTCCTGCCAAGTCGGGCCTGCCACCGCAGATGACATGGCGACCGAGACCGCCGACAGAAACTGGTCGCGGATCTTTCGTTCAACAATCAGTCGGCTTCCGCAGAAGCAAAGCTGGCCGCTATTGCGCGTGGCCGCATTCGCAACGATGCGTGCAACCTGCTCCAGGTCCGGAGCATCTGCGAACACGATCTGCGGATTCTTGCCACCGAGCTCAAGCGAGACTGGCTTCATGCCATGCTGCGCGGCCGTCGTCATAACCGAGACGCCCGTTGCGGTGGAGCCGGTGAAGCTGACATAGCGCACCAGCGGATGGCGAATGAGCGCGCTTCCCGTCTCGCTGCCGGTGCCGATCACCACGTTGAAAAGTCCGGGGGGGATTCCGGCTTCGATCGCCAGCTCCGCAATCCTTAGCAGCGAGAATGGTGTCAGCTCGCTCGGCTTGATAACGACCGCATTGCCCGCCGCGAGAGCCGGCGCGACCTTGATCATCGCGAGGATCATCGGGACATTCCATGGCGATATCGCAGCGACGACACCGTAGGGCTCCGGAATCGTCAAGCTGTAGACATCCGATCGCGATGCCAGGACCTCTCCGTCCATGCGCGCCGCGCATTCGCCGTAGAAGCGGATGATCTCGGCCGTGACCGGAACATCTCGGGTTCGCGTCTCGGCAATCGGGCGAGACGAAAGTGCGGCTTCAATCTGCGCCAGTTCATCGCCATGCTGCTCGATCAAATCGGCCCAGCGGCGCATCACGCGCGAGCGTGCCCGTGGCTCACCAGTCGCCCATCCGGATGTCCGAAACGCCCGATCGGCAGTCGTAACGGCATAATCCACATCACTGCCGCTCACCTCCCTGAAGCTGTGCATCAGCTTGCCATCGGAAGGGCGCCGCACTTCAATGTCATGCCCGCAACCAACGAAAGGTTTCCCGTCGATAAATGACGCCTGCGGCAAAACCAGCTGATCAGGATCGAATGACAAGCCCACCATAATCTACTCCTTCTTCACGCCCCATGATCGCCGGGGCACATAGTCTGCTTTAGATCATCCTCAAACGGATACCGGTCGACGTCTCGGAGCAGTTAAATGCGGCTCTACCAACCGATAGTGAGGATATCTTCACCAGAGCTTCGCGCCGCATAATGGACATGACGGCACCATTTCTGGTTTGTTTTCCGACGCAATCCCTTGGCAGCGCACGCCTGTCGGGATCGCAACTAGGATTGCAGCAGGTTACGGTCTGGCGTGATCTGATTGCGATCGACCCGGAGTTCGATGACGGCCGGCTTTCCAGATTCGAGCGCACGCGCCAATGCCGCAGGAAAGTCCTGGTGGCGATCGATCGTTTCACCATGCGCACCGTACGACCGCGCCAATGCTGCGAAATCCGGATTAAGCAGATCGGTGCCGCTTGGACGATTAGGAAAACTCTTTTCCTGATGCATCCGGATCGATCCATACATCGTGTTGTTGACGATGATCGTGACGATCGGAAGCTGTTGCTGGACCGCGGTGGCGAATTCCTGGGACGCCATCATGAAGCAGCCGTCTCCGGCAAGACAGATCACCTTGCGCTTGGGATAGCGCAACTGCGCTGCGACAGCTGCCGGAAAGCCATAGCCCATGGTGCCAGACTTGGGAGCGATCTGAGCACCCAGTTGCTTGTAGCGGTAATAGCGATGAAGCCAGACAGTGTAGTTTCCCGCTCCGTTCGTGACCACCGCATCTTCCGGGAGCACCTCATTTAAGTGGTCGATCACGCGCGCCATGTCGAAGGAAGCTGTCTCAGGGCGCAACGTTTGATAATCGACATAGGCTTTCCGCGACTCCGCCCGCCAGTTGGTCCATGCAGAACTATCCAGCACGTCGATCTTCGCGAGAGCTTCTGCGAAGCGGGACGAATTGGCCGGGATACCTAGCTTCGGGATAAAAACACGGCCGATCTCTTCCGGCCCGGGAAACACGTGGATCAACACTTGCCTGGGTGCCGGAATGTCGAACAGCGAATAGTGATTGGTCGTGACATCGCCAAGGCGGTCGCCGATGACCAGCAGATAATCCGAACTTTTCACGCGTTCCAGCAATAGCCGGCTGCAGCCGAGGCTGATGTCACCGATATACTGCTCGCTGCGATTATCGAGAATGTCTTGGGAACGGAAACCCGCCACAACAGGCAAATCATTTCGTTCGACGAAAGAACGGAACTGCGCCACGGCTTCCGGCGTCCACCCAAGATTGCCGACAATGACCAGCGGACGCTTCGCCTGCTGGAGGAGACGCACGGTTTCCGCCAACTGCATGTCGGAGGGCGCTGCATCGACTGTCGTGGCCGGTGCCGTATCGGCAACCGTGCTCATCTCATCGAGCACATCTTCTGGGATCGAGAGAACAACCGGTCCCGGGCGGCCTGCATCGCGGTGTGGAAGGCACGGCTCACCAACTCCGGAATTCGATCCACGGCGTCGATTTCCACAACCCACTTCACCATGTCGCTAAAGGTGCGCTCGTAGTTCATCTCCTGAAATGCCTCGCGGCCACGATGGTAGCTCGGCACCTGTCCGACGATCAGGATCATTGGCGTCGAATCCTGCCACGCCGTATGCAAGCCGAGGCTGGCTTGCATCGCCCCCGGACCGCGGCTGACGATGCAAATGCCTGGCCGACCGGTGATCTTTCCGTCGGCCTCCGCCATATGAGAGGCAGTCGTCTCATGCCGGCACATGATAAAACGAACGCCCGCAGCCGGATCGTGGACCGCGTCGAAGATCGGCAGAGCGCTCTCGCCGGGCACACCGAACATACGATCGGCACCGTTGCGCCGCAACGCCGCCACAAGGATCGCGCCGCCGTTGCGCGCCCCAGCCGGGGCATCAGCGATGTTTACGGGACGATTTGCACTGCTCATTGGATAGAGACCTTTTTGATTTTTGAGAGCATCGGTTTCTGCTGAAATTTTCTAAGACGGCTGCCTGTCGGCCGCTCTGCGTCGTCAATGGTGATCGCAGCGCATCTCCAGGAGCGCGCATCGCGCCAGATTTGACCGCCCGCTTCCGCGCGCTCGGCGGCAGGACCGCATTGCTATGTCCGATTGAAATGGGCCGCCCTGGCCGTCTTGTCGTTATCGATAGTCAGATCTCCGGCGACAAGAAATGCCTCGGCAAACGGAATTTTCGCTTTGATCGCATCCGGAGCGAACACAAACGCCGACTTACGTCTGATCTGCCGAATCTCGTGCGTCAATGCGGTCTGCCAGAACGACAACGCCTGCTATGAGGGAGAAAGCGTTGTCAACTTCTGTGTCTTCGGCATGATGTGCCCGATCATCGACGATCGGTTAGTTCGAGATCTTCGCTTTCGCGCGCTTCACGATGCCTTCCATTCGGGCGGAGTCTTTCGCGATCGTTGCAGCAAACTCGGCCGGCTTATCTGCAATCACTTTCAGACCGAGACCTTCCATGCGGGCGGACACCGTCGGATCTTTAAGCGCCTCGACGATCGAAGTGTTGAGCTTCTCCAAGACGTCTTTCGGGGTCGCCGCTGGCGCAAGAAAGCCGTACCAGTTGCCCGCAAGCAGATCCGGCGATCCTGCCTGCGATGCCGTCGGCACATTCGGGAGTTGTTGACTGGCTTCGGAGGCAGTCACGACGATCGGACGCAACTGGCCGCTCTGTACCTGCTGAACAGTATTCGAGAGATTGTCACACATCATCGAGACCTGACCGCCGATGACGTCCTGCAGTGCCGGTGCTGCACCCTGATAAGGAATGTGAACAGCATCAACGCCTTCGAGCACTTTCAGCGTCTCGCCACACAGATGGCTGGTGCTGCCGATACCTGCCGACGCAAATGTCAGCTTGCCAGGCTCAGCCTTGGCCAATGCAATCAGTTCTTTCAGCGAGTTCGCTTTGACCGACGGATTGACGACAAGAATGTTCGGAGTTGACGCACCATTGGTGATCGGAGTGAAGTCCTTCTCGGCATTATAGGCCGGCTTGTCGTAGATCCAGGGATTTATGGCCATCATGCCCGTCGTGGCAAGCAGGAGCGTGTAGCCGTCCGCCGGAGCAGTTGCGACGCGCGCCGCGCCGATCGACCCATTGGCGCCGCCACGATTCTCGATAATGATATTGACGCCCAGTGACTTCGTCAGCAGTGGCGCAACAAGCCGCGGTATCGCATCGGCCGTGCTTCCGGCCGGAAACGGAACCACAATCGTAATCATCTTCTCGGGATAGCCGGCCGCCTGTGCGCCGGGGGCTGCGAGAGTGAGCGGCGACAACAGCGCCGCCACAACGAATGTGGTCCATTTCATGGATCGATCCTTGTTTCGCTTTCCAAACATTCTGCAAGAAGCTCTGAGACCTACGACCTCGGTGCCTTCCTTCTCACGACTCTTGTTCAACCAACGGTCGCGTGCCTTGGATTATCGTTTCAAGAGGATCAGGCGATCACTCGGCCGCACCGACATGCAGTGCAGCGGCGCGATCGAGCGAATCCAGCATCGCGATCCGGCGCAGCAATGCACGCCCCCTCTCAGGATCGGCCGCCGCAGCGCGAATATCGTCGCGGAAGCGGGCGCGATCTGCTTCGTCCTTCGCTTCGAGATTCTTCTTGTTGCGGATGGTGTCGCCCTGAATCGCCTGCATCGTCACCGTGCGACGCTGCAGATCATAATCGGCCAGGATGCTCTCGCTATCCTTACCGTTGATAACGGCACCCAGCTTCGAGGTCAGGTTCAGCGCGTCGTGAATGCCGCCATTCATGCCCATGCCACCGAGCGGATTGTTGATATGAGCAGCGTCGCCGGCGAGGAAGGAGCGGCCTTTCTGGAAATTCGCCGCGACGCGCTGATGCACGCGATAGAGCGTGGTATGAGTGATCGGCGCATCTACACCGGTCGGCACCACGCGACGGATCGACGAGGTGACATAGCCTTCCGAAAGCGCCTCTTCGTCGGACACCTCCGCCGGCACCGGCATCATCACGCGCCATGCGCCGATTATGCGCAACAGGAAATGCCAGCGTTCGGGATCGGCAACATAGCTGACCGACGACACGCCCGGACGCAGGGCGGCGAAGTCCACCGGCGTCGTCATCACCAGGAAGCGTTCCGGCCACGTAAAGCCTTCGAACTCCATATCCTGATCGCGGCGAACGATGCTGTTGGCGCCATCGGCGCCGATCAGCCAATCGCATTCATAGGCCTTCTCGCCGCCATCGACGGCCACCGTGAGCGTGACCGTATCGCTGGTCTGGGTCACGGATTTCACTTCGCAGCTGAACACGATGGAGAACAGCGGATGATCCTTCAGGCCGTCCAGGATGATGCGCGTCAGCTTGAACTGCTCGGCCTGGAGGCGAAACGGATGCCGCACCAGATCGGAAATCGCGCTGAAATCAAACGTGCCAAGAACGCCGTCCGTGGAGGAGCAATACTGGACTGTGGGTGCTTTCAGCCCCTGCGCGATCAACTCCTCGGCAAACCCAAGATCGGCGAGCATGTCGAGGGTCGGCGGGTGAAAGGTCGAGGCGCGGGACTCTCCGCTCAGCTGAGCATTCTTTTCCAGCACCACAACTGGAATTCCCTGCCGCACCAGATCCGCCGCCGCAACCATGCCGACCGGGCCCGCGCCAGCAATGATAACCGGATGTTTGTTCACGCTCATGTCCAAAACCTCAATCGGTGATCTGTTCGTTGCCCTCGCCGGGCGATCAGATCGGTCAGTCAGGCGGAGGAGAAACGTTCGCTCCATTGCCGACTTTCATCATAGCGCCGAAGCTATGTGCCTTGCGCTTGGGCACGCAAACAATTTAATCTGCTAACATCTTGCGTTTTTGGAATGAACTATGCGTCGCAGAATTCCGAGCCTCGGCGCGCTGATGGCGTTCAGCGCGGCCGCCAAGCATCTCAGCGTCACCCGCGCCGCCGGCGAACTCGCGCTCACGGAGAGCGCCGTGTCGCGCCAGATCGCGCAGCTGGAGACCCAGCTCGGCGTCAAGCTGTTCCACCGGATCAAGAAACGGATCACATTGACGCGCGCCGGGGCGGCCTACAGCACCCGCGTGGCGCAGACGATCGAGCGGATCGAGCGCGATGCGCTGGAAATCATGGGCTATGAGGCCGATGGCATGGTACTCGACGTGGCGGCACTCCCCACGGTCGGCACACAGTGGCTCATTCCCCGCTTGCCGGATTTCTATGCCCGTCATCCGGGCGTCGCCGTGAATGTGAGCGCACGCAACACTCGTTTCTTCTTTAGCGAGACTGCGCTCGACGGTGCATTGTATTTCGGCCAGTCCGACTGGCCCGGCACACAAGCCGATTATCTGTTCGATGAAGTCCTGCTGCCGGTCGGCTCGCCCGCGCTGATCGGCAAGCGCGGCGAATTGCCGCCGCACGAGGTTGCCGAATTGCGGCTGCTTCATCTCGTGACGCGACCAGACGCGTGGCGGCGCTGGTTCGACGCTGCGGACCTGGAAGGCACAAATGTGATCCGAGGGCCGCGCTTCGATATTCAATCGACCTTGATCAGCGCAGCGAGTTCTGGCCTTGGCGTCGCGCTGCTACCGGAATTTCTGATCTCCGACCAGCTGAGATCCGGCAAGCTGCGCGTGCTGTCGAGCCTGACGCTGAAAAGCGTCGGCTCGTATTACTTCGCCTCTCCGGAGGAAAAGGCCGGGAATCCGCTGCTCCTGGCTTTCCGTGCATGGCTGCTGTCGCAAGCGAAGGGATCAGCCCCTCCAGACCTTACTTCCTGACCAGCGGACACCGCGACGCGGACAGCGGCTGGAAAGCCTGATCTGCGGGGATGTTGCGAGCATCTTGTAAAAACGGTGCCTTGGACTCGGCGGGCTTTTTCACCTCAAACCTTGTCCGACATTACGAAGCATGTCATGCTTGGGCGTAACTCAGGGGCTCCACCCTGGGGCTACACCATCGCCCGAGGGCATGGGGAAAAGCCTGATTCTACGGGACTTTTCGGGACCACAGCAAATGTGGCGGAGAGGGGGGGATTCGAACCCCCGATGGGCTTGCACCCATGCCGCATTTCGAGTGCGGTACAATCAACCACTCTGCCACCTCTCCTTGGTGCCGTGTTCCGACGGTCGCCCGCCGGGTGGTTGGCGGTGTTCTAGGCGAGGACGGCGGGACAGACAAGCGCCGGATGAGGAAATTCCGCTGCCAGCCCACCGTGACGCGGCGGAAATCAGCCCGGCACAGGCCTCCGGCGCCCGGGTGACGGCGCCCGAATGAACTCTGGGCGCCAAAAGCAGGTCTGCGACCAGGGCCAGTCGAGACGAAACCGCCCGATTCGCAGATGCCAAACCAGGCGCGCGTGTCTGCCGCCGGGCGATCGTCGCCTGCTCGAACGCCGTCCGCGCGGGCTCGTCCTGCCTGCGCGGACGAAGCCGCTTCGGCGCGGTGAAGGCCCGCATATCCACGTCTTGGCTGCTTGGGGACTGAAAACGCCATGGCCGGAACAGACCCGGCCATGGCGGAGTGACATGCAATACATGGCGACAGCGAGCAGAGGTCTGATCCGCCCCCTCCCCGCCGGGGGCTCAGTCCTTGCCCTTCTTCGCCTTCTTGTCGTCCTTCTCGTCCTTGTCCTTCTTCGCGTCGCGCTTGCGGTTGGTGAAGCGGGCATTGCCGAGGCCGGTGCCGATGGTGAGGACGCCCCAGCGGGCGAAATCCTGCATGAACGGGACTTCGCTCAGCCCCTGCGCCACGCCGTCATTGTGCATCAACACCGCGGTGTCGTGATCGCCGATGCTCGGGATGCCTTCGGCAATCAGCGCCGGCAGGTTGAACTTGCTGCTCTCCCAATTGCCCGGCAGGTTCTGCGCGCCCTTTTCGATGGTGCCGTCTTCATTGATGACACCCGGGCAGGAGATGCCGATGAAGGGGGCCAGCTTGAAGCCCTCCTTCTCGGCCGCCTTGATCAGGTCCTGCAGCATCTTGACCAGCCGCTTCACCGCGCCTTCGCGGGTCGGCTCGTCATCGGCATGCTTCCACAGATCGGATTTCCACACCTCGGCCTTGGAGAGATCCTTCGACTTCTTCCAGTTGGTCTCCACCACGCCGCAGCGGATATTGGAGCCGCCGATATCGACGGCCAGGATGCTGTCATAGCCCTCGAAGATCCATGACGGCGCCAAGTGCAGGCAGCCGATCAGCCCGGCCTCATCGGGATGATACTGGATCGGAATCAGGTCGACCTTGATGCCTTCGGATTTCAGGATGATATCGGTGCGCGCGATCGCGAGTTCGCCGACCCGGCTCTGGCGGAAGCCGCCGCCGACCACGATGCATTCGGTGTCTTCCCACACCTTGTTCTTGAAGAAACGCTGGATCACATAGGCGAATTCCTGCGCGAATTCCTCGATGGCGCCATGCACCAGCGCCGCCGCCTTGACGTCGTCGCCGGTCAGGATCTCGTCGAGCTCGCTCTTACCGATCTCCTTGACCGCCTTCTTGCCGAGCGGATCCTCGCCGTTCTTCTTCAGCGGCTTGCGCAGGTCCTCGACGATCTTCTGGAACGCGCCCTTGCTGGCGCGATCGCCGAGAAACCCGTCGCCGTCCTTGATCTCGATATTGAATGTATCCACGTCCACCGATGGGAGACGCTTGGCACCGTGAACGCCGATGCCGATGGGTGTCGTTACTGCTTCGTCAGCCATGTTGCCCCTGAACGCGTGAACCGACCGACAACGCCGATGGAACCGAAAGGTTGCACGCGCGAAGGACTGCCCCGCCCGGAGGCCACCATGTCGCAGGTGCCCCCGCAGCGTCTTGATCGCCGAGCACCAGACTCAGGATTCGGCTGCCGCCAATGCACGCAATTCGTCGCGGGCGCGCTGCAGCTGCAGCTCCATGCGGTGGCGCTCGATCGCCAGGGCGACAGTCAGGGTAATGGCCGAGATGGCTTCGAGATCATGCGGTCGGGGCGAACGCGGCGCATCGTAATAGACGGCGAAGGTGCCGCTGATGACGCCGTCCATCCCCTTGATGGGCGTCGACCAGCAAGCCCGCAGACCATGCGCCGCCGCCAGCTCACGATAATCGACCCAGAGGGGATCGGTGTCGATATCCGCCACATAGACCGGTGTGCCGCGATAGGCCGAGGTGCCGCACGACCCGACACCCTCCCCGACGCGCTCACCATCGATCGCCTTGTTATAGGCGGCGGGCAGACTGGGCGCCGCCAGATGGCGGAGATAGCGATGGTCGTCGGATACGGCAAGAATGGACGCCATCATCGCATGGCCCGATGAAGCCTCGACGCTCAGCAACAGCTCCTGCAACACATCCGTCAGCGGACGACCGGCAGCGATCTGCATCAGCACATGACGTTCGCGGGCAATATGCTCGCGCAGCGATGGCCCGCTGCTCCGTCGCAACAATTCCGTACCGGGAATATCGAGCTTCATAGAAATCTCGCCAGTCGCTCACCCATCCCTGGATGACTTACAAGCGGCATTCGCGCGGCTCATGGTCGTCGCATCTTATTGAACGATAATGACAAGCGCAGGCAATAGTTTCTGCGGTCATCCGCATAAAGTGCGATAATCGGGATAGACAATCTGTGCACGATACACGCTTGGTAAGCAGACACCGAGATTGGCACGCAGACAGTGTCGATGCGGCGAATGCGCAGATCGCCACGCGCAGCGACCGCAGATTGGAAGCAATTCCAAGCATTCCTGGAGGCTTTCACAAAGCCGCATCCCGTAGCGGACGCGATAGTGCAGCAGCCATCTCACATCGCCGCCACCGCGACGGCAAACCAGGACAGCCCCCATGCACCGGCTTCAGGCTGCACGCCGTGCGCATCTGGCGATCGAAGGCGATCGCCACGCTTATCTGGCTTCGATCTGCGAGGCCGAAGCGCGCTTCATGACGCTGAGCGAGCGCGAACGGCAGGTGTTGCAGCATGTCGTCTCCGGCCACGCGAACAAGCAGATCGCCAGCGCACTCGGCATCGCCGAGGTCACCGTCAAGCTTCACCGCGGTGCGATGATGCGGAAGATGTCGGCTGCGAGCCTGGTCGACCTCGTGCGCATGTGGGATGCCATGGTGCGCTTCGTCGACTGATCGCCGTCAGATCCCCGGCAGCGCAGCCTCGCCGGCGGCGGCCAACATTGCACCGGAGCGCACCAGCGCCAGCGCCTTCTCGATATCCGCATGGAAGTAGCGGTCGTCATCGAGATGGGCGACATCGGCGCGGAGGCGCTTTCGCACGGCCTCAAGGGGATCGCTGGAGGTGAGCGGCGCGTGGAAGTCGCAGCCTTGCGCTGCGGCCAGCAATTCGATGGCGATGACGGCCATCGCATTGTCCACCATCGGCAACAGACGCCGCGCGCCATGCGCAGCCATGGAGACATGGTCTTCCTGGTTGGCCGAGGTCGGGATCGAATCGACGCTGGCGGGATAAGCACGCTGCTTGTTCTCGGAGACCAGGGCCGCCGCCGTCACCTGCGCGATCATGAAGCCGGAATTCAGCCCCGGCCGCGGGGTGAGGAAGGCCGGCACGCCGGACAGCGCGGGATCGACCAGCATGGCGATACGCCGCTCGGAGATCGAGCCGATCTCGCACACCGCGAGTGCGATCATGTCCGCCGCAAAGGCCACCGGCGCCGCGTGAAAATTGCCGCCGGACATCGCGAGATCCTCATCCGCGAAAATCAACGGATTGTCGGAGACGCCATTGGCTTCGGTGAGCAACGTCGCCGCTGCCTGGCGCAGCACGTCGAGCGCGGCGCCCATCACCTGCGGCTGGCAGCGCAGGCAATACGGATCCTGCACCCGCACGTCCCCGAGCCGATGCGATTCGCGAATGGCGCTGCCGGCCATCAAGCTCTGCAGCGCGGACGCCACCGCGATCTGTCCATCATGCTTGCGGAGCTGATGGATGCGCGCATCGAACGGCGTGTCGGAGCCGCGCGCGGCATCGGTGGACAGCGCACCCGACACCAACGCATTCCTGAACAGCACTTCCGCCTCGAACAGGCCGGCCAGCGCGCAGGCCGTCGAGAACTGCGTGCCATTGAGCAGCGCGAGGCCTTCCTTGGGACCGAGTTCGATCGGAGCAAGACCGGCGGATGCCAGCGCCTCGACAGCGGGAAGGCGGGTGTTGTTGGCAATGGCCTCGCCGACCCCGATCATCACCGACGTCATATGCGCGAGCGGCGCGAGATCGCCGGAGGCACCGACCGAGCCCTGCGACGGCACCACGGGAATGATGTCGTTGGCGAGCATCGCTTCGAGCAGTTGAACCGTCTCCAGCTTCACGCCGGAAAAGCCCTGCGCGAGCGAGGCGATCTTCAGCGCCATCATCAGCCGCGTGATCACCGGCGACAGCGGCTCGCCGATGCCGGCGCAATGCGACAGCACAATATTCCTTTGCAAGGCCACCAGATCGTCGGCCGCGATGCCGACGCTGGCCAGCTTCCCGAAGCCGGTATTGATGCCATAGACCGGCTCGCCCCGCGCCACGATCCGCGCCACCGCATCGGCACTGGCCTGGATGCGCGGATGATGTTGCGCATCGAGCTTCGGCGCCGCGCCACGATAGATCGCGCGCCAATCGCCTAGGGACATCGCGCCGGGTTCGAAATGGCTGGTCATGGCGGGGCTCCTCATTTGTCTAGGCATATTAGACAGAATGCAGCCTTGTCGTCATTCACGACTTCGCGCTGCTCTGGAGACTTTCGAGCAACAATTGTGCCGGCAGACTAAGCCCCTTGTTTCGCACCGCGATGACGAATTGCCGCTGCGCCCAGTCATTGCTCAGCGGGACCACTTTCAGCCCCAGCGTCTGCTGGATCGCGGATGCCTCTTCTTGCGGCACGATGGCGACGGCGAGCTGCGCCGCGACCACGCGATAGGCGGCATCCACCGTGGAAACCTGGATGCGGTAACGCATCTGCTTGCCGGCAGCGGCCGCCGCGCTCCGCTGCGTCGCCTGCATGATGCTGCGGGCAACGATGTCGACATGTTCGTAGTCGACGGTTTCTTCAAACGACACCGAGTCACGCGATGCCAGCGCATGATCGGGATGCACCACCACCGCAAGACGATCGCAATGATAAGGATGTGTCGTCAGCCCGCGCAGGTCGACGGCATCCCAGCACACGCCGATATCGGCGCGCCCTTCCTCGACACCGCGCACCACTTCCCAGATCTCGCGCTCTTCGAGGCTGACGCGTACATCGCGATATTTTTTTGCAAAGGCGCTCACATCCTCCGGCAGCACCTGCGCCACCGCGGACTTCGAGGCGAACACCCGCACATGCCCCTGCACGCCATCGGCAAACGCGCCGAGTTCGGCCTGCATGCGATCGAGCAATTGCAGACTCTCGCGCGCATAGCGCCAAAGCACCTCGCCGGCCGCCGTTACCGTAACGCCGCGGCGGCCACGCTCCAGCAGCTGCACGCCGGCCTCCTCTTCCATCTGGCTGATGCGCTTCGACACCGCGGACGGGACGATGGCCTCGCGCTTGGCGGCGGAGGCGATGTTGCGCTCCTCGCAAACGGCGATGAACAGGCGGAGGGAGACAGGGTCGAAGCTGCGCATCCTGCCATCTTAGATGGGAATGCCTCAGGTGAAAATTGACCATTTCAGAGATGGCTGCGACAGGCGTATTGCCACAAGCCATCGCAAGACTGCCGCCGTGTTGCCGCAAGAAAACACGCGAGAACGAGGGAATTCCATGCGCATTGTCGAAGTCCGGGAGCGCACCGCTCCGATCGCCTCCCCCATCGCTAACGCCTTCATCGACTTCAGCAAAATGACGCTGAGCCTGGTCGCCGTGGTCACCGACGTGATCCGCGACGGCAAGCCGGTGATCGGCTACGGCTTCAATTCCAACGGCCGCTATGGCCAGGGCGGCCTGATCCGCGAACGTTTCGCGCCGCGCATCCTCGAAGCCAAGCCGGACGACCTCATCGATTCCACTGGCGAAAACATCGATCCCCACAAGGTGTGGGCGACCATGTTCACTAATGAAAAGCCCGGCGGCCACGGCGAGCGCTCGGTGGCCATCGGCACTATCGACATGGCCGTCTGGGACGCCGCCGCCAAGATCGCGAACAAGCCGCTTTTCCGTTTGCTGTCAGACCGTTACGGCACGACCGCGAACCCCAAAGTGTTCGTCTATGCCGCCGGCGGCTACTATTATCCAGGCAAGGGCCTCGAAGGCTTGGCCTCTGAAATGAAAGGCTATTTGGACCGCGGCTACAATGTCGTGAAGATGAAGATCGGCGGCGCCCCGCTGGCCGACGACCTCAAGCGCATCGAGCACGTGCTGAAGCTGCTGCCCTCGGGCTGCCAGCTCGCCGTCGACGCCAATGGCCGTTTCGATCTCACGACCGCGATCGACTACGCCAAGGCTTTGAGGGAATACGATCTTTTCTGGTACGAGGAAGCCGGCGACCCGCTCGATTACGAGCTGCAGGAAAAGCTCGCCGAGCACTATCCGAAGCCGATGGCGACCGGCGAGAACCTGTTCTCCATGCAGGACGCCCGCAACCTGATCCGCTACGGCGGCATGCGCAAGGACCGCGACTGGCTGCAATTCGACTGCGCCCTGTCCTACGGCCTGGTCGAATATCTCAGGACCTTGGAAATGCTGAAGAATTACGGCTGGTCCTGGACCCGCTGCATCCCCCATGGCGGCCACCAGATGTCGCTGAACATCGCAGCCGGCCTCGGTCTTGGCGGCAATGAATCATATCCCGACCTGTTCCAGCCCTATGGCGGCTTCCCGGATGGCGTGAAGGTCGAGAACGGCCATATCGTGATGCCGGAACTGCCGGGCATCGGTTTTGAGGGCAAGTCGGACCTGATCAAGGAAATGCGCAGCCTCGCATCGTAGGCTTCGAGAGCGAGTCAAATGCAGGCCAAATGCCTGTTTTTGGCTCGCTTTTCCTTGACTCCCCGCTCTCCCACTCTATAAAGCACCCTTCGGCGCAAGCTCCGTCTCGCGCCGATTGTTTTTGCGTGGGGGCCGCAACGTCGGCCAGAAAACGCAAAAACTTCAAACCCTTATCGACTGAACAAAAAGCCGTCCCGGAGCGATTGTTTGTCGCTTGATCCGAGGACGGGATCGAACACGAAGGATTAGAACGATGTTCGCAGTCATCAAAACCGGCGGCCGGCAGTACCGTGTCGTTCCGGATGATGTACTTGAGATTGGCAAGATCGCTGGCGAAGCCGGCACGATCGTGCAGCTTGGTGAAGTGCTCGTGCTCGGCGGCGATACGCCGGTGCTCGGCGTGCCGACCGTTGCTGGCGCCAGCGTTGCGGTTGAAATTCTCGACCACAAGCGCGGCCCCAAGGTCATCGCTTTCAAGAAGCGCCGCCGCAAGCATTCGAAGCGCAAGCGTGGTTATCGTGACGAGCTGACCCTCGTCCGCATCAGCGAGATCCTCGCCGATGGCAAGTCGCCGACCAAGGGCCCGCGCCCGAAGAAGGCCGCCGCCCCGAAGGCCGCTCCGGCCGAAGCGGCCGAGTAAATAGAATCGCTGCAGCAGCGGAATTATCCGCTGCGCAAATTTGAAAATCCGTGAGACAATTCCCGCGAGGAATTGATCTTTGAATCGATCGAGATCGGAGACGAGCTATGGCTCATAAAAAAGCAGGCGGTTCATCGCGCAACGGCCGCGATTCAGCTGGCAAGCGTCTTGGCGTCAAGGCATTCGGCGGCGAGCGCGTGATTCCCGGCAACATCATTGCGCGTCAGCGCGGCACCACCTGGCACCCCGGCCTTAATGTCGGCATGGGCACGGATCATACCCTGTTCGCCAAGGTCGAAGGTCGCGTGGAGTTTAAAGCCAAAGCCAACGGTCGCACCTTCGTGTCGGTACTCCCGATCACCCAGGCCGCGGCCGAATAGACGGTGGACACTCACATGGAGTCCGCCGGGTCCTGTTGAACCGGCGGAGCGCCAGAATTGGGCTCCAGAGGGGAGGCGGGAAACCGGCCTCCCCTTTTCGTTTGGTGCGTCGCTTCGGGGCGCATTGCAGGAGCCGACAATGCTGCAGGATATTCCAACACCCCGCCTGAGCGAGAGCAGACCAGCAGTTCTGCAAACGCAGCGCCTGACCTTGCGCAAGCCCGTGATGGCCGATGCCATTGCGGTGACCGAACTTGCGAACGACCGCCGCATTGCCGAGAACACCCGCCGGCTGCCGCATCCCTATTCGCAGAATGATGCGGAACAGTTCGTCGGCTCGCTGCATGACGAGGCCGCCACTGACGCGGTGTTCCTGATCGAGCTCGATTACCGCCCCATCGGCATGGTCGGCATCGACTGGCGTGAGCCGGACCTGCCGGAACTCGGCTACTGGCTGGGCGTCGCGCACTGGGGCCGCGGTTACGCCACAGAAGCCGTGCGCGCGGCGATCGACTACACGTTTGAGGAATTCGCCATCGATCAACTGATCGCAGGCGCGCGCGTGGCGAACCCGGCGTCGCGCAACATTCTCGAAAAGTGCGGCTTCCAGTGGACCGGCGTGCAGTTGCATCGCTTCGAGGCGATCGGATCGTCGACGCCGGTGGATTGCTTCAAGCTGTCCCGCGGCGTGTGGAGCTCGCTGAAGAACTGGGCGAGCTCGACGCGGAGATGAATGCTTCTTCCCTCTCCCTTTGTGGGAGAGGGAAGAAAGATCACACCGCCGGCGGCACCTCGTCCGCAATCTTGCCCAAACGCTGCTCGCGCAGGAAAATATAGAGCCCCGCCGCGATGATGATCGTCGCGCCGATCAGCGTCGCCGATGCCGGCAGCTCATCGAAGATCAGATAGCCGAAGATCACCGCCCAGATGATCATCGTGTATTGATACGGCACCACGACGCTCGCCGGCGCCAGCTTCAGCGAGCGATTCACGCACATCAGTGCGCCGATCGACACCACACCGGCCAGGAAGAACAGGCCGAGATCACCAAAACCCGGCGTCACCCAGCCGAATGTGGTCAGCACCGCACCGAAGGTGAAGGTGCCGACGAATTGCGACGTCGCCAGCACCACATCCGGCGCAGAGCGCAGCGATCGCGTGATCAGCATCAGCGCCGCAAAGGACAGGCTGCCGCCCAGCGCGATCAGAGCCGGCCAGGTCACCATCTGCGCCGATGGTTTCAACGCGATGATCACACCCACGAAGCCGACAAACACCGCGCTCCAGCGCCGCCACCCGACAGATTCGCGCAAGAAGATCGCCGAGCCCGCGGTGACGAAGATCGGGCAGGCCAGATAATAGGTAATGACGTCAGCCAGCGGCAGATAACCCGCCGCCCAGAAGAAGGCCGCAACCTCCAGCGTCGACAGCACCACGCGCAGCACCTGCAGCCCCGGCCGGTCCAGCGTGAGAAAACCCCCGCGATGCCGCCAGATCATCGGCGCCAGCAGGGTCAGGGCCGCGATGGCGCGCAGGAACATCAATTGCCCGACCGAATAGGTCGAAACCAGATATTTGCCGATGGCGTCGCCGCAGGAGAACATGGCGATCCCCGCAAGCATCAGGCCGATACCCGCAATCCGGGCGGCGCGATTGTCCGCCGCGGTCGAAATGGTCGCAAACATGCCCATATGCGCCTGTAGGGAAGCGGCTGCGCAGGTCGTGCAGCACGACATTGGTTAACAGCAATCCATTGTCCTTTAGGACGCGATTGAAACCGCAGCAAGGCAGCCTTGCTCGCGGCGATGAGTTGTTGCCGCAAACAGCCCCCTGCGATACGGATACGCCATGAAATTCCTCGATGAAGCCAAGGTTTACATTCGCTCCGGCGACGGTGGTAACGGCTGCGTGGCCTTCCGCCGCGAGAAGTATATTGAATTCGGTGGCCCCTCCGGCGGCAATGGCGGGCGCGGCGGCGACGTGATCGTGGAGGTCGTCGACGGCCTCAACACGCTGATCGACTATCGCTACCAGCAGCATTTCAAGGCGCCGAAGGGCGTCAATGGCATGGGCAAGGATCGCCACGGCGCCAATGGCTCCTCGATCACGCTGAAAGTGCCGGTTGGCACCCAGATCATCGACGAAGACAAAGAGACGCTGATCCACGACTTCACCAAGCTCGGCGAGACATTCGTGCTGGCCGAAGGCGGCAATGGCGGCTTCGGCAATGCCCACTTCAAGTCCTCGACCAACCGTGCCCCGCGCAATGCCAATCCCGGCCAGCCCGGCCAGGAGCGCTGGATCTGGCTGCGGCTGAAACTGATCGCCGATGCCGGCCTGGTCGGCCTGCCCAATGCCGGCAAATCGACGTTCCTGTCGAAGGTCTCGGCTGCGCGGCCGAAGATCGCCGACTATCCCTTCACCACGCTGCATCCGCAGCTCGGCGTCGTGAACAGCGATGGCCGCGAATTCGTGCTGGCCGACATTCCCGGCCTGATCGAGGGCGCCCATGAAGGCGCGGGCCTCGGCGACAGATTCTTGGGCCACGTCGAGCGCTGCCGCGTGCTGCTGCATTTGATCGACGCCACCTGCGAACATGCGGGCAAGGCCTACAAGACCGTGCGCGGCGAGCTGGAAGCCTATGCCGGCGATCTCTCGGACAAGATCGAGATCGTGGCGCTGAACAAGATCGACGCTGTCGAGCCGGACGAACTGAAGAAGCAGAAGGATCGCGTGAAGCGCGCGTCGAAGAAGACCCCGCTGCTGATCTCCGGCGCGACAGGCGACGGCGTGCCCGAAGCGCTGCGCGCGCTGGTCGAGGTGATCGGCGAAGCGCCGGTGTCCGACAAGGCGAAGTCTGCGGCCCAGGCCGAGCCATGGGCGCCCATCACCAGCTGATTATACGCACGCCAAGACAACTGCATTACACGCCTGCCAAAGCCTCGCACCATGTCGCGCCCTGATCTCAAGAACTTCCGCCGGATCGTCGTCAAGGTCGGCTCGTCGCTGCTGATCGACCACGCGATCGGCGAGGTGCGCGCGGGATGGCTGGCGGCGCTCGCCGCCGATATCGCCAAGCTGCATGCAGATGGGCGCGATGTGCTCGTGGTCTCCTCCGGCTCGATTGCGCTTGGCCGTCATCGCCTGAAGCTGCCGCGCGGTCTGCTGAAACTCGAAGAAAGCCAGGCCGCGGCCGCCGTCGGGCAGATCGCCCTCGCCCGCATCTGGTCCGAAGTGCTCGGCCATCACGGCATCGGAGCCGGCCAGATTCTCGTCACCCTGCAGGACACCGAGGAACGCCGCCGCTATCTCAATGCGCGCTCGACCATCGGCAAGCTGCTGGAGTGGCGCGCGGTGCCCGTGATTAACGAGAACGACACCGTCGCCACCAACGAGATCCGCTACGGCGACAATGATCGCCTGGCCGCGCGTGTCGCCACCATGACGTCGGCGGACCTGCTCGTGTTGCTGTCGGATATCGACGGCCTCTACACCGCACCGCCCGGTGCCAATCCCGATGCGAAGCTCATTCCGGTGGTCGAGCACATCACGGCCGATATCGAGAGCATGGCGGGCGCTGCAGAGTCCGAACTCTCGCGCGGTGGCATGTACACCAAGATCGAAGCCGGCAAGATCGCCACCACCGCCGGCACGCATATGATCATCGCCTCGGGCAAGATCGATCATCCGCTGCAGGCCATCGCCGATGGCGGACGCTGCACCTGGTTCTTGACGCCGGCGAATCCCGTCACGGCACGAAAACGCTGGATCGCCGGTTCGCTGGAGCCGAAGGGCACGCTCACCATCGATGCAGGCGCCGTCGCCGCATTGCGTGCGGGCAAGAGCCTGTTGCCCGCCGGCGTGATCCGCGTCGATGGCGCGTTTTCGCGCGGCGATGCAGTGATCGTGCGCGATCCCGATGCGCATGAGATCGGCCGTGGCCTCGTTGCCTATGACGCCGAGCATGCGGAGAAGATCAAGGGACGCTCATCGCCGGATGCGATGAACATTCTCGGTATCACCGGCCGCGTCGAGATGATCCATCGCGACGATCTGGTGATCGGCGGTTCACGGAACTAACTTTCGTTTCATTACTTCCCAACGGTGACGCCTGGCGCAGCGCGGGTTCCCGCCATCTTTGCGCCATGCGCGCGGTCTTGTCTGCGCGCGCATTCGATACTGACCGTTTGATCAGGGAGTCATTGCCATGAAACGTCTTTTGATCGTGCCGTTCCTGCTGCTCGCCACACCCGTGCTGGCGCAGCCAGGCAACACGCCCGCCAATCAGAACGCCTGCTCACGTGACGCATCGCGCTTCTGCCGCGCCAAGATGAATGATGGCGACATGGTCGTTCTGAGCTGCCTAAAGGAACATCGCAGCAAGCTCGGCAAGGCCTGCGCGAAGGTGCTCGCCGATAACGGACAGTAAGCTTCAGCTGCTGCCTGCCGGCGTCGAGGCGGGCAGCACTTCTGTCGCGGCGCGGTCCGGCGTTTCTTCCTTCCAGCGCACCGAACCGAAGGGCCGCTCCAGCATGCGGCGCACGCGAACCGGATCGGGCCCCAGATGGAAGCCCGCCGCCCGCAAGTACAGCGCCCGTTCGGACTGCGTGGTGCGGTTGCGCTGGCGCAGGAAATCCAGCCAGGTGGGGCAGTGATAGCGCTCGGTCCAGAGTTCCGGATCGGAAATGTCGCGCGCGATCGACCAGCCATAGGCCCCGTTGCGCTGCCGTGACAACTGCACATCCTGCATCACGCCGTGAAAGGCGCGCGCCTGTTCCTGGTCGACGCGATATTCGATCTCCACCACCAGCGGCCCGCTGCGCGCGGTGAGTTGCAACTGCACTTCGGGATCCTCGAGCCGTTCTGCATCCTCGTCGCGCGCGCCGGTCGGCGGCATCCGCCAGATCAGCCCAAACAGGGGCGAGGCGAACATCGCGATGCCCGACACGATCAGCGCCCATTCGACGCCGACCATGTCGGTGAGCCGGCCCCAGCCCCAGCTGCCGATGGCCACACCGCCGGCGATCGCCGCCTGAAACGCCGCCAGCGAGCGACCGGCGACCCAGCGGGGCGCCGAAAGCTGCACCCCGATATTCAGCAAGGCAATTGCAGCCATCCAGACTGCGCCGGCGACCACCAGCGATGCTGCGGTCAGCACCGGCTCGGTCGAGATGGCGACGCCGATGATCGCCATGCCCATGACCAGCGCGCAGCCGCGGATCGCGGTCTCGCCGGAAAAATGCTTGCGGATCGGACCGATATTCATCGCGCCGATCACGGCACCCATGCCGAAGGCGCCGAGCATGATGCCATAGGTCTGCGCGCCGCCATGCAGCAGGTCGCGTGCCACCAGTGGCATCAGAGCGGAGATCGAGCCGCCACAGATGCCGGTGATCAATGTACGCGCCAGCGAAATCTTGATCGACGGCGAATTGGCGATGTAGCGGATGCCCGAGACCATGGCCCGGTTCAGCCGCTCCCGCGGCAGCCGCGACACCTCGACCTTGCGGCGCCAGAACAGCAGGACGATGAACAGGGGCACATAAAGAAGCGCGTTCGCGCCGAACGAGGCAACAGCACCCGCCGCCGCCACAATGACGCCGCCGATCGCCGGGCCGAAACTGCGTGCGATATTGTAGCTGATGCCGCTGAGCGCCACTGCCGGCGGCAATACTTCCGGCGGCACCTGTTCGCCTACCGAGGACTGCCAGGCCGGACCGAACAGCGCCATGCCGCTGCCGATGACGAAGCAGAAGGCGAGCAGGATGTTCGGCGTGATATGGCCGGTCCATTCCATGAGCGTGAGCGCCGTGGCGCCGACCAGCGACAGCGTCAATGATGCCAGCGACACCATGCGCCGGTCATACATGTCGGCCCACGCACCCGCCGGCATGGCCAGGATCATGATCGGCAGCATCAGGGCCGTCTGCACCAGCGCCACCTTGTCGGCCGACGCCGTCATCTGCGTCATCGCCCAGGCGGCGCCGACGCTCTGGATCATCAGGCCGAGATTGGACAGCAGGCTGGCCAGCCAGATGCGCCGGAATACCGGATAGCGCAGTGGCGCCGCAATTCCGTCAGAGGGCAATGGGGTGGAGGTCGGCTTCAGCGTGTCCGTCATTGTCTCCGTTGATGCCTGCGATTTGCGGTGCCTGTCCAGTCGCTGCGTTACAAATCGATGCTGCACCTGCAAACAACACGTCTTCATGACGCCGGATTCATCCGGTGATATCATCCGGCTTCCTCACCAGATGCGAGGCCTGCCGTGAGCATTGCCGAGGTCTACGACTTTCCTGCCCCGACACGTCGCGTGGTGCCCCCGGCGCCGCCGCGTGCGCCCGAGGACATGACGGCGCGCGCGCGGATGGCGGCGATGCGCCGCAGTGCCATCGAGACCTGGGGCCAGAAGGCCTATGAAGACGACATCATCAAGGGCCGTTTCTTCGGCCATGCCAGCTTCATCCTCAACGACCCCGATGCCATCCGCCATGTGCTGGTGGACAATTACGAGAACTATACCCGCACACCGGCCGCCTTCCGCGTGCTTCGGCCGCTGCTCGGTGATGGCCTTCTGACCGCCGAGGGACGCGTGTGGAAGCACCAGCGCCGCACCCTGGCGCCCGCCTTCACGCCGCGCGCGGTGGGGACCCTGGTGCCGCATATGCTCTCGGCCATCGACGAGACCGTGGAGGACCTGCAGGGCAGGACCGGCGAGCCGGTGGACCTGCGCGAGATCATGCAGCGCATGACGCTGGAGATCGCCGGGCGCACCATGTTCTCCTATGGCATGGCCAAGCACGGCAAGGTGCTGCGCGACTTCGTGATGGAATATGGCGAGACCCTTGCCCGGCCACATTTCTTCGACCTGCTGCTACCCGCGGGATGGCCGACCCCGCAGGACTTTCCGCGCTGGCGTTTCCGACGCCGCTGGACCCGCTTCGTCGCCATGCTGGTGGCCGAGCGCCGCGCCGCCGGAAAGGCCGACGATGCCCCGCCGCGCGACCTGTTCGAATTGATGCTGGCGGCGCGTGATCCGGAAACCGGCACCGCATTCACCGACGACCAGCTCGGCGACCAGGTCGCCACCATGATCCTCGCCGGTCACGAAACCACGGCGACGGCGCTGTTCTGGGCGCTGTATCTGATGACGCTCGATCCCGCCACGCAGGAGCAGGTGGCCATCGAGGCTCGCACAGCAATGGCCGCCGGCGCGCTGGATCTCGACCGCCTGAAATTTACGCGCGCGGTCATCGACGAGACCATGCGGCTCTATCCGCCGGCCTTCCTGATCGCCCGCGCCGCCCGCGCGCCCGATACGGTGAGCGGCATGGCCGTGGCGAAGAACGACATCGTGCTGATCGCCCCCTGGCTGCTGCACCGGAACGAGAAGCGCTGGCCTGAACCCAACGCCTTCATGCCGCAGCGCTTCATGCCCGGCCATCCGCAGCCGGACCGCTTTGCCTATCTGCCTTTCGGCGTCGGCGCACGCGTGTGCATCGGCGCCCATTTCGCGATTGTCGAGGCCACGCTGGCGCTGGCGAAGATCATCGGAAATTACCGGGTCACGCTGCCGGAGCGCGAGCCGGTCATGCCGGTGGGGGTGGTGACCACACAGCCGGATCGCTCGCCGATGTTTCGGATCGAGCGGCGCTGAACGCCTTGTCCATCGCTCGGCGGGCAGCGGCGTCGGCTGCTATGCAGGTTCGGCGCATCCGGCAGAGACGCTTCGGCAGTATCACGATGCCGGATGTGTATCTGCTGAACAACTCGGCCGGAGACATCCTTGGACGCATCGCCCCTTTGGCATAGATTAAGGCCATGAGCGATGTTCAGGCGCAATTTGACACGTTGAACCAGGCGACGGATCCCGCCGTGGCGGACGCCATCGCACAACTGATCCGGCACGGCGCGGATCACGAACTCAACCGGGTCAACGTGCTCGACTTTGCGGCACGCTGTGGCCTCAACGAGGAGCGGGTCATCTCCGGCTTCCTGCACGCCTCCCGACTCGGCCTGTTCGACTTGACCTGGAACGTGCTGTGCCCCGGCTGCAGCGGCGTCCTCGACGCGCACAGCACGTTGAAATCGCTGCGCCATGACGACTACCATTGCGGCCTCTGTGCCTGCGGCTACGAGGCGTCCGTCGACGAACAGGTCGAGGTGGCCTTCACGGTCGCGCCGCGGGTCCGGCACATCGCCGCGCATGATCCCAATACGTTGCCGCTCTGGGACTATTTCAAACAGATCTTCTGGAGTTCGGGCGTCGATCTCAATGAGGACAATTTCGCATCGCTGACCAACGAAGTCACGCTGGACGCCATGGAATTGCCGGCACATGAGAAGGCCGTCATGTCGCTGCATCTGCCGTCGGAATTCGTTATCGTGTTCGAGCCAGTGACCCACTCCGCGCAGTTTATCGACGTGCAGGGCGAACCGAGCAAGGAACGCCAGCACCTGTCGCTGCTCTACAACCGCATGCATGCGCCAACCGGCACAATCAAGCTGCAACCCGGACCGTTGCGATTATCCCTCGAGAACCAGACCGAAGTACGCGTGCTGCCGTCGGTCTTCGTCGCAGCCGAGGGCCTCCACCACCTGATTGGCAAGCGCAAGCCATTCCTCACGGCCAAGCGTATTCTCAGCAATCAGACATTTCGCGATCTCTACAAGGCCGACAATCTCAATATCGACCAGCGCCTGAAGATCACCTCGCTGACCTTCCTGTTCACTGATCTCAAGGGCTCCACTGCACTGTATGAGCGGGTCGGCGACCTCGCTGCTTTCGATCTGGTGCGCGCACATTTCCATGCGCTGCTCGACATCATTGCGGCCGAAGGCGGTGCTGTGGTCAAGACCATCGGGGACAGCGTGATGGCGACCTTCACCCACCCCGAACAGGCGCTGCTTGCCGCGCTCGAGATGCGCAGGGCCATGGAGCGACTGAATGACGAACGCGAAACCCGCGATCTCGTCGTCAAGATCGGAATCCACGAAGGCCCGTGCCTCGCTGTGATGCTCAATGAGCGGCAGGATTATTTCGGCCAGACCGTGAATATCGCTGCCCGTGTCCAGGGGCTCGCCACATCACAATCCATTCATGTGACATCGCCTGTGATGTCTTCGAAGGCAGTGGAGGCTATCCTGCAGCAATCCAGCACCGCTCCCATCGAGAAGACTGCCGCCTTACGCGGCATTACTGACAAAGTTTTAGTCTATGAGATTCCCTGATACCGCCGAGTCACAGGTCAAACGCAGACTTACTTAACTGTAATTACGCCGTCAGGAACCACAGTGTATTGTGCGCGTTCCCTTTACGCGTCACAACGCGACGAGCTCATTTACCGGGCTCTTTCGCCACATGGCGCATGGCCCGCCCACTGGTTCATAAAATCCCATGCTCGAGAAACTTCGCCAATTCATCACAGATGTTGTGGCCCCCGATGCCACGGCCGACCAGAAGTTCGACGACACCGGATTCCGGCTCGCCGCAACGGCGCTGCTGATCCATGTGATTTCGATCGATGGCGCGCCATCCAAGATCGAGCAGGACAAGCTGCACAACATGATCGAAACGCGTTTCGAGCTCGATCCCGGCACCGCCGATCGCCTGATCGAAGCTGCGACGCTGGTCGAGGGCGAGGCTGTCGATCTCTATCACTTCACCAGCGTCATCATGCGCGTGGTGGATGAGCCCGGCCGCATCCGTCTGGTCGAGATGATGTGGGAGCTTGTTTTCGCTGATGGCAAGGTCAGCGAGTTCGAGGAAAACGTGGTCTGGCGCGCTGCCGACCTGCTCGGCGTCTCCGCCCGCGACCGCGTCGAATTGAAGCGCCGCGTCGCCGGCGACGCAGCCGAGACCGACGCCATCGCTTAGTTTGCAGGGCGGGCAAAGCGGCAGCGTGCTCACTTTCGCCAGCCGCGCATTTGAAGGTGGACGCGTCGCCACGCTCCTTTGCCCACCCTCCAATTTCATTCTTTGACAGTTTTATATTGCGCGATCGGCTATGCTCGATGATCGCATCGGCTGCCGGCCATTCACGCTTGCGCATGAATGTTATCTTCATTACGCCTGTTGTTTAGAACTCTTCGCCCTTGAGCCCATATTGCCAGAGCATATCCGTGACTGAGCGCGTAACATTGATCACAGGGGCGTCGGCGGGGATTGGCGCCGAAATGGCTCGTGTCTTTGCCGCGAACAAACATCGCCTGGCACTGGTCGCACGACGCATCGATCGCCTGACGGCGCTCTCCGCAGAGATCGTCGCCGCTGGCGGCACGGCGCCCATCGTCATTCCCTGTGATCTCGAACAGCCTGACGCCTGCGCGAAGATCGAGGAGGCGCTGCAAGGCGCCGGCGTGGACGTCGAGTATCTGATCAACAATGCCGGCTTCGGCATGTTCGGCTTCGCCGTCGACATGGACCGCGACACCCAGTTGCGCATGATCGATCTGAATGTCCGCACCCTCACCGATTTGTCGCTGCGCCTCGCGCCGCAGGTGATCCGGCACAAGGGCGGCATCCTCAATGTGAGTTCGATCGCCGGCCTGATACCGGGGCCCGGCATGGCCGTCTATTACGCCAGCAAGGCCTATGTGCTGTCCTTCACCGAAGCGCTGCGCCAGGAGCTTGGCCCCAAGGGCGTGCGTGTCACGGCGCTCTGTCCCGGACCGGTGCCCTCGGAATTCCAGGCGCGAGCGGGATTCAAGCCGGGACTGGATTCGATGATCCTCGGCGTATCGCCAAAGGATGTCGCGGCACTGGCTTACAAGAGCCTGATGGGGAACAAGGGCACGGTGTTTCCGGGATTGGGCATCAAGATCGTGCCGATCCTGCTGCGCCTGTTCCCGCGGAGCTTCATTGCGGGGGCGGTGGCGAGGCTGCAGCTGACCAGGGTGGGGCAGGTTTAGGGCTGTAGGATGGGTTGAGCGGAGGCGCGGAGCGCCGGAGCGATACCCATCACGGCCAGGCGCATGCGGTGATGGGTATCGCTGCGCTCAACCCATCCTACAATGTCGAAGTTTTCGGGAGTTCAACTTCTGTCCGTCTTCGCCCTGCGGGCTTCGCCGGACACCACGCTTCGCCAAGAGGCTCTGCTCGGCTGCGCCACGCGAAGCCTCTTGGCGAAGCGTGGTGGACCCAGGCGGGATCGAACCGCCGACCTCGTCATTGCGAACGACGCGCTCTCCCAGCTGAGCTATGGGCCCTTCACGAACTGCGCCGTGACGACGCAGGTCTGGAATGGGCGCCATTTACAATCCCTGTTAACGGCAAGTCAAGAACGACCGGTCCCCGGCCCAAAGTCTCGATTTTCCGGGCCTTTTCGGCCTCCGCTTCCCTTGTTTGCACACCCGCGAACCGATATTTACCCGGTTGTCCCGCGACCCAACCTTTGAGCCCTCCCGCCATGCGCGCCGTTCTCGATATCGTGCTGATCGTCCTCGATCTTTACGTCTGGCTGCTGATTGCCTCCGCGATTCTCTCGTGGCTGATCGCCTTCAATGTGGTGAACACCCGCAACCAGTTCATCGCCGCCGTCGGCGAGTTCCTCTATCGCATCACCGAGCCGGTGCTGGCGCCGATCCGCCGGATGCTGCCGAGCCTCGGCGGCCTCGACCTGTCGCCGATCGTCGTGATCCTGATCATCATGTTCCTGCAGCGGGTGATCTCTTATTACATCTATCCGAACGTCGTCTGAGGCCGTTGGCAGATCCTTGGCGATACGGCGCTGACGGCGTCAGCATCGCCGTCCGCGTGACACCGCGCGGCGGCCGCGACGACATCGACGGAATCGAGACCATGGCCAATGGCCGCGCGGTGCTGAAAGTCCGCGTCCGCGCCATTGCTGAAGGCGGCGAAGCCAATCGCGCCGTGACCGAGCTGCTCGCGAAAAAGCTCGGCGTGCCGAAGCGGGATGTCCGGCTGCTGTCGGGCGCCACCTCCCGCATCAAACAGATCGCCGTGAATGGCGAACCCAAGAAACTGGGGCTTCTGCTGCGCGACTGCGCAGCCAGCCCATCTGACGACAAGGACACAGCATGACCGCCAGTGTGATCGATGGAAAAGTGATCGCCGCCGAACTCCGTGGCCGCGTCGCCGCCGAAGTGGCGCGCGTGAAGAAGGATCACGGCCTGACCCCCGGCCTCGCCGTGGTGCTGGTCGGCAATGATCCCGCCAGCGAGGTCTATGTGCGCAGCAAGCACAAGCAGACCCAGGAAGCCGGCATGGCGTCCTTCGAGCACGTGCTGCCCGCCGATGTCGCGCAGGCCGATCTGATCGCGCTGGTGCAGAAGCTGAATGCTGATGCTTCGGTGCATGGCATTCTCGTGCAGCTCCCGCTGCCGAAGGGCCTCGATACCCAGGCCGTCATCAATGCCATCGACCCCGCCAAGGATGTCGACGGCCTGCACCCGGTCAATGCCGGCCGCCTCGCCAGCGGCATGGACGCGCTGTCGCCCTGCACGCCGCTCGGCTGCATCATCCTGGCGAAGAGCGTCCACAAATCACTGGAAGGCATGAATGCCATCGTGATCGGCCGCTCCAATCTCGTCGGGCGTCCTTTGGTACAATTGCTGCTCAACGAGAACGCCACCGTCACCATCGCGCATTCTCGTTCGAAAGAGCTGCCGAAGCTGACCGCGCAGGCCGATCTCGTCTTCGCCGCCGTCGGCAAATCCGAAATGGTGCGCGGCGACTGGATCAAGCCCGGCGCCACGGTGATCGATGTCGGCATCAACCGCCTGCCGGCGGCGGATGGCAAATCGAAACTGGTGGGCGATGTCGCCTATCAGGAAGCGTTGAAGACGGCGGGTGCGATTACCCCCGTGCCGGGCGGCGTCGGCCAGATGACGGTGGCGTGTTTGCTGGTGAACACGCTGCGCGCCGCCTGTGCGATCAACGGGCTGAAGGCGCCGGCGGTTTAACCCATCTTGTCGTCACCCGGCTTGACCGGGTGACCCAGTAGACACCGCTATCGGCGCATCATCACAATCGCCGCCGCATACTGGATTGCCCGCTTTCGCGGGCAATGACAGTGAGAGCAAGCACTACTTCCCTACAGCTTCTCCATCAGCCGACGATAAAACCGGATCATATCCGCATAGTTCGCTATGCTGAGCCGCTCATTCGTCCCGTGGAAGCGCTTGAGGTCTTCCGAATTCGCCCGCACCGGCGAGAAGCGGAAGATGTTGTCGGTCACCCCTGCATAGTGCCGCGAATCCGTCGCCGCCACCATCAGCCCCGGCGCCACCAGCGCATCGGGAAACACTTCGCGGATCGTCGTGTTCAGCGCGCGATATGACTCGCTCGCGATCCCCGTTACCGGCGGCGGATCGGTGTTGCCGGGATACGGCTTAATCTCGATCTTCTCGTTGCCGACCACTTTCCGCACATGCTCGGTGACACTCGCCTGCGTGTCGCCCGGCAGCAGTCGGAAATTCACCACCGCTTCCGCATTTCCCGGCAACACATTGTCCTTGTCGCCGGCATTGAAGATCGTCAGCGCCGTGGTCGTCCGCACCGTCGCTTCCGTCGGACCACTTTTCTCGAATTCGCGCAGCAGCAGCGGCTTGAACAGCCAGAGATTCGACAGCACCACGCGGTTGAAGCCGCTCATCTCCGGCGCGATGGTCGCAAACATCTCCGCCACCGTGCTGCGGAT
Source organism: Tardiphaga sp. (assembly GCF_044340795.1). Lineage (GTDB taxonomy): Bacteria > Pseudomonadota > Alphaproteobacteria > Rhizobiales > Xanthobacteraceae > Tardiphaga. Next base: position 32,807 of record NZ_JBIISY010000032.1, read on the forward strand.
CTGCATCGGCAGGCGCGCGTTCTCCAGATGCGTGAGCGCGGTGCTCATCATGCCGATAGCGGTCTCGCGCGGCGGCATCGAGGAATGACCGGGCGTCGCGCGTGCGTTCAGCACCAGGGTCGCATAGCCCTTCTCGGCGACGCCGATCAGCGCCATCGGCTTGTCGAGCCCCTTCAGAATTCCCTCGGTGATCAGCAGGCCTTCATCGAGCACGAAGTCCAGCTTCACGCCGCGCGATTTCAGCAGCGCTGCCATGGCCTGCGCGCCGCGGGTGCCGGAGACTTCCTCGTCATGGCCAAAGGCAAAATAGATCGTCCGCTTCGGACGGAAGCCGGCCTTCGCCAGCGCTTCCGCCGCTTCGAGGATGGAGTACAGATTGCCCTTGTCGTCCCAGGAGCCGCGCCCCCAGACGAAACCATCGGCGACAACGCCGTCGAAGGGCGGATGCTGCCAGTCCTTCTCGGTGCCGGGCGCCACCGGCACCACATCCTGATGCGCGAGCAGCGCGATGGGACCTGCTGCGGGATCGCTGCCCTGCCACGTGGAGAGCAGACTGTAGCCGCGGACCACCTCAAGCTTGGTCGCAGCATGGAAAGCCGGGAAACTGGCTGCGAGATGCGCCTGCATCGCGCGCAGCGGAACGGCAGCCTGATCGGGATTGAAGGCGTTGGAGATCGTCTGGAAGCGGATCGCCTCCGCGAGGCGTTGTGCGGCGGCCTGTTCATCCACCGCGACCTTCGGCGCCGGCGAAACAGCAATCTGTTTCGAGCCCTGCCGGAACGTATTCACCAGAACCACCGCCGCGAGCACCACAACAATGGCGACCGCGACGAGGATGATATTGCGAAGCCAGATCAGCATGCGGCGCATTGGATGTCCCCCTGCGCCGCCCGCTTATTAACCCTTGGCCTTTTCAGCCTTGGCGCGGTCGATGCCTTCCTGGATCAGCTTATGCGCTTCGGCCGCGTCCGCCCAGCGCACCACCTTCACCCACTTGCCGGGCTCGAGGTCCTTGTAGTGCTCGAAGAAGTGCTGGATCTGGTCCAGCGTGATCTGCGGCAGGTCGCTGTAGTTCTTCACCTTGTCGTAGCGCTGGGTCAGCTTCGAGGTCGGCACGGCGATGATCTTCTCATCCTGGCCGCCTTCGTCTTCCATCAGCAGCACGCCGACCGGACGGCAGGCCATCACGGCGCCGGGGACGATGGCGCGGGTATTGGCGACCAGCACGTCGCACGGATCGCCGTCGCCCGAGAGGGTGTGCGGGATGAAGCCGTAATTTCCGGGGTAGCGCATCGGCGTATAGAGGAAGCGATCGACGAACAGCGCGCCGGAGGCCTTGTCCATCTCGTATTTGATCGGCTCGCCGCCGACCGCCACTTCGATGACGACATTCACTTCATGCGGCGCCTTGGCACCGAGCGGGATAGCGTCAAGACGCATCGAAAGCTCCGGAATTCGCGTGACAGATGCGCGAGAGGTAGCGGAGCGGGACGCCGGTTTCAACGCCAAACCGCGCGAAATCGCGCGATTGGTGAAAGACTTAGCAGAAATACCGGAAAGCGGAGTTTGACCTCAGGCGTTCCAGGCGAAGGCCACCTTGTCGAGCGACTTGGCGCCGAATCGCTCCGAGGAACGGGCTACCATGCGGCCGCCCAGCGCGCGGTAGAATTCCGTCGCGCCTTCATTGTCCGACAGCGCCCAGATCACGAGGCTCTTCAGCCCGCTCTGCACGAGGTCGCGCTTGGCCGAGGCAAACAGGCGGCGGCCGAAGCCGAGGCCCTGGAATTCCGGACGCAGATAGAGCTCGTAGATCTCGCCTTCGAACTGCAGGCTGCGGGCGCGGTTGCGGCCGTAATTGGCGTAGCCCGCGACCTTGTCGCCGAAGCACAGCACGCTGACGCGGCTGCCCTTGCGGATCGCCGAATCCCACCATTGCGGGCCGCGGCGGTTGATGAGCTTTTCCAGTTCCGGACCGGGGATCAGGCCCTGATAGGCGGCGCGCCAGGCTTCGTCATGGGTGGACGCCACTTCGACTGCGTCTGCAGTCTTGGCCGGCCGAACATCGATCAGGGTTGTGCTCATGACCGGATCAAAGCAGCGCGCCGCGCCGGCTTCAAGAGCATCGTTAATTATCAGTTAATGTGTGGAATTTTTGCATCAGTTCCGTGAAAAACTGTCCCGGAAAAAGACAGATCGTTGCGGCTTGGGTCAGTGGCTGACTCAGTTCTCCACCGTGACACATTCAAATGCGCGCTGCGTGAATCCGCTACACGCATGTGTTGTTGCGGTTCGCTCGACCATCTGATTCGCGCCCACTACACTTGCCCGGCAGCGACGCCATGATAGGCAGAGCCGGATACCTGTTTGGCCGTTGAGCATCCGATGACTGCCTATTTCATTCTGAAGTTTCTGCACATCCTCGGCGCCATCGTGATTCTGGGCACCGGCGCGGGCATCGCCTTCTTCATGCTGATGGCGCATCGCTCCGGCGACGCCGCCTTCATCGCCGCCACCGCGGGAATCGTGGTCATCGCCGACCTTCTGTTCACCACCAGTGCGGTGATCCTGCAGCCCTTCACCGGCGGCTTCCTGATGCAGATGTCCTCGACCACCACCAACGAACCATGGATCGTCGTCTCGCTCGTTCTCTATGCGGTCGCTGGCCTGTTCTGGCTGCCGGTGGTGTTCATGCAGATCGAGATGCGCAATCTCGCACGTCAGGCTGTGGCCGATCACGCACCACTGCCGCCGCGCTATCACGTGCTATTTCGACGCTGGTTCTGGTTCGGCTTTCCGGGCTTCGGCGCGGTGGTCGCCATTCTCTGGCTGATGATCGCAAAGCCCTCGTTCTGAAGGACCTGCCATGCCGCCGCGATCCCAGACCATCCTCCTGCTCGGCGGCTCCGGCCTGATCGGCCGCTATGTCGCGGAGGACCTGCGGCTGCGCGGCTTCGCCGTCACGGCGATCGCGCGGCACTACGCGTCGTCGCAAAAGACCAGCACGGACGATGTCGAAGCGCCGATCACGGCGATGACGCAGGATCAACTCACACGCCTGATGGTCGAACGCCGGATCGACATGGTCGTCAATTGCCTCGGCGTTCTTCAGGACGGCCCGGGCATGGACACCTCCGCCGTACATCGCGACTTCACCGCAAGACTGCTGGCCGCCATCAAGGCCACTGCGCAGCCGATCCAGCTGGTGCATATCTCGATCCCCGGCACGGCCGATCATGACCGCACCGCCTTCAGCAAGACCAAGCGCGATGCCGAGCGACTGATTGCGGATGCCGGAATCGGCAGCACCATCCTGCGGCCGGGTTTTGTGATCGCGCCCGCAGCCTATGGCGGCAGCGCGCTGGTTCGCGCGCTTGCGGCACTGCCGGTTGCCGATCTGCCATCCGACCTCGCCAGCCGTCCATTCCAGCCCGTGGCGATGGACGATATCGCGGCCACGATTGCCTGGCTGTGCCAACATGTCAGCGACACCCATCGTGTCTGGGACCTGATGCAGCCGGAACCTGTGACGCTCGGCGCCGTCGTCGATCGCTACCGGACATTCTTCGGCACCGACCGCAGCACGCGAATCCGGTTGCCGGGCTTCCTGCTCGATCTCGGCGCGAAACTCGGCGACGGCGTTGCGCGCCTCGGCTGGACCCCGCCGGTCCGCACGACTGCGATCGCAGAACTGCGCCGCGGCGTAACCGGCGATCCCGCACCATGGATCACCGCGACCGGTATCACGCCGCTGACACTGGCGCAGATGGTCAACCGGCGCTCCGCCACGGTGCAGGACAAATGGTTCGCCCGCCTGTTTCTGCTCAAGCCAGTGATCTTCGTCAGCCTCGTGCTGTTCTGGATCGTGTCCGGCTTCATCGCGCTGTTCATCTCCTATGATGCAGCCGCCGGCATCCTCTCCGCCCATCAGTTTCCGCCGGCGTCGGTCGCCCCCATCACCGTGGGCACGAGCCTGATGGACATGGCCACCGGCGCCTTGATCGCGTTCCGCAAGACCAGCGCCATCGGATTGATCTGGGGCATCCTCGCATCGCTCGGCTACATGTTCGGCGCGGCCGTGCTTGCGCCCGACCTCTGGATCGAACCGCTCGGCGCGCTGGTGAAGACCGGCCCGGCCATCATCCTGATGCTGGTGGCCCTGGCGATGCTCGACAACAGGTGAATATGATGCCTTCCGCATGGCCCGACGATGACATCATCCTCTATGACGGCGTCTGCATCTTCTGCTCGCGCTGGGTGCGCTTCGTGGCGAAACGTGACGTCGCAAAGCGTTTTCGCTTCACGCCGATCCAGTCGGATTACGGCACCCGGCTTGCGCAGCATTTCGGCATCGATCCAAACGATCCCGATACCAATGCGGTGATCCATGGTGGCCAAGCGTATTTCAAATCGGACGCGGCGCTGACGGTGCTGTCGCAACTGCCGCGATGGGGCTGGGTGCGTGTGCTGTTCGCCGTGCCCCCGGCGCTGCGCAATCCCGTCTACAATCTCGTTGCGCGCAATCGCTATCGCATCTTCGGTCGCAGCGAAGTCTGCATGGTACCGGATGCCTCATTGCGGGAAAGGGTGATCGAGTCGTGATCGTAGGATGGGTTGAGCGAAGCGATACCCATCACCGAGGGCTCCGGCGTATGTGGTGATGGGTATCGCTCCGGCGCTTTGCGCCTGCGCTCAACCCATCCTACGATTCTTCGCCATCACTTCCTTCGCCGCTCGCTCGCCACTCTCCCGCGCGCCATGCGCCGTCGAGAAGAAGTTTGGCGAGGTCGCCTCGCCTGCAAAGAAGAGGCGACCATCCACCGGCGCCGCCAACACGGCACGCGACTCTGCATGGCCGGGCTTCGCGGCTGAATAGGCGCCCTGTGCGAAGCGGTCGTGGCACCAGCGGCTTTCGGCCAGCGGCGTAAGCTTGCTGCGGATGTCGGATCCCAGCAGTTTTACGATTTCCTCGATGCTCTGCGCCGCGAGTGCACCTTCACCCGCATCCTCCATCTCGCGTGCAAAAGTGCCGCCGAAAAAGCCGGCGATACAAGGGCGACCGGATGGGCGCAGATGGAAACTCCCAATGCCCGTGGCGATCGATGACCCGCGCAGGCCGACATCGGCGGGCCACTTCTCGGCGTCATCCAATGCCAGCATCACCTTGTTGTCCGCGCCAAGCGGCAGGCCGGCGGCGGCTTCGACCTTTCCGGGCAGCGGCGGTTGAAAACGGATGTTTTCGTTAGCGAGGAGATTTGTGGGCACGCAGACGATCACGCTCGCGGCGCTCACGGTGCCACGCGAGGTCTCGATACGAATGCGCGATCCTGAATGATCGATCACCGTCACTTCCGTATTCAGCGCCACCGGACATGGTGCGCCATAGGCTGCGATCAGCGTGCCGTAGCCATCGGGCAGCCGCCAGTTCACCTCGGTGTCCTCATAGGAATCCATGTCGTGCAGCGACACGTCCTTGAGTTCGAAGCCGTTGATATAAGTGGAGACCGCATCGATCATCGGATTCCACGGATTGCCCGGCTCGAGACAGGTCGCGGCCGGCGCGTCCTCGTCGTTCTCTGCAGCTTCTTCGGCACGATCGTAAAATGCATCCATCGCGGCGAAGAATTCCTGACGTTGCGCCTTCGAGAAGGCGGCATCATAGGTCTGCTCGCGCCAGGGTGGGCGGTTCTTGTCGACCTTGAAGCCGAGCTGCTTGGCGATGCCGACAAAGTCGTTCCTGTCGGCGGAGTGCAGCCATTCGCAGCCGAGATCGAACGGAATACCGGGCGCTGCCATGATGGTATGGGCGCGGCCACCGATACGGTCGCGGGCTTCGAGCACGATGACCGACAGGCCGGAACCTTCCAGTGTGCGCGCTGCGCCGAGACCGGCGGCGCCGGCGCCGATGATGGCGACATCGACGGAGGAAGGGAGATTCTGACTCATCGCGAGGCTGCTTTGCTCTGGATCCGCGGTGACGGGAATAGTCGGTTAGGCGAAATATTCAACCCAAGCCAATCACGATCTGTCGTTGCCCGGCTTGACCGGGCAATCCAGTAAACACCGACAGGGATGACGCGCACGGCCGGCGCGTACTGGATCGCCCGCTTTCGCGGGCGATGACAACACAGTGAATGCACG
>NZ_JBIISY010000247.1:0-8406 GCF_044340795.1 Tardiphaga sp.
GGGTTATGCCATCGAATACGACCATGTCGATCCCCGCGAACTCGAACCGACCCTGCAGGCCAAGCGGATGCCGGGCCTTTTCATGGCCGGGCAGATCAATGGCACGACGGGTTATGAGGAAGCCGCGGCCCAGGGTCTGGTGGCCGGTCTGAACGCTGCGCTCGCCGCGTCCGGCTCCACGCCCGCCGTGTTTGACCGTGCAGACGGCTACCTCGGTGTGATGATCGATGATCTTGTCACCCGTGGCATCTCCGAGCCCTATCGGATGTTCACGTCGCGGGCGGAATATCGCCTGACCCTTCGTGCCGACAATGCCGATCAGCGTCTGACCGACAAGGGTATTGCGCTTGGCTGTGTCGGCAGTGATCGTATTGTGCGACATACCGCGAAGATGGATGCGCTGTCGGCCGGCAAGAGCCTGGCGAAGTCGCTCTCGATCACCCCGAACGGGGCGGCGAAGCACGGTCTGTCCCTCAATCACGATGGCCAGCGTCGCACAGCTTTCGATCTTCTCTCTTACCCAGAGAGCGAATGGGCCACGGTGACCCGGATCTGGCCCGAACTCTCGGCCATTGACCCAGCAATCGGCACCCATATCGAAATCGACGCCAAGTACGACGTCTATCTGAAGCGTCAGACCGCCGATGTGGAGGCGTTCCGGCGTGATGAGGGGCTTTCGCTGATCGATATCGACTATGATGTTGTTCCCGGACTCTCCAATGAAGCCCGTGCCAAGCTGACCGCTGCTTCCCCGCGTACAGTGGGGCAGGCGGGTCGTCTGGATGGTGTCACACCCGCCGCTTTGGCAATCCTGACTGCTTATCTGCGCCGTGAAGCACGCAAGACAGCATCTGTTGGCGCTGCCTGACCTGTTTCACGTGAAACAGGCGGCTCAGCTCTCGGTATTTCCTGAATGACGCCGCGGCCAGAATGCCAGGGCCGCGACCAGCATCACGAATAATACCACCGCGACCATCATCTGAATGACACTGAAATTCAGCGCGTCGCGGGACACGAAGAGCGCCGTGATCGGCGCTGCCAGTCCCAGGAATATCCGTACGATCAGGCCCATCGTCTCATCCTCCAAAGATGGGATGAGGGTGATGGTATATTGATGCGATTTCCATTGATGCGGCGCAAACCTGAGCCAGATAGTGGGTTCCTAGATGGGTTTCACGTGAAACATGGGTGCAAGATGTGCCGGCGATCACGCGACGGGCCGCCTATCGCGATCTCGAAGGGCTCCTGGTTCTTTATCGGCATCTCACTCCGGACATGCCGAGGCTCGGAGACGATCTGGCGGAAACCAGATGGCGAGAGATACTGGCAGCGGATCATGTCGCAGTCTTCGTAACTGAAGCTGACAGGGTCCTGGTCGCCACGACGGCCCTGATCACCGCGCCAAACCTGATGCGGGGCGGGACGCCTCATGGCTTTCTCGAGAATGTCGTGACCCATGCCGATCATCGGCGTCGAGGACACGGCCGTGAAGCCGTCGAGGCCGGTCTATCCGAAGCCTGGGCGAGGGGATGCGAACGGGTTCTTCTGGTGACTGGTCGGATGCATCTCAATCCGCATGTGGCAGACTTCTATGAGAGCTGCGGGTTCAGATCCGGAAGGGCGGGATTGATGGTCCAACGACCGAGCGTGTGAGCGTGATTTGTTTCATGTGAAACAGGCCTATTGCTTTCGCTTCCGTGGCGCGGGCTGCGCATGTTGCCACGCAAGCCGCAGAGCAGCGGCCAGTTCGGTCTTGTCGAGCTTCGCCAGAACACCAATTGTCCAGCCCTGCTGACCCCAGGCATTCGGCACCGGTGTAAAGGCGTCCGGCATGACCGTGCATTTCAATGCCTGTTCGTCCGGCAGGAATTTGAAATTCGCGGTGAGCCCATCGGCGGCAAGGGTGACGAAGATCCGCTTCGCCTTGAAGGCGGTTCGATCAAAATGGGGGGCGGCCGTAACACGGTCCAGGGCGAGCGCAAGTTCGCGAAGCATGGATGCATTGGCCATGAGGTCACCCTAAAGGTCCGGTGTCGCGGTGATGATCTCCAACAGGTCCTGATCGGATCTGCCATAGAGCGCGCCGAGCGCAGAATAGGGATCGCCCGTCAGCCCGAGCACGGTCGTAAATGCGGGCTCGGTTTTCATGCCCCGCATTCGCAATGTCATGACCTGATCCCGGAGCGCGAATCCGCCGAGGTCGAGCAGCTGCCGTTCGACCACGAAATGCTGCCAGCCAGCCTGATCGGCCACTGGCTCAGGACTCACGAAGATCTCGAACGGCCAACCGTCCGCTTCGAACGTCGCGATCAACGGTCGGCCTCTGGCCGACCATCGATAGAGTGCAAATCCATCGATCGAGCAGAACGCCGTCCAGATCAGCTCAGCCGCGGCATCAGGGTCTTGGGCGTGGCAGACGATGTCGATGTCGCTATCGGGGAGGGCGATGCCGAGCGGAAGGGTGCCGACGACATGCGGATCGAACGGCGCCAGCAGATCGAGAATGCCGGTGTGATGGATGGCGTCTTGATAGGTTGGACAACTCATGTGCCGACTCTCTGGACCTCGACGACGCCATTTCGATAGCCGCCGTCATGGACTCGGAGTAAGGATAATCACTCCCTTCATGATGCATTGATACCCGATCCATGGCGCAACGTTCCCAGCCATCCGCTCCTGCTCCTCTCCTTGACAGCGATAAAGCCGCAGCGCTCCGCCTCACGCCTGTTTCACATGAAACAGAAGCGCGGCTCGATCGCTATGTGGCGTTGCTGCTGCAGTGGCAGGCCAAGACCAACCTCATCTCTCCGGCGACGTTGCCGCATCTGTGGACGCGCCATATCTCTGACTCGCTGCAACTCTTGAAGCTCGCGCCCGATGCACGCACGTGGCTCGACTTTGGCAGCGGCGGTGGTTTTCCCGGTGTGGTGCTGGCCTGTGCCATGGGCGATGTCGGCGGTCACGTCCATCTGGTCGAGCGCAACGCCAAGAAGGCGGCGTTCCTGCGCGAAGCGCTGCGGGTGACGCAAGCCCCAGGTTCGGTGCACCTCGCTGACATCGGGGATAATGTGGATAGTTTTCCAAAGCGCGTCGATTGCATCACCGCACGCGCCGTGGCGTCGCTAGATATCATTCTCGGTTTCGCGGCTCCCCTGATGAACGGCAGCACCAAGGCGCTGTTCTTGAAGGGTCAAGATGTAGATGCGGAATTGACCGAAGCTACTAAATGTTGGAATATAAGCCCACGCCTGCATGCGAGCCTCACCGGCGGACAAGGCTGGATCGTCGAACTGGACAAGATCGAGCGGCGCGACCCGTCGCAGATACCATGATGGCCCACGCAAATGACCGTAATTGATCAGGAATATCAAGAGGATAGCACGAAGGCGACCCCCGGCCACCCGCGCATCCTGGCGCTGGCCAATCAGAAGGGCGGCGTTGGCAAGACCACCACGGCGATCAATCTCGGCACCGCACTCGCCGCCATTGGTGAGCGCGTGCTGATCGTCGATCTGGATCCGCAGGGCAACGCCTCCACCGGCCTCGGCATCGATCGCCGCGATCGCGCCTGCTCGACTTATGACGTGCTGACCGGTGACGCGCCGCTGCGCGATGCCGTCGTCGTCACCGCGGTGCCGCGTCTGCATATCGCGTCGTCGACCATGGATCTGTCCGGCCTCGAACTGGAAATCGGCGGCGCCCGCGATCGCGCCTTCCGTCTGCGCGACGCCATCGGCGAATTGAACAACAATGTCTCGCCAGGCTCGGACTACACTTATGTGCTGATCGACTGCCCGCCGTCGCTCAACCTTCTCACCGTCAATGCGATGGCCGCGTCCGATGCGATCCTCGTTCCGTTGCAGTGCGAGTTCTTCGCGCTCGAAGGTCTGTCGCAATTGCTGCAGACGGTGGAGCAGGTGCGCTCGGCGCTGAACCCGACGCTCTCCATCCACGGTATCGTCATGACCATGTTCGATGCGCGCAACAATTTGTCGAACCAGGTTGTCGCCGACGTCCGCGAATTCATGGGCAACAAGGTCTATGACACCATGATCCCGCGCAATGTCCGCATTTCGGAAGCGCCGTCCCACGGCAAGCCGGTGCTGGTCTATGATTTGAAGTGCGCGGGCAGTGACGCCTATCTGCGCCTCGCCACCGAAGTGATCCAGCGCGAGCGCGAGATCCGCACGGCACAGGGCGACGCGGCGTGACGCGAGGCGCGTTGTCCGTAGCATGGGTAGAGCGTAGGCGCATCGCGCCGGAGCGAAACCCATCGGCGGAATCTGCCGCAATCACGGAATGATGGGTTTCGCTGCGCTCTACCCATCCTACGAGTACCGAGTTCTAGTTCTGGAGTGACCCATGAGTTCAAGGGGATTGGCAATGGCCGATGAAGCGCGTTCGCGGTTGGGCCGCGGTCTGGCAAGTCTGATCGGTGATGTCGGCGGCGAAGCCGCGCAGACCGAGCGGCCCAACCGTGCGCAGCGCAAGGTGCCGATCGAATTCATCAAGCCGAATCCGCGCAATCCGCGCCGCACCTTTGCGGATGCGGAATTGGCCGAACTCGCGTCCTCGATCAAGCAGCATGGCGTGATCCAGCCGATCGTGGTGCGCGCCGTGAAGGGCGCCAATGATCGTTTCGAGATCATCGCGGGCGAGCGCCGCTGGCGTGCGTCGCAGCTGGCCGGCCTGCATGAAGTGCCGGTGGTGCCGGTGGATGTCACCGATGCCGCGGCGATGGAAATCGCCATCATCGAAAACATCCAGCGCGAAGACCTCAATGCGATGGAAGAGGCGCAGGGCTATCACGCGCTCGCCGAGACCTACAAACACAGCCAGGACGAGATCGCGAAAATCGTCGGCAAGAGCCGCAGCCATGTCGCTAACATGATGCGTCTGACCAAACTGCCGGAAGACGTGCAAGCGCTGATCGCTTCGAACCAGCTCTCGAACGGCCATGCCCGTGCGTTGATCTCGCTGCCCGATCCGTCCGCTGCCGCGAAGCGCGTCATCGCCGAGGGGCTGAACGTCCGCCAGACCGAAGCGCTTGCGCATGAGGAAGGTGTGCCGGAACGCGCGCCGCAAAAGCCGCGGATGGGTTCGGCGCCGAAGGTCGCGAAGGATGCAGACACGATCGCGCTGGAGAAGCGTGTGAGTGACGTGCTCGGCCTGAAGGTGAGCGTCGATCACCGCGACCCCGGCGGCACTGTGGTGATCAAGTACAGCGATCTCGATCAGCTCGACGAGATTTTGAAGCGGCTGGATAAGTAAGCCCGCGCCCCGTCATGGCCGGGCTTGACCCGGCCATCCAACTTTCGTTGGTGTTTGCGGCAAAGATGGATGCCCGGGTCAGACCCGGGCATGACAGTGGAGGGGCTTATCCCCGCCGCCTTGCATTCACGGCAATCGACATCAACGCCCTCTGCGCGATCACTGCGCCGAGGGCGTTCTGCTTTCTGACATCCAGTGCAGCCACCGCGAGCTGATCGATGATCGCTGCCAGCCGTCGTGTCGTGAAATTGCGCAGTGCCGCCTCCACCGCGCCCTTGCGCGAAAAATGCAGGCGCGGAAATCCACTCTCCGCTGCGGCCGAGGCCGGTGTGCCGGCTTCCACCAGCAGGCTGGCTTTATGCAGCGCGGCGGCCTGGCGCTGCGCCGCCATCATGATCATGCCGGGATAGGTGCCAGCGATCATCGCCTTGTTGAACTCGGTTTCCACCAGCGTCGGATTGCCGGCGAAGGCGCCGTCCACGATCGGATCGATCTTCAGCTCGGAGGCGTCGGCCACGCAGGCCATCACGTCGTCGAGCGTCACCTCGCCGGTGCCATGCGCATAGAGCATCAGTTTTCGTAATTCGTTGCGCGACGCCTGGCGATCGCCGCCGAGCAGCGACATCAGCGTGGCCCGCGCATCACCCGCCATGCGCAGGTTCGCGAGCTGCAGCTCGTCATTGATCAGCTTGGTTAGATCGCGCTCGGTGTCCGGATAGCAGGCGATGGCGACGGCGGTCTTCGCTTTCTCGCACACTTTGCGCAATGGTGATTCCGGCCTGAGTTCGCCAGCCTCGATAACGATGCGGCAATCGCGGATCGCCATCTCGCTCAGCGTATCGACGCCGCTGGAGAAATTCTTCGATCCGGCGCGGACGCGAATGGCGCGGCGCCCGCCGAACATCGGGATGGTCATCGCTTCCTCGACCAGCCGCGACGGTTCTGCAGCGAGGTCGTCGCCATCCATGCGTACCAGCGAGAACGGATCGTTGACGTCATCGACGGCGGATTTCACCAGCGCCTCGGCGCGTTCGCGCACGAGGCCCGCATCGGGGCCGTAAAGCAGGATGATCGGCCGGGTCGCGTCCGGCCGGCTCAGGAAGATGTCGATGTCTTTTCCGCGAAGGGCGACCAAGGTGATTCCCGACTCAGGCGTGAGCGTGGAAGCGTCGACATCCCCACGTCATTGCGAGCACAGCGAAGCAATCCAGGAAGCCAAAAGCTGGATTGCTTCGTCGCTGCGCTCCTCGCAATGACGGCCGAGATATCAGCTGCCGCTGTAGAAGAACGACGCGAGGCGCGTATTGATGTTGTCCGCGATTTCGGCGGAGGCACGGTTCTCGGCATCGCGCGCGGCGCGGGTGCGGGCAAAGCGCTGCTGGCCACCCGGGATGTCATAGGTGACGCGGGAGAAGGTCGAGCCGGTCATCACCTGCTTGCCGGTGGCGATCTCGATCAGGCCATAGGTGGCATCGATGCCGTAATTTTCCGAAGTCGGCAGCGCGGTGGCGGAATCGATCATCAGCGAGCTGCGGCTCGGATTGACGCGGATCTTCAGCGTATAGAGCGGCGGCGCGCCGGTGGCGGCGCCATACATCTTGAACATCAGCGCGTTGCGGATCTCGATGCCGAGGCGGGCCTGGGGCGACGCGTTCGGATAATCGAGCGGCGGCACTTCGACGCTCGCGAGCTTCTCGCGCAGCGCAGACGAGCCGTCCGCCGTCTTGGCCGCATACATCGGCTGGAAGCAGCCGGCCGTGAGGGCGCCGAGGGCGACGACAGCCGTCAACCGGGCGGCGATACGGAACTTAGCCGACAACATTCACGATCCTCTGCGGCACCACGATGATCTTCTTGGGCGGCTTGCCGTCCAGCACCTGTTTTACAGCATCGAGGGCCAGAGCGGCAGCCTCAATTTCCGAATTGGACGCTTCGCGCGGAACTGTGACTTCTCCGCGCTTCTTGCCATTGACCTGAACGGGCAGGGTGATCTGGTCCTCGACCAGCAGATCGGCCTGCACCTGCGGCCAGGTCGCCTCGGACACCAGGCCGGTCTGGCCCAGCACCGTCCAGCATTCTTCCGCGAGATGCGGCATCATCGGGGCAAACAGCTGCACCAGGATCACAGCCGCCTCGTTCAGCGCCCAGCACATGTCCGGCGCCGGTGTGCCCGGCCTTGCCAGCGCCTCGCCAAAGGCATTGGCGAATTCGCGGATATAGGCGAGGCAGACATTGAACTGCAGTTTCTCAACACCGGTCGAGACCTTGTCGAGCGCACCATGGGCGGCCTTCCGGACAGCCAATGCTTCCGGGCTGAAGGCTGCCGGCCTGGCCGACGGAGCATTCTTCCCATGCGCTGCGGCCTCGTTGACCATGCGCCACAGCCGCTGGACGAAGCGCGAGGCGCCCTTGACGCCTTCCTCGCTCCAGATCACGTCGCGATCCGGCGGCGAGTCCGACAGCATGAACCAGCGCGCGGTATCGGCGCCATAGGTGCCGATGATATCGTCGGGGTCGACGGTGTTGCGCTTCGACTTCGACATTTTCTCGATGGAGCCGATCTCCACCGGTGAATTGTCGGTCAGCAGCGTCGCCGAACGTGTCGTGCAATCGCCGGTGATGTTGATCTCGGCCGGCGAAGCAAACGTGCCGTCCTGCTTCCTGTAGGTCTCGTGGACCACCATGCCTTGCGTGAACATGCCGGCAAACGGCTCGTCCAGGCTCACATGTCCCGTTGCTTTCATCGCGCGCGTAAAGAAGCGGCTGTAGAGAAGATGCAGGATCGCATGCTCGACGCCGCCGATATACTGATCCACCGGCATCATGCGATCGGCCACGGCGCGCGTGGTCGGCGCATCCGCATTCCACGGATCGGTGAAGCGCGCGAAGTACCACGATGAGTCCACGAACGTGTCCATCGTGTCAGTCTCGCGCCGCGCCTTGCCGCCGCATTGCGGGCAGGTCACGTGCTTCCAGGTCGGGTGATGGTCGAGCGCATTGCCCGGCTTGTCGAAGGTCACATCCTCCGGCAGCACGACAGGCAGGTCCTTCGCCGGCACCGGCACTACATCGCATTTTTCGCAATGGATGATCGGGATCGGACAGCCCCAGTAGCGCTGGCGCGAAATACCCCAG
>NZ_JBIISY010000033.1:0-38860 GCF_044340795.1 Tardiphaga sp.
GTAATTGGTGGCGAAGCGCGCGAGATAGAGACCGAAGCCGATGCCCGATGCCAGTGAAGCGAGCATCGTGAAGACGATACCGGGCATGATCTGCAGCAACGTGCGCCGGCCGGCGGGCAGCCAGGTGTGCAGGATCACCAGCGCGATCACCATGGCGACGATGGTGATGCCGTAGCGGGCAAACGTCAGCAGCCGTTCGTTGTTCTCGATCACCAGCGGCACGTAGCGCCGCACGATCTCAAGCACCAGAGGACCGAGCACGATGAGGAAGGCGAGCAGCAGTGCCGTCACCGCGGCGATCAGCGTGTAGCCGATGGATTCCAGCCGGAGCCAGTACCAGCGTCGCGGCTCGATCACTGTATAGGCACGGTTCAGCGCCACGCGCAGGCTCTCGACACCGTTGGAGGCGAAATAGAGCGCGAGCGCGAGGCCGATGGTCAGCGCATCGCCGCGTGTCGTCGTCAGCACGTCATGGATTTGCGATGACAGCGCGCCCGCCACCTGGTCCGGCCAGACCTCCAGCAGCAGGTTCACCGCCTGGTCGGCGAGATCCTTGGAGCCGAAGAAGCCGGCGAGGGAGGCCAGCACGATCAGGAACGGAAACAGCGCCATCAGCGTGGAGAGCGCGATATGGCTGGCGATCGCCCAGCCGTCATCGGCGAGAAATCGATAAAAGGCGTCAAGGCCGATATCGAAGGCGATGCGTATCTGCCTCACAGTCCACCTGGTCAGCGGCTTCGCCAGATCGGCCGGCCGTGTGCGAGCTTCGGATATATAACGCGCAAAAGCCAGAACGTTGCATAAACGCTGTTGCACGTCGCCGGTGGCAAATCACCGCCGCATTCCCTACATTCGCGGTCACCGATCATCCATCGAACAGGCCCCGCATGACCATTCACCAGCGCCCCACCACCGTCGATCCCGTGAAGCTCGACCGGCTTGCCGAAGTCGCTGTCAAAGTGGGTCTGCAACTGGCGCCGGGACAGGACCTGCTGCTGACGGCGCCTGCCGCCGCGCTGCCGCTGGTGCGCAAGATCGCCGAACACGCCTACAAGGCGGGTGCCGGTCTGGTGACGCCGTTCTTCTCCGACGAGGAGATGACCCTGGCGCGCTATCGCCATGGCCATGACGACACCTTCGATCGCGCCGCCGGCTGGCTCTATGAGGGCATGGCCAAGGCGCTCGGCAACAACACTGCACGTCTCGCCATTGTCGGCGACAATCCGATGCTGCTGTCGAACGAGGATCCGGCCAAGGTCTCGCGGGCCAGCAAGGCCAATTCGATCGCCTATCAGCCGGCGCTGCAGAAGATCGCCGGCTTCGATATCAACTGGAACATTGTCGCCTATCCCACGCTCTCCTGGGCCAAACAGGTTTTCCCTGGCGATGAAGACGACGTCGCCGTGCAGAAATTGGCCGAAGCGATCTTTGCGGCTTCACGTGTCGACAATGCCGATCCCATCGGCGCTTGGACGAAGCACAACGCAGCGTTGCGCACTCGCACCGACTGGCTGAACGGCCAGCGCTTCCATGCGCTGCATTTCAAGGGACCGGGCACTGATCTCACTGTCGGCCTCGCCGATGGTCACGAGTGGGAAGGCGGTGCCTCCACCGCGAAGAACGGCATCATCTGCAACGCCAATATCCCGACCGAGGAAGTCTTTACCACGCCACATGCCGCGCGTGTGTCCGGTCATGTCCGCTCCACCAAGCCGCTCTCTTATCAAGGCACGCTGATCGAGGAGATCGCGGTGCGTTTCGAGGATGGCAGGATCGTCGAGGCGAAAGCCTCGCGCGGCGAAGCTGTTCTCAACAAGGTGCTCGATACCGATGAAGGCTCGCGCCGGCTCGGCGAGGTGGCGCTGGTGCCGCATTCGTCGCCGATCTCGGCCAGCGGTCTGTTGTTCTACAACACGCTGTTCGACGAAAACGCCGCCTGCCACATCGCGCTTGGCCAGTGCTATTCGAAATGCTTCGTCGGCGGTGACAAGCTCACGCCCGAGCAGATCGCGGCGCAGGGGGGCAACAAGAGCTTCATCCATATCGACTGGATGATCGGCTCCGGCGAGATCGACATCGATGGCGTCCATGAAGATGGTCGCCGGGTGCCGGTGTTCCGCAAGGGCGAGTGGGCCTGAACAGACGCGCAATGGCAGGGCTGAAGGCCACGGTTTTGACGCAAGCCGTGCTATCGTCCCTGCCGCAAGGCGGCCGCTGTGATGCCGCAAGCTTGCCGCAGGAAATTCGCGCAAATGAGCTCTGACGGCAGTGCTTTCTACACAAAAATCCCGGTCTTCCGCGACTTCACACGGCTGATGGATCCGGCGCTTTATGCGCCACTGCCTGACGACTGGATCATCGGCGTCGCCGACATCGTCGATTCCACCAGAGCGATCGCGGAGCGGCGCTACAAGACCGTGAACATGGCCGGCGCGGCTGTTATCGCTGCGATCACCAATGCGCTCGACGGTCGCGAATTCCCGTTCGTCTTCGGCGGCGATGGTGCCAGCTTTGCGGTGTCCCCTGACGATCTCGATCGCGCCCGCGATGCTCTCGCAGCGACGGCAACCTGGGTGAAGGCTGACCTTGATCTCAGTATGCGGGTCGCACTGGTGCCGCTGGCGAATATTCGTGCTCAGGGTCTCGATGTCCGCGTCGCGCGGTTTGCGCCGTCGAAGAACGTCTCCTACGCCATGTTCGCCGGTGGCGGTCTCGGCTGGGCGGAAGCTGCGATGAAGCGTGGCGACTATGCCGTCACGCCAGCGCCCGCCGGCAGCTATCCTGATCTCACCGGCCTGTCGTGCCGCTTCGAGGAAATGCCATCCGCGCAGGGGCTGATCCTCTCCGTGCTGATCGTGCCGCGGTCATCGGATGATCCGTCCGGATTCCGCCGCGTCATCGAGGATGTCATCGCGCTGGTCGAACGAAGCCCGGATGCGGCGCGGCCGGTACCTGCTGGTGGACCTCATATTTCATGGCCGCCGCAAGGGATGGAGCTCGAGGTGCGGGCCGGGCGCGGGGCGCGTTCGCGCGCGCGGTTTCGGCTTTGGGTGATGATCCGGACTCTATTTGCTTATGTCTTGATGCGTTTCGGCATCAGCTGCGCCGGCTTCGTGCCGCAGACCTATCTGAAAGAGCTGGTCGAGAATTCGGATTTCCGGAAGTATGACGATGGGCTTCGGATGATCCTCGACTGCACGCCGGAACTCGAGCGCGAACTTGCGGAGCGTTTGGCAAAAGCCGCGTCGGATGGCGTGGTGCGCTATGGCCTGCATCGGCAGGACGCAGCGATGATAACGTGTTTTACGCCATCAGCCTTGCGTAGCGATCACGTCCATTTCATCGATGGTGCGCGCGGCGGCTATGCCTCTGCAGCGACCGCACTGAAGGCGATGCCGGCCTGATCAGCGGCCAACGCGCGACCAGTTCTCGCCGCCGCAGAGCGCGCCGACGCAGCCTTCGACCTTCAATGTGCTTGGTCCGGCCAGCGAGACATTGCTCACATAATATTTGCCGTCATCGGCATTGTAGATCTGGCCCGACCAGCTGTTTGCGCCGGTGGGCTTCATGCCGAAGAACAGATGAACGCCGATCATCGAGCGCGTGGCGAGCTTCGGATCGGGGTTCTTGTCATCGATCGGCGGTTGACCGGTGCGTGGATCGATCTTGTCACGCAGCGAGACGATGACGCCGCAGAGTTGCGTGCCGCATTTGCTGACGCGCACATTGGCGTCGCCGGCTTGGGTCTGCCACACGCCGCCGACATCGCCGCCGGCCTGCGCCAGTGCAGGGGTGGCGAGTGCGACACCCAGCATAGCGGTCATGACAGCGGTGCGGATGGACATGCGGTTCTCCTCGGATCAGGCGGCTTGCATAGCAAGAAAACGGATTCGCGCAATTGCCGTGAGACGCCAGGGTAAAGCGAAATTGTCGCAATTAACGAGAATTGATCAGGTCATGCTGGTGATCACCACGGCAGGCCGCAGAGGTCCAGTTCCCCTTCATGCGGCGCTCGTTTGAGGTAGTAGACCAGCGGCTGCATGGCGTCGAAGCGGATGCGCTCGCCTTTCTGTTCGGCGAACACCTCGCCGAGATACGGCTTCCAGTTGCGGCTCGTATAGAAGCCGGCCATGTCGGGATCGCAAAACAGCAGTGCGAAGTCATTCGAGCGCTCGTCGCGCAGTGTATGCAGGGCCGCATCGATCGCGATGCTGGCGAGCCCCTGACGGCGAAAATCCGGATGCGTGAGCACGCCGCCGATGCCGCCGATCCGGATCGGGCGCTCTCGCCAGATTCCCGTGCGGCGATACAATCCGACATGACAGACTGGCTGCTCGTCGGCCTCGACGATCACCCGCAGGTCAGCATGCGCGAATTCCACATTGGCCCAGGACAGTTGCGCGAGGGTCTCGGGAGGCCAAACGAGGTCATACAACGGCTTGACGCGCGGCCAGGCCGGGTCGCCCGTCACGATTTCGATTTCGATGCTCATTTCTGCTGATGACCCCTGCGTCCGGTGCAGCCTTATAGAGTGGCCAACGGGTAGAAACTTATCGAATCCGATGCTTATGTGAGAATAATTTTCTAGGAACACCAAGGGCTGTAGGATGACCGAGGCGGAGCTTTCCAAATATCAACGCTGGGCAATTTTGGCCGGCGCGGCGACGCTGCTCAGTCTGGCCATGGGCATGCGCCAGAGCTTCGGCTTGTTTCAACCCTCGATCCTGCGTGACACCGCGATCACCACCGCCGACTTCTCGCTGGCCACAGCGCTGCAGAACGTGATGTGGGGCATTTCGCAGCCCTTTGTCGGCGCCATTGCGGATCGCTTCGGCACACGCTGGGTGATGATCTCGGGCGTGCTGATCTATGCGGCCGGCCTCGTCTTCATGCTGTTCGCCACCACGCCGCTCTATTTCACGCTTGGTGCGGGCCTGTGTGTCGGCCTCGCGCTGTCCTGCACGGCCTCAAGCATGACGATGACCGTTGCCTCGCGCTCGGTTTCCGCGGCCAAGCGCAGCGTCACCATGGGCGCGGTGTCGGCGGCGGGCTCGCTCGGTCTCGTGATCGCATCTCCGCTGGCGCAGACGCTGATTTCCACTGCCGGCTGGCAGGTGGCGCTGATCGGCTTTCTCGGTCTCGCCGCGGTGATGATCCCGGCGGCTTTGCTGGCCGGCCAGTCCGACAAGATCGAACGCGCGCCAAGCGACGAACTCCCGCAGTCGCTCGGCCAGGTCGTGCAATCTGCCCTCGGCCATTCCGGCTATATCGTGCTGTCGCTGTCGTTTTTCGTGTGCGGCCTGCAGCTGGTCTTCATCACTACGCATCTGCCGAATTATCTCGCCACCTGCGGCCTCGATCCGTCGCTCGGTGCCACGGCGCTGGCGATGGTGGGCCTCTTCAACGTGTTCGGCTCCTACGCGTTTGGCTGGCTCGGCGGCCGTTATCCGAAGCAGATTTTGCTCGGCGGAATTTACATCGCGCGCTCATTTGCGCTTGCCGCGTATTTTTATTTCCCGGCGACCCCGACCACGACACTCGTTTTCGCTGCTGTCCTTGGCTCGCTTTGGCTCGGTGTCGTGCCGCTGGTGAACGGCCTCGTCGCTCAACTATTCGGCCTGCGTTACATGGCAACGCTGACCGGCATCGCCTTCCTCAGCCATCAGGCTGGCTCGTTCATGGGCGCCTGGGGGGGCGGGATGATCTTTTCGCATCTCGGCACTTACGATCGTGCATGGCAAGCGGCCGTCATCATCGGCCTGATCGCGGGATGCTTCCAGATGCTGATGAATGTGAAGCCGCCGGTGCGACGTGATGCCGTCCCGTCGGTGGTGCCAAGCGCCGCCTGAATGAAATGAGAGGGTGGGCGAGAGAACGGGAACCTTCTATAAAGGTTCCCGTTAAGCCAACTCCCCCATTAACGTGGACCTTGACCCCATGACCTTCACGCTTCCCGATCTGCCTTACGCTCATGACGCGCTCGCGCCGTATATGTCGAAGGAAACGCTGGAATTCCATCACGATAAGCACCATCAGGCTTACGTGACCAACGGCAACAACCTGCTGAAGGGCACCGAATTCGAGGGCAAGTCGCTCGAAGAGATCGTGAAGGGCTCGTTCGGCAAGAATGCCGCACTCTTCAACAATGCCGGCCAGCACTACAACCATCTCCATTTCTGGAACTGGATGAAGCCGAATGGCGGTGGCGACAAGCTGCCGGGCCGTTTGGCCAAGAAGATCGACGAGGATCTCGGCGGTCTCGACAAGTTCAAGGCTGATTTCGCCGCTGCCGGTGCCGGCCAGTTCGGTTCGGGCTGGGCCTGGCTCGCCGTCAAGAACGGCAAGCTCGAAATCTCCAAGACCCCGAACGGCGAAAACCCGCTGGTGCACGGCGCGACCCCGATCCTTGGCGTCGACGTCTGGGAGCACTCCTACTACATCGATTACCGCAACCGTCGCCCTGACTATCTCAAGGCGTTCGTCGACAATCTCGTCAACTGGGACTATGTGGACGAGCTGTACGGCAAGGCCGGCGCCTGATCACATTCGCGTCCGTGACGCAGGGAAGGGCGGCAGCGAAAGCTGCCGCCCTTTTCGTTTGGCGAGCGCAAGGGCTTGCACCGCTCCATCGCTTCGCTACGGTCACGGCCTCACCAACGGACCTCACCCTTCATGCAATACGCACTGGTTTTCATCGGCGGCGGCCTCGGTGCCACCCTGCGTCACCTCATCAATCTCACTTGTGCGCGCTGTATGGCCCCCGGTTTTCCGTGGGGGACGTTCATCATCAACATCACCGGCTCCACCGTCATGGGCCTGATCGCCGGCTATCTCGCCTTCAAGGGGGAGGCCTCGCAGCCATGGCGGCTGTTCCTGATGACCGGTATCCTCGGCGGCTACACCACCTTCTCCGCCTTCTCTCTCGATGCGGCGCTGCTCTATGAGCGTGGCGAACTCGGCCTCGCACTGGCCTACGTGCTCGGCTCCGTCGTGCTGTCCATTGCCGGTCTGTTCGCCGGCCTGGCGTTGGTACGCCACCTGGCCTGACCATCCCTTGCGTTACGTTATAGTGTAACATAGATTGCAGGCGAGGCGCCGTTTGGCGCCCTGTTTTCATTGGCCTTTTGGCCGCCGCACCGGTTCCGGCCCTATGGCGCATGCGCATTCCCATGATCACGACCATAGGCACGGTCACGACCACAGCCATGCACATGGCCATGCCCATCACAGCCATGACCCGGCCAGCCCGCATCCAGCCCAGCCATCGCCTTGGTCGATCCTGCGCATGTCGTTGCCCGGTCGGCTTGCGGCTGCACTCGTGGTCTCCGCCGGGCTTTGGGCAGTGGTCCTGCTGGCGATGAGGCCGTCATGACGGCACAACTCAGTTTTCGCGACGTGACCCTCGGCTACGATCGCCATCCGGCGGTGCACCACCTGAATGGGGAGGTGGCCCAGGGCGCTTTGCTCGCCGTGGTCGGACCGAATGGCGCCGGCAAATCCACGCTGTTTCGTGGCATCGTCGGTATTCTCAAGCCGCTGTCCGGCAAGATCGCCCTGGGTGGCATCAAGCAGCGCGACATCGCCTATCTGCCCCAGAGCGCCGATATCGACCGCACATTCCCGATCTCGGTGTTCGATTTCGTCGGCACCGGCCTGTGGCGCACCACCGGCATCTTTGGTGGGCTTGGCAAGAAAGCGCGCGAGCAGATCGCGCAGGCGCTGGCGGCCGTGGGTCTCAACGGGTTTGAAAACCGCAATATCGGCACGCTGTCCGGCGGCCAGATGCAGCGTATGCTGTTCGCGCGCGTGCTGCTGCAGGATGCCGACGTGATCGTACTCGACGAGCCGTTCAACGCCATCGATGCCAAGACCACCATGGACCTGATCGCACTAGTGCAGCGCTGGCATGGCGAGCAGCGCACGGTGCTTGCGGCGCTGCACGACATGGAAATGGTGCGGGCTCATTTCCCGCAGACATTGCTGCTCGCGCGAGGCGCGGTGGCGTGGGGGAAGACGGGCGACGTGCTCACCTCCGACAATCTGCTCGAGGCGCGGCGCATGTGTGAGGCGTTCGACGACACGGCCGGCACCTGCGTGGCCGACCACGAGCGATCGCGGGCGGCGTGACAATGCTCTATGACGCGCTGATTGCGCCTTTCATCGATTTTGAATTCATGCGGCGCGCACTTGCCGGAGTGATCGCGCTCGCGCTTGGCGGCGCACCGATCGGCGTGTTCCTGATGCTGCGGCGGATGAGTCTCGTCGGCGACGCCATGGCGCATGCGATCCTGCCCGGCGCTGCGATCGGCTTCCTGTTCTCCGGGCTCAATCTATTTGCGATGACTTTTGGCGGATTGATCGCCGGATTCTCGGTGGCACTGCTCGCTGGCCTCGTCTCGCGCGTGACGGTGATCAAGGAAGATGCGTCTCTTGCGGCCTTCTATCTCGTCTCGCTCGCCGTCGGCGTCACTATCGTCTCCATGCGCGGCACCAATATCGATCTGCTGCACGTCCTGTTCGGCAACATTCTCGCGCTTGATGATCAGACATTGCTGGTGATCGCCTTCAATGCCACGATCACGCTCGCGGTGATGGCCGTCATTTATCGCCCGCTGGTGATCGAATGTGTCGATCCCGTCTTCCTGCGCACCGTCTCGCGCGCGGGCGCGCCGGCGCATCTGGCGTTTCTCGCGCTGGTCGTCGTCAATCTCGTCAACGGCTTTCACGCGCTCGGCACGCTGCTCGCGGTCGGCCTGATGATCCTGCCTGCCGGCATTGCGCGGTTCTGGTCGCGGGACATCACGGGCATGATGATGATCTCCGTCGTGAGCGCGATGATCTCCGGCTATGGCGGCCTCGTGCTCTCGTTCCAGACCAAGGTGCCGTCCGGCCCGGCGATCATTCTCGTTGCCGCGGGTCTGTATGTGTTTTCACTCTTCTTCGGCAGCGTGTCCGGACTGCTCAGGCAGCTGTTTCCGGGCCGACATCTTGAGGCTTGATCGTGACGTCCTTGCGTAATTCTTGCGGCGCGGTGCTCGGCGCCATCCTGCTGCTCGTTTCGTCGATCACGCCGTCCTGGTCGCAGGACAAGATGAACGTCGTTGCCAGTTTCTCCATCCTGGGTGACTTCGTGCGCAGCGTCGGCGGCGAGCGGGTCGCCGTGACCACGCTGGTCGGCCCCAATGGCGATGCGCATGTCTATACGCCGACGCCCGCAGACGCGAAAACCATCACCTCGGCCAAGCTGGTCTTCGTCAATGGCCTCGGCTTCGAAGGCTGGCTGCCGCGCCTCGTCAAATCCGCGGGCGGCAAGGCGACCGTCGTCACCGCCACCCAGGGCATCAAGCCGCGCGAAGCGGACGAGGGTGGCCACGATCACGGCGGCAAGCACGATCATGGGCATGATGATCCGCATGCCTGGCAGTCGGTCGCCAATGCCGGGATCTATGTGCGCAATATCCGCAACGCGTTGGCCGCGGCCGATCCGGCCGGTGCGGAGGTCTACAAGGCCAATGCCGAAGCCTATCTCGACAAGCTCCTGGTGCTGGAAAGCGATGTAAGGGCCGCGGTGGCCGATATCCCCGAAGCCCAGCGCAAGGTCATCTCGACCCACGACGCCTTCGGCTATTTTTCGGGCGCCTATGGCATCCAGTTCGTGGCGCCGCAGGGCGTCTCCACGGAATCCGAGGCGTCGGCGCGCGATGTGGCCCGCATCATCACCCAGATCCGCAAGGCGAAGATCCCCGCCGTGTTTCTGGAAAATGTCAGCGACCCCCGGCTGATCCGCCGGATCGCCGCGGAGACCGGTGCAAAGATCGGCGGAACGCTGTATTCGGACAGCCTGACCGCCGAAAACGGCGATGCACCCACTTACATTGCCATGGTCAGGCACAATATAAAGACGCTGGCGGGCGCGCTGACCCCATAGGCCGCGCTCCCAATCGCCTCATCCTTCGAGATCCCCTCTCGGGATGAGGTCTTTGTTTGGAGAACATTTGCGATGACGACTGCGGCTTCCTCAAAAATTCCCGTGACCGTGCTGACCGGCTATCTCGGCGCCGGCAAGACGACACTGCTGAACCGCATTCTCACCGAGAACCACGGCAAGAAATACGCCGTCATTGTCAATGAATTCGGCGAGATCGGCATCGACAACGACCTCATCATCGGTGCCGACGAAGAAGTGTTCGAGATGAACAATGGCTGCGTCTGCTGTACCGTGCGCGGCGACCTCGTGCGCATTCTCGAAGGCCTGATGAAGCGCAAGGGCAAGTTCGACGCCATCATCGTCGAGACCACGGGCCTCGCCGATCCGGCGCCAGTCGCGCAGACCTTCTTCGTCGATGAAGACGTGCAGGCCAATGCGCGGCTTGATGCCGTGGTCACCGTGGCCGATGCCAAGTGGTTGAGCGACCGCCTCAAGGACGCGCCGGAAGCCAAGAACCAGATCGCCTTCGCCGATGTCATCGTGCTGAACAAGACCGATCTCGTCACGGCACCGGAGCTCGCCGAAGTCGAAGCCCGCATCCGCGCGATCAATCCCTATGCAAAACTGCACCGCACCCAGCGTGCGCAGGTGAAGCTGGAAGACGTGCTCGACCGTGGCGCCTTCGATCTCGATCGTATTCTCGAGATCGAGCCAGCCTTCCTCGAGGCCGACGACCACGATCACCACCATCATGATCACGACCACGGGCACGATCATCACCATCATCACGGCCATGACCATGGCCTGAAGCACTATCACGACGAGGACATGCAATCGCTGTCGCTGCGCACCGACAAGGCGCTCGATCCCTCCACCTTCATGCCCTGGCTGCAGGACCTGATGGCCAAGGAAGGCGGCAAGATCCTGCGCTCCAAGGGCATTATCTCCTTCAACGGCGATGACGAACGCTATGTCTTCCAGGGCGTGCATATGATGCTTGAAGGTGATCACCAGCGGCCGTGGAAGGATGACGAGAAGCGCGAAAGCCGTCTCGTCTTCATCGGTCGCGAACTGCCGGAGCAGATGATCCGCGACGGCTTCGCTAACGTCATTCCCGCCTGATGTCCGACTTCAATCCGCTCAAGGAGCAAGAGTCGATCGTCTCCGTCACCGATCGCGTGGTCGGGGTGACGATCGGCGCCGCCGTCTCGGCCGTGCATTTCCTCGGTGACAAGGCCGCCTTTGTCGGCGCCGAGGAAAAGGTCACGCTGGTCGATCCCGATGGCAGTGCGACCCCGGTCGAGGTCGCCTTCGGCGGCATCCTGTGCTCGATCTCGGACGGCAAGCGCGTCGTCATGGGCTCCGATGACGGCAAGGTGCTGGTACTGGATCAGGCCGGTACGGTCTCGACTTTCGCCACCGACGCCAAGCGGCGCTGGATCGACAATGTCGCGCTGCACCCCGATGGCGCGGTGGCGTGGTCGGTCGGCAAGACCGCCTTCGTGCAAGCACCGAAGGGCGAGGTGAAGTCGTTCGAAGTGCCGTCCACCGTCGGCGGCCTCGCTTTCGCACCAAAGGGACTGCGGCTCGGCATCGCGCACTACAATGGCGTGACGCTGTGGTTTCCCAACATGGCCGGCAGTGCCGAGGTGCTGGAATGGCAAGGCTCGCATCTCGGCGTGATCTTCAGCCCCGATAACAAATTCCTCGTCACCACGATGCACGAGCCGGCGCTGCATGGCTGGCGCCTGGCCGATGGCAAGCATATGCGCATGACCGGCTATCCCGCCCGGGTGCGCTCGATCGCCTGGACGGCTGGCGGCAAGGGCCTTGCGACCTCCGGTGCCGATACGGTGATCGTCTGGCCGTTCACCACCAAGGACGGCCCCATGGGCAAGGAGCCGGCGATGCTGGCGCCGCTGCAGGCCAAGGTCACCGCCGTCGCCTGCCACCCCAAGCAGGACATCCTTGCTTGCGGCTACAGCAACGGCACCGTGCTGATGGTCCGCCTGGTCGATGGCGCCGAGATTCTGGTCCGCGCCAACAAGGGCGAGCCGGTGACCGCACTGGCCTGGAATGCCCGCGGCTCGCTGCTCGCCTTTGCGGATCAGCAGGGCGATGCGGGGTTGCTGGCGGTATAACCCCGTCATTGCGAGCGTAGCGAAGCAATCCAGTCCTTCGCGTGTGGTTTTCTAAATTGCTTCGTCGCTCCGCTCTTCGCATGACGATGTAATAGGGGAGGTTGTCATCTCCCCGTCATCTCCTGTACGCATGAAAAACCATGCGCTTCCTCACAACCTTCCAGACGCTGGATTTCTTTGACACGCTGCTGAGCCTGGCTGCGGCCTTTGTGCTGGGCACGCTGATCGGCGCCGAGCGGCAATATCGCCAGCGCACCGCGGGCCTGCGCACGAATGTGCTGGTGGCAGTGAGTGCCGCGGCTTTCGTCGATCTCGCCATGAAGCTCGATGGCTCCGGCGGTGCGGTGCGGGTGATCGCCTATGTGGTGTCCGGCATCGGTTTCCTTGGCGCCGGCGTCATCATGAAAGAGGGCACCAATGTCCGCGGCCTCAATACGGCTGCGACCTTGTGGAGCTCCGCCGCTGTCGGCTCCTGCGCTGGCGCGGACATGATCGCGCAGGCGATCGCACTGACGGTGTTCGTGCTCGCCGGCAACACGCTGCTGCGGCCGCTGGTCAATGCGATCAATCGCACTCCGCTTGATGCCCAGTCGTCGGAAGTCACCTACTACGTCCGCCTCACGGTGGTGCCCGATGCAGTCTCCGAGATGCGCGAGCGGTTGCAGGAGGCGCTCGAGGCCGCCAGCTATCCCGTCGGCGATGTCGAGGTGAACGAGCTCACTGAGACGCAGCGGGAGATCGTCGCAACGCTGGTGTCGACCGCCGTCGATCCCAAGGAACTCGACGCGGTGCTGGTCAAGCTGGAGAGCCATGCCGGCGTGCGGAATGCCACTTGGGATTCCAGCACCAAGGAATAGAGCATGATCCCGAAAAGTGGCTTCCGATTTCCGGATAAGATCATGCTCCAGTAGAAAAAGTGCGAGGGTCTGATTCATCGAAGATGGATCTGACCCTCGCGGCGTTTTCGCGCGGGAACTTTTGCTCCGGCGCGTCCGTTGTCACCGCAAATGAACCCTGCGGTGGACGCCATGATCTCGACAAATGCGCAACTGTTCCGGACACGTCTCATGATCGCTGCCATTGCAGTAACCGCGACTGCAGGCATGTCTACATCGGCATGGGCGCGGCTGACGCTGGATCCGCCGCCGGCACGCCTGGCCCAGGCGACACAGCCGTTGCAGTCATCGCCTGGCGCCCAGAACAAGCCCGCAGCGCCTGCAGAGCCGTCGACCACCGGACAGCGGCCGCACGAGACGCCGCCGCAACCGGCGCGGCCCGATGCAGATGCGAAAGATGCAGGCGCCAAGCCGGCACTGCCGCCGGCCCCCGCTGAGAAGACAGCGCCGCCGATTCCAGCGAAGTAGCCACGCGGAGCGCACGGACTGCTCGCAATCTGGTCTCGCAAGCTTCATGCAGCGTAGTCATAGTACCCCCAACGTCACTGTCTGACTTTGGGGGCTGCCATGAAGATCGACGACATCCGGCGCGATGCCTATTCGATGCCGCTGACCAACCCGTCATTCCCGCGCGGGCCGTACCGTTTTTTCAACCGCGAATATTTTATCATCACCTACCGTACCGATCCTGAAGCGCTGGCTGCTGTCGTGCCCGAGCCGCTCCAGGTGACCGATCCCGTCGTGAAATACGAATTCATCCGGATGCCGGATTCCACCGGCTTCGGTGACTACACCGAGACGGGGCAGGCCATCCCGGTGCGCTTCGATGGTGTGGATGGCGTGTACATCCATTCGATGTATCTCGATGACGACGCACCGATAGCCGGCGGCCGCGAATTGTGGGGATTTCCGAAGAAGCGTGCGACGCCGAAGATCGTCGTGGAAAGCGATGTTCTGGTCGGCACGCTGCATTATGGCTCGGTGCTGTGCGCGTCGGGCACCATGGGCTACAAGCACCGCCAGGCGGATCTCGACGCAGTCATGCATGCGCTGACGGTGCCGAATTTCATTCTGAAGATCATCCCGCATGTGGATGGCTCGCCGCGTATCTGCGAACTGGTGCGCTATCATCTCGAGGACATCGTTCTGAAAGAAGCCTGGTCAGGCCCCGCCGCGCTCGGCCTGTTTCCGCATGCGCTCGCCGATGTGGCACGGCTACCGGTGCGCGAGGTCGTCTCGGCGCTGCACTTCAAATGCGATCTGACCCTGGGCTTGGGGGAAGTGGCCTTCGACTATCTGGCGAAGTGATCGCTCGCGCGAGAATGCGAGAGGAAGCGATGCTCGGAGAGTAGTGCTCCCTCCCCCAAGCCGCGAAGCGGCGCAGTGGGGAGGGCCGGGGCCGCGCCGCGGCGAAGCTCGAAGAGCGAAGCCGGGTGGGCGCCCCACGTGACGTCGGAGTGTGGGGAAACACCCCACCCGTCTCAAACGCCGCGTGTTCGATCCACCATGGCGGACGACTGCGTCCGCCAGACCCTACGGCGCGTGGCTACGCCACGCTTGGGGGAGGGAAAGAACGCCTATTTTTTCTTCATCATCTTCGTCAACACAAAATTCACCACTCTCGTTACGCCGCGGTTTACTGCGTTTCTTGAACGATCCGCGCGCATGCAAGCACCACTTGCCTGTGGTGTTCCTGCATCGTCGATTAACCGCGCGGCAACTTTGATTGCTTACTAACGAAACAGATCGAAATGTACGGATGTGCAGTCGCACCCGAGCAAATCGATGCTGGTGTAAGTGTTGCGTGAGCGTATCGGATGTCAGTACTGCGTAACGGGCCGAAGGGCGCGCAGCGTGCGCTCTTCGGTCTCGGTCTCTGCATCTTTGCGATGGCACCGACAGAGTCGGGCTATCAGGACATTGCGTCGCTGCTCGCGCGTCAGCCGGGCGTGACCGAGCGCTGGCAGCAGCGCAACTACGCCTCCGCCGTCTCCTCGATTCATGTCGCGACCTTCTCCTTCGGCCGTCCGGTCGGCACCACGTCGCGTCCATTGCTGCAGTTGGCGAGCTTCGACACCAACGACATCACCGGAACGGTGACGCGCAATCCGCTGATGCAGGCGCCGCGTCGCTACGAGGCCGCCGATTTCCCGAAAGTGGATCGCACGCTCAAGGGCGATCGTCTCGCGACCTTCAAGCCGGCGGATGACATGTCCGAAGATCCGGCGAGCGATTCATTTCAGGACAACACATCGGTGAAGGGCGCCAAGACCACGGACCGCGCGCCTGCGGCACCGCATGCGCCGCTCGATCCCGAGCTTGATGAAGCCCTGCACGCCGCGCCGCTGGCGCAATATTCGAACGGCGCGCCGGTGCAGCCGGCCGAGGATGCGTCGCCGGAAGCAGCTGTGATTCCCGTCGAGCCGGCGCCGCCGAAAGACGGATTTTCGGTTAAGACCGCGAGCCTGTTCTTCGGCGCCTCGTCGCTTGGCTCGCCTGCCGAGACCATGGAGCGCTGGCAGCCCGGTGAAGAGCCGATGATCGTCACCCCGGGTGTGAGCCCGGGCGCTGATCCCGACATGAAGAAGACCGTCGCGTTGCCGCTGCCGGCCGATCGGCCTAACGCCGGCGAAAGCGTCGCCAAGAAGGGCGAGGTCAACAATGACTATCATGGCAAGACACCGGCCGAGCGCCTTGGCCTGACGGGCGCCGCACGCGCCAAGCAGGAAAAGTGCCTCGCCGAAGCGGTCTATTTCGAAGCCCGTGGTGAAGCCGTACGCGGCCAGATCGCGGTGGCGCAGGTGGTGATGAACCGCACCTTCTCCGGTTTCTATCCGACCACCCCCTGCGGTGTCGTCTACCAGAACAAGCATCGCCGCCTGGCCTGCCAGTTCACCTTCGCCTGCGACGGCATTCCCGATGTGGTGCGCGAACCCGACATGTGGGAGCGCGCCCGCAAGATCGCGGCGGCCACTCTCGATGGCCGGCTGTGGCTGCCCGAAGTCGGCAAGTCCACGCATTACCATGCGTATTGGGTGCATCCGTCTTGGGTGCGCGAAATGAAGAAAATGTACAAAACCGGCGTTCACTCGTTCTATCGCCCGCGCAAATGGGGCGACGGCAGCGATGCGCCGAGCTGGGGAACGCCAGCGCTCACCGCGGAAATCTCGAAGAAGCTAGCCGAGAACAAGCCGTAAGACCCGCCTACCTCCAGCCTGCGAAAAGCGGCGCCATGCCCGGCGCCGCTTTTTGCGTCTTGCCATGCGTGGCGCGGATCACGCCCCGCTCATTCGCGCTACGGCAATGCGTCTTTGCAGGCTTGGTTTTTCATGCGGATGCATTTATCTCTCCAGCACCTCGAAATGAGGACAGGGGAAACGACATGGCGGCCATCGACAGTGTATCGCGACCAAATCTCGGCTGGCGCACGCCGCTGGTGATCGTGATCTGCGGATCGCTGATCGGCATGCTGACCTTCGGCCCGCGCTCCAGTGTCGGCTTCTTCATGCAGCCGTTCAGCCAGGAATATGGATGGGGCCGCGACGTGTTCGCGCTGGCCTTCGCCGTGCAGAACCTGCTCTGGGGCATCGGCCAGCCCTTTGCCGGCGCGATCGCCGACAAGTTCGGCAGCGTCCGCGTGCTGTGTGTCGGCGCCGTCCTCTATGCGGCCGGCCTGCTGATGATGCGCTATTCGTCGACGCCGCTGGAGCTCAATATCACCGCCGGCGTGCTGATCGGCTTCGGCCTCTCGGGGTGCTCCTTCAATCTGGTCCTGTCGGCCTTCGGCAAGCTGATGCCGCCGGAATGGCGCGGCATTGCGCTGGGCGCCGGCACCGCCGCCGGCTCGTTCGGCCAGTTCATCTTTGCGCCGTTCACGGTGGCGATGATCGACAATACCGGCTGGCAGGCGACGCTGACGACCTTCGGCTTCCTGATGCTGCTCGTGATCCCGCTGGCGCTGGTGCTGGCGACGCCGAAGGCGGAATCGAATGCGGCATCACCGGTGCAGGAGCAGTCGTTCAAGAGTGCGCTGGTCGAAGCCTTCGGCCATCGCTCCTATGTGCTGCTGGTGGTCGGCTTCTTCACCTGCGGCTTCCAGCTCGCTTTCATCACCATGCATCTACCGGCCTATCTGATCGACCGCGGCTTGCCGGCGGCGGTGGGCGGCTGGGTCATTGCCATCATCGGCCTGTTCAACATCATCGGCTCGCTTGCGGTCGGCTATGTGCAGGGCAAGCTGCCGAAGCGCTATATTCTCTCTTTCATCTATTTCACCCGCGCGCTGGCGACGGTGGCCTTCATCATGCTGCCACTGACGACGACCTC
Source organism: Tardiphaga sp. (assembly GCF_044340795.1). GTDB lineage: Bacteria > Pseudomonadota > Alphaproteobacteria > Rhizobiales > Xanthobacteraceae > Tardiphaga. The sequence continues at coordinate 17,292 of NZ_JBIISY010000033.1, forward strand.
GGCACTGGTGTTCGGCGCCATCAGCGGCCTGGCCTGGCTCTCGACGGTGCCGCCGACATCGAGCCTGGTGTCGCTGATGTTCGGCACCCGCTGGCTGGCCACGCTCTATGGTTTCGCCTTCTTCAGCCATCAGGTCGGAGGCTTCCTCGGCGCCTGGCTCGGTGGCCTCGTGTTCGACAAGTTCGGGTCCTATACGCCGATCTGGTGGCTCTCGGTTCTGTTCGGCGTGCTGTCGGCGCTGATCAATCTGCCGATCGTGGAAAAGCCGGTGGAGCGTGCGGTTGCGCAGCCGGCGTGATCGGCATTCGCCGGCGTTGACACGCTGAGCTCTCGCGATGAAACTGACATTGGCCGCTCCAATCGGGGCGGCCTTTCGTTCTCAGGGCGGGGTGAGAATCCCCACCGGCGGTAATCGGGCGCAAGTCCGGGAGCCCGCGAGCGCCTGATGGTCATGCCGTCAGGGTCAGCAGATCCGGTGCGATGCCGGAGCCGACGGTCATAGTCCGGATGAAAGAGAACGGGTATGCGCAGGGCATCCGCGTCAAGCGGAGGTTCGGTGTGTGACCGTACGTCCTGATTCTGGTCTCAAACAGCGAGAGCACCCATGAATCAGCCTGTGACAAACCTCAAGACCTCTTCCTCTCTTCTCGAACTTTCATCATCCAGCGGCCGCATCGCCTTCATTCAGGCATGCTGGCACAAGGATATCGTCGATCAATGCCGGCTCGGCTTTGTCGCCGAACTTGCGCGACGCGGTGTCAGCGATGGCCATGTCGATTTCTTCGAAGTCCCCGGCGCCTTCGAAATCCCGTTGCAAGCCAAATTGCTGGCACGCACCGGGCGCTATGCGGCCATCGTGGCCGCGGCGCTGGTCGTCGATGGCGGCATCTATCGCCATGAATTCGTCTGTGAAGCCGTCATCAACGGATTGATGCGGGTGCAACTCGATAGCGATGTGCCAGTGCTGTCGGCCGTTCTTACACCGCAACATTTTCACGAACATGCCGAGCATCTGCGCTTCTTCCGCGAGCATTTTGTCGTGAAGGGCGCAGAAGCGGCGACGGCCTGTGCCGCGACGATCGCGAATATCGCGGCCGCTCGCAAACTGGCGGCGTGAGCGCACTGCCATGCCGTAACGGCCGGGCAGGGCTGCAAGGCTTCTGCCCGGTCGTTGCGGGTGGCGTTTCACTCCTCGGCGCGGCATAATTTGGCAGCTCAATTTCAGAAACAAGAATACGGGAGTGATGCATTGGCGACGTTCAAGGCTGTCCGGATCGACAAGGCGGAAAAGGGAACCACGGCTGCGCTGACGCAGTTCGACGAGGCGGAATTGATGGAGGGTGACGTCACCGTCCGCGTCGAATGGTCCACGCTGAATTACAAGGACGGCCTGGCGCTGACCGGAAAGTCGCCGGTGGTGCGGCGTTTCCCGATGATCGCCGGCATCGATTTCGCTGGCACTGTGGAATCCTCCACCAATCCGAACTGGAAACCCGGCGACAAGGTGATCGGCAATGGCTGGGGCATGGGCGAGACCCATCTCGGCGCCTATGCCGAGAAGGCGCGCGTCAAGGGCGACTGGCTGGTGCGCCTGCCCGATGGCATGAGCGCGCGCGACGCCATGGCGATCGGCACGGCCGGCTACACCGCGATGCTGTCGGTGCTGGCGCTGGAAAATCATGGGCTGAAGCCGGCCGATGGCCCTGTGGTCGTCACGGGTGCTGCCGGCGGCGTCGGCTCGGTGGCGATCGCTGTGCTGTCGAAGCTTGGCTGGCATGTCATCGCCTCCACCGGCCGCACCTCGGAAGAGGGCTATCTGAAGGGCCTCGGTGCTGCCGAGATCATCGACCGCAACGAGCTCTCCGCACCCGGCAAGCCACTGGCGAAAGAGCGCTGGATCGGCGGCGTGGACAGCGTCGGCTCGACCACGCTGGCGAATCTGCTGGCCTCCACGAAGTATCGCGGCGCCATCGCTGCCTGCGGTCTGGCGGGGGGCATGGACCTGCCATCTTCGGTTGCGCCTTTCATTTTGCGCGGCGTGTGTCTTCTCGGCATCGATTCCGTCATGTGCCCGATCGACCTGCGCAAGAAGGCCTGGCACCGACTGTCCACTGATCTGGATTCAGGAAAACTATCTGAAATCACTCAGGAAATCGCGCTTGAAGACGTGATCGATGCCGGTGCCAAGGTGCTGGCCGGACAGGTCCGCGGGCGAATCGTGGTAAAGATCGGCTAAACCACGTTCAGACTTTACCAACCATCCTGCTCCATTGTTGCCGCAGTTGGTATGGTAAGCAGCGGGTAAAGACATCTGGCGGTCACTTGGGGTGACCTCCGTCACGTCTCGTGATGATCCGCGCTCGGTTGTTTCGGAGTATCCCATGGTTGCGCGTTATGTATTGGGGGCGGTGCTCGCCACGACGGTGGCTGCACCGGCATTTGCCGGCCAGAAGATGAATGCCGAGGAGGCACGCAAGTTCGTCTCCGGCAGGGTCTTCGCTTTCGCCTGCAACGACGGCACCCGCGGCGCTGGCCGCATTTTCGATGATGGCGGCGCGGCTGGCGCGGTGCAGTTCTCGGGCACCGCTGCTGCGCGCAACATGCGCGTGCCGGGCAATACGCTGCAGGTTCGCGGCCAGAACATCTGCGCCTCGCTCAAGGGTCTGCCTTTCGAGCCGTGCTTCGATCTGGAAAAGAAGGACGAACGCAGTTTTCGCGGGTCGGTCACCGTGCTCGGCTTCACCGGCTATTGCGATTTCCGCCATCAGGGCCGCGGCCAGATGCTGATGGCCCGCTCGCTGTCGCAGCCGCGCACCATGCGCACGCGTTCGGCCGATGCGTCAGCCGGCGGCGAGACCGTGACCCGCGTCTCGACCCCGCGCGTCGAGAGCAGCAAGCTCGATCCGGTCTCTACCGGCGCCGTGAAGTCCGAACCGGCCAAGAGCGAACCGATGGAACTGCGCAAGTCGACCGATTGAACACCGCCTGTCATCCCCGCGAATGCGGGGATCCAGTAAACGCAGGTGTCGGGGCTCTAATGCAGACATCGGCGTCTACTGGATCGCCCGGTCAAGCCGGGCGACGACAATGGAAGGTAATTTTCAAACGGCTCCGGATCGCAAGATCCGGGGCCGTTTGCTTTTGGGGCAACCTCACCACAGCGTGATCGCTGCAGCGCACAAAACAGATTGCAGCCTAATCGATAGCATCCTATCTAATTTCCATGCCCCCCATCACTGCACATGTGCAGGCCGAGCTAGGTCTGCTGGTCGCGCGTTTGGCCAGGGTCTGGCGCCGCAAGGCGGATCAGACCCTGGCGGCGCATGGTCTGTCCGAAGCGACAGCGCATCCGCTGCTGATCCTGTCGCGCGCGGGGCGCGATAATGTGCGGCAGGGCGTGCTCGCCGAGGAAATGGGCCTCGAAGGTCCGTCCGTGGTGCGGCTGATCGATCTGCTCGCTGCGGAAGGGCTGGTCGAGCGCCGCGAGGACCCGACCGATCGCCGCGCCAAGGTGCTGCATCTCACCGCACTCGGCGAAGCCAAGGCCGACGAGATCAAGCGCGTGATGCGCCGGACCCGCGCCGAACTGATGAAGGACATCTCGCCCGACGAACTCGCGATCACCTTCGACGTATTGAGCCGTATCGAGCAATCGGCGCATCGCCTCTATGAAGCAGCGCTGGAAGCGGACACAACGTCATGAGCAGTGCAGCCGAGCGGCTGCCGTTTCTCGAGCGACACGCCGACATCATCTTTTCCGTAAAGACCTTCATCGCTGCCATGATGGCGCTGATGATCGGCTTTGCCGCCGATCTGCCGCGGCCCTATTGGGCGCTGGCGACGGTCTATATCACCTCGCAGCCGCTGGCCGGCGCAACGCGCTCCAAGGCGCTGTATCGCGTCGTCGGCACGCTGATCGGCGCCATTGCCAGCATCGCTTTCGTGCCCGCGCTGGTGAATTCGCCGGAACTGCTCAGCCTCGCCATCGCGGCCTGGGTCGGCCTCTGCCTCTATGTGTCGCTGCTCGATCGCACGCCGCGCAGCTACATGTTCATGCTGGCCGGCTACACCTGCGCGCTGATTGCCTTTCCGTCGGTCTCCGAACCTGCCGCAATCTTCGATACCGCTGTCGCGCGGAGCCAGGAAATCATTGTCGGCATTCTCTGTGCCACGGTGGTGTCCACGGTGCTGCTGCCACGCAGCGTCGGTCCTGCCGTGTCCGCACGTGTCGATGGCTGGCTGAAAGGCGCACGCAAGCTCAGCCGTGACGTCCTTGCCGGCCGCAGCGCTGATCCCGCGGTGAGAGACCTGCGCCTGAAACTGGCCGCCGATGCCGTCGATCTCGATGGTCTCGCCGATCATCTCGCCTTCGACCGCGCATCGAGCCGCGAGACCGTGCACTGGATGCGTGCGCTGCGCGTCCGCATGCTCACCTTCCTGCCGACGCTGTCCTCGCTCGGGGATCGCATCGATGCACTTGGCCCGGATGCGCGCAACAAGCATCCGCACCTGATGCTGCTGCTCGATGATGTCGCGCAATGGATCGGCAATGACGATCTCGACCGCGAGCCCGCGGAACGCCTGCGCGAACGGATCGCTGCCCAGCGCCCGGCGCTCAACGCGACGTCGCCATGGAACGAAATCATCGTCGCCAGCCTGCTGATGCGGTTGCGCGAACTCGTCGATATCTCGGCGGATTGCCGTATCCTCAATCAGGCGATCGCGCAGGGCGAGCGCCCGGCCGGCGCCAAACTGGTGTTTCAGCCCGAGGGCGGTGTCGCCCCGGCACGCTATCGCGATCCCGGCATGGCGCTGTGGTCGTCCGCCGGCGCCTTCGTCACCATCCTGGTGTGCTGCGCGTTCTGGATCCTGACCGGCTGGACCGATGGCGCGACGGCGCCGATGATGGCGGCGATCGGCTGTTCGTTCTTCGCCAATATGGACGATCCCTCGATCGGCCTGCGCGACTTCGCCAAATGGACACTGGTGGCCATGGTGATCATCGCGGCCTATCTGTTCGCCATCCTGCCGGCCATCAGCAATGTGGAGGTGCTGGTCTTCGCACTGGCGCCGTCATTCCTGGTCTTCGGCTATCTGATCGCGCGACCCACGACCTTCTTCATCGGCATGATGCTGGCGGCGAACACCGCGACCATGATGGCGTTGCAGGAAACCTACAGCGCCGATTTTGCGAGCTTCGCCAATTCCAGCATCGCCTTCTTTGTCGGCATGGAGCTGTCCTCGATTTCGATCCGGCTGATCCGTTCGGTCGGTGCGGAATGGAGCGTGCGACGCCTGATGCGGCGTGGCTGGATCGCCATTGCGGAAGCCGCCGAACGCCGGGGGCATCGCGACCGCGCGGCCTTCGCCGGCGTGATGCTCAACCGCATCGGCGTCCTGGCACCGCGGCTGCTCGCCCTCAAGGACGCCGATCTGCGCAAGATCGACAATCTGCGTGAACTGCGCGTCGGCCTCAACATCGTCGACCTCAGGCGCGCCCGGCACCATCTGTCGGCACGCACGCTGGGTGCCATCGATGGGATGCTTGATGAACTCGCCCGGTGCTTTCGCGCGCATGATGGCTTGGCCATGCCGCAGGCTTTGCTGGTACGCGTCGATCACGCCATGGCCGCGGCCATCGACGAACATGGCGCCGGCCGAACTGACGCCCTGATCGGCCTGGTGGGCATCCGCCGCGGTCTGTTCCCGGATGCACCGGACTATCAGCCCGAAACCACAACCCATCCCGGGAGTGTTGCCGCATGAAGTATCAGATTGATCTGTTCGGTGTGCTCCTGCCCTCATTGATGCTGTGGCTGGTCATCACCTACGCCATTGGCGCGCTGCTGCGCCCAGTGCTCGAACGCGCCGATGTTTACCGCTTCGTCTGGCATCGCGCGCTGTTTGATCTCGCTCTCTACGTCTGCCTGCTGGGCGGCGTGGTCTATCTATCGTCTGGATTGCTGTCATGAAGAACATTGCTGCTTTCATCCGCCGTTTCGCCGTTACTGGTCTGGCCGTCGTGGCTGCGCTCGCCGTCGGGCGGTACCTCTGGGTCTATTACATGGATGCGCCATGGACGCGTGACGGTCGCGTGCGCGCCGACGTCGTCACGGTGGCGCCGGATGTGTCCGGTTTCGCCACGGAGATTCTGGTCAAGGACAATCAGGCCGTCCAGCGCGGTGACGTGCTGATGCGGATCGATCGTGCGCGGTTTACGCTGGCGCTGCAGCAGGCCGAGGCCGTCGTTGCCGGCCGCAAGGCTACGCTGGAACAGGCCGATCTCGATCTCAAGCGCTACAACGATCTCACCACCGCTGCCGTGTCCCAGCAGAAGAAGGAGCAGGTGGTCGCCACGCAACTTCTCGCGCAGGCGTCCTACGATCAGGCCGTCGCCGATCGCGGCGTGGCGCAGCTCAATCTCGACCGCAGCGAAATCCGCGCGCCGGTGTCAGGCCGGATCTCCAACATGGATCTGCGGCCGGGCACCTATGTCAGCGCCGGCAAGGGGGTGATGGCGCTGGTCGATACGTCGAGCCTGCGTGTGGATGGCTATTTCGAGGAAACGAAACTGGCGCGCATTCATCCGGGCGATCCCGTTCGCATTCACCTGATGGGCGACGCTACGGAACTCACCGGCCGCGTTGAAAGCATCGCCGCCGGCATCGAGGACCGCGACCGTGCGCAGGGCAGCAATCTGCTCGCCAATGTCACGCCGACTTTCAGCTGGGTCCGTCTTGCACAGCGGGTGCCGGTGCGCGTGTCGCTGGATGCCGTTCCGGACGGAGCAACGCTGGTGGCCGGCCGGACCGCAACGGTGGAAATCCTGCCGCGCAGAGATGCGACCGTCGCGAAAGCGAAGTGACGATCAGGCGCTGGCGTCAGGCGCGAGCGCTGTCAGCCGCACCGTGTCGAACCGCGCGCGGATCTCGCGCGGCGTCGCACCGAAACGCTTCTTGAAGGTGCGGTTGAAATAGGACAGGTCGCCGAAGCCGACATCGAAGGCGATGGCGCTGACGGCGCGCTCGGTGCGATTTCCATCGCGTAGCATCTGGAAGGCACGTTCGAGTCGCCGTTCCAGCAGGTAGTCCGAAAATGTGCGGCCTTCAGCCTCGAACAGTTTCTGGAAGTAACGCGTGGTGACGCCATGGGTGGTGGCGAGTTGCTCCAGCGACAGGCTCGGCTGGCTCATGCTCGCCTCGATATCGGCCTTCAGCGACAACAGCGAGATGGTCGGACGGTCGGGCCGTCGCGCGATCACCCTGGCCGGGGCTTCCGCTTCCGCGATCATGGTGGCGACAAGCCCGCTCATATAATCGACGGCGAGGTCAGCCAGGGCCGTCGAATTCATCGGCAGCAGCCCACGCATCACGGCGGCCGCATAGTGGCCGAGTGCGATCAGGCCGCCATTGTCATGGGCGATGTGGCGCATGACTGTCGGAGCATCGCACGTGATCAACAGGCAATCGATGCGGCTGACATCATTCATCAGGAAGGTTGCTGCGCGCCCGGCATCGAGAACGATCGCCTCGCGCTGCATGCAGGTTTGGCGCTGTCCGCCTTGCTCGACGGTGACGATCCCATCGGACGGGCGAACGATCAGCTGCGCGCGATCGTCGGCAGCGCTGTCACGAATATCCCAGCGCGGCGCGGGATCGAAGCAGGACATCAGGCCGAGATGCGGCTGCATCTGCAGGATGGCCTTGGACTGAAACGGCGCCGACCGAAACGATCCCAGTGAATCGCGCTGTACGCTCTTCCAGGGCAGCCGGGCCTCGAGCGGCTGGCGCAACCGGTCGTCGATATCGTCGGCCACCAGCCAGAGCGGCACCAGCGGACAGTCGGGCGCGGTTTCGGTGCAGGATGCCGAACGCAACTGATGCCGCTTTGCCACAGCACCAGATCCAAATGGATTCGTTCGCTCCAGTCCGACTATCAAGTCCCCGAGTCCAAGTATTGCGTGTGGGCCATTCGTATTGCTGCGCGTGAAGATAGACGGATTGCGCAGACGTAAGAAGCGTAAAGCCGCCGATGGAATTTACATTGATTCCAAAATGCGGCTGGCCATGGTCGATTGACCCGCTCACTTGCTCCCGTGCTTCGTCTCCACGATCGAACGGAAGCCCGAGCAACATGCGCTACAGCAAGTACCTTCTCATCCCGGCCATCGGACTCGTCTCCACGCAGGCAAGCGCGCAGCAGCGGGCGCCGGTCGCGCTCGAGGAGATCACCGTGACCGCGGCGCGGGCCGAACGGGCGATCTCGGACATTCCGCAGACGGTGCAGGTGGTGCAACGACAGGAGATCGAGGAGCAGCTCAAGCAGAGCGGCAGCGCCTCGGCGATGCTGGCCAAGCTGCTGCCGGGCTTCTCGGTGTCGAACCAGACCATTTCCGGCGCGTCGGAAAGCTATCGCGGCCGCGATCTGCTGGTGCTGATGGATGGCGTGCCGTTGAACACGCCGCTGCGCGACGTCTCGCGCATCCTCGCACTGATCGACCTGAATTCCGTCGAGCGGGTCGAACTCGTGGCCGGTGCATCCAGCCTGTATGGCGCGGGCGCCACCGGCGGCACGGTCAATTTCATCACCAAGAGGGCGCAGCCGGGCGGCCCGCGCGTCAGCGTCAACACCGCGCTGCGCAGCTTTACCGCCGATATCGGCGGGTCGCTGGCGCCCGAACTGTCGGCCACGGTCAGCGGCAAAGCTGCCAACGGGATCGACTATGTGTTTGTCGGCAGCGGCCGCGGCGCGCAGAAGACCTATGACGGAGCCGGCCGCGAACTGCCGTCGGATGGCATGCTCGGCCAGGGCGGCGGCGACCGCTTCGCCAGCGGCAATTTCCTCGGCAAGATCGGCTACGACTTCGACGGCAGCAAGCGCATCGAGGCGTCGATCTCGCAATTCTATCTCGACCAGACGCCGAAATATCTCACCGACTATGCCGGTCCGTTTGCCCGCCCGGATTTCACCAAGCCTTATACAGGCCAGAGCGTTCTGGAAGACACGCGGTCGTTCCAGTTGCGCTATAGCGACACCGCATTTGTCCTCGGCAATCTGAGCGTCGTCGGCTTTTACAACGACATCAAGAAGCGGTTCAATTATTCGGAATTTTCCTATCCCTATAATTCCCAGGTCTATTATTCCGGCAATCCGCTGAGCCCCACCAGCCCGGCGAACCAGACCACGCTGTTTTCCGAACGCGGCGGTGTGAACCTGTCGATCGATACGCCGCTGGACCGGATCTGGAACGGCGCGAAGGTCACTTGGGGCACGGACGTCATCCATGAAAAGACTTGGCAGACCCTGACCGATGGACGCGATGTCTTCACGCCGCTATCGCAGCTCACCACCGCCGGCTTCGCGCTGGTGCAAGTGCCGATCACGGATCGCCTGACCGCGCGCGGTGGCGTCCGCTACGAGCATTTCGATCTGACCGTCGATAACTTCCTGCGGCCGGCGGCCTATGCGGCCCAACCGGTGGGCGGCGTGGTGACGCCCTTCGTGCTGCCGCCGCTCAATGTGATCGGCGGCAAATACGAGTATGCATCGCCGACCTACAATCTCGGCGCGACGTTCAAGCTGAACCCGGACATCGATCTGTTCGGCGGCTTCTCGCAAGGCTACGCACTGCCCGATGTCGGTGCCTATACGCGCCGCGCGGGCATCGCCATCGCCTATGCGTGCCCGGTCGCGCGTCCGAACTGCCTGTCGCCTGCCAACCAGACCATCAGCTATGCCTCGATCGCGCCGGAGCCGCAGATCGTCAACAATTACGAACTCGGCATTCGCGGCGGCAACGGTCCGTATAAGGGCAGCATCACCGGCTTCGTCTCGACATCGGAAAAGGGCGTGACCTTCGATCCCGTGACGAACCTGATCTCGCAGCAGAAGGAGATGATCTACGGCGTCGAATATATCGGCGAGATGGCGATCACCTCGCAGTTCACTTTCGGCACCACCATTGGCTATCGCGAAGGCCGCTATGACAGCAACAAGGATGGCGTGCTGGATTCCTGGCTGCCGAACAACCGCATCGCCACGCCGGTGCGCGGCCTGGTCTTCGGCGATTATCGCTTCGACAACGGAATCAAGCTGCGCGTCGAGGGTGAGGGCTGGTCCGGCCGTAACCGCGGCATCAATCTCGCCAACACTGTCTATCCGATCGAGGGCGGCTTCACGATGAATGCGGCACTCAGCGGTCCGGTCTATGGCGGCGAGGCCTATGCGGCGGTCAACAACCTGTTCGACACCGCCGTGCAGAATCCGACGGCGACCTCGGTGCGTAACCTGCCGGTCTATTCATGGGGCCGCACCGTCACCGTCGGCTATCGCAAGACGTTCTAAGTCCAGATCCTCCAAGAAACACCCAAGGTCACTTCCCAGGGAGTTCGAATTGCTGTCATGGTTGATCTTGAAATAGCAGGCAGCCTGCTGACGCTACGGTTCCTGCCGCCCTATACCGAGACGGACGAGCGCGACTATCTCGCCGCGCTGGTCCGGGTCGGGCAGCATGCGGAGCCCTTCGAGTTGCTCACGGTGTTCGGTGGCGGCGGGAAATTGTCGCCGGCGGGCGAGCGCGAACAGGCGCTCTGGTTCAAGGCCACCCGCGGCCATGTCTCGACGCATTGTCGCGCAGCCGCCATCGTGCGGCCGGGAGCCAACAAGAAGATGGAAGAGACGTTTCAAAAATTGTGGCCGATGCCGCTGGTGGCGCTCGAGGACGAGACCGCCGCGCGCGCATTCCTTGCTGCGCATCGCGGCACCGCATGAGCACCGCTGCGCTGCAGGCCCTGGCGCCGGCCGCCATCATGGGCCGCAAGCGCCTGTTCGTGGTGTTGGCCGGGCTGTATCTCGCGCAGGCGATTCCGTCCTATCTGTTCGCCGCCGCGCTGCCGCCGATCATGCGCGAGGCCGGCGTGTCGCGCAGCGAGATCGGCTATCTCAGCCTCTGGTTCCTGCCGCTGCTGCTGAAATTCTTCTGGGCGCCAGTGGTCGATCGCATCCGTCCCTTCGCCCGCGCGCATCGTGCCGGCTGGGTGATCGTGACCCAGACCGGGGTCATTCTCAGCCTGCTGTGCCTGATCCCCCTCGGAGCCACCAATGTCTGGGGCATCATCGCGGTCGGCCTCGTCGGTTCATTCCTGATCTCGACCCAGGACATCGCCACCGACGGCTATGCGACGAAATATCTGGCGCCGGGGGACCGCCCGATCGGCAATGCGATCCAGGGCGGCTCGGTGGCCTTCGGTGTGGTCATCGGCGGCACGCTCGGGCTGGTGCTCTATGCGCAGATCGGCTGGACCGGCATGCTGCTGACCATCGCCGGCTTTTCGCTGATCCCGCTCTTCGCTGCCTTCGCCATGCGCGAGAGCGAGGCCGAGGCCATCGATCTTGCGAAGCCGAAGCCGTCGATCATGGCGTTCCTGCGCCGGCGTGAGGTGCGCAACATCCTCTGGATCGCGCTGATCTACCGGATGAGCGAAGGCCTCGTGAAGGCGATGGAGGGCAGCTATCTCGTCGATGCCGGCGTGCCCCTCGCACAGATCGGCTATCTCTCCGGCGGCGCAGCCACGACGGCGGGGCTTGCCGGCGCTGCGGGGGCCGCGTGGCTGCTGCAGCGTTATGGCAGTGGCTGGACGCTGGGACTGCTCGGTCTGCTGCGGACCATATGTTTTGCGCTGTTCACCGCCCATGCCCTCGGCATCATCACCGGCTTCCTGCCGATTTTCGGCGCGGCGGGTTTCCAGACGCTGATCCGCTACATGGAGATCGTCGCGCTCTACAGCCTGTTCATGTCGGCCGCATCGAAGGAACAGCCGGGCACCGACTTCACGATTCTCGCCTGTGCCCAGCTGATCATCTATTTCATCGGCTCGATGCTGTCCGGCCGCATCGCCGATTGGCTCGGCTATGGCGCGCTGTTCAGCCTCGCCACGGTGTTGTCGCTGATCGCGGCGGTGGCGACGATGCGCATATTGGCCGCGCAGTCGCCGGCTAGTTCGACACCGCCAGATCCTTCGTGAAGCTGCGATCCACCGCCTTGTTGACGTCGATCGGCTTGTTCACGATGCCGTAGCGCGTCGCGCGATCTGACGCTTCCTGAAATTCCTTGATCACACCGTCATCGATGGCGATGGGCCGCGTGTCCTGTTGCTGATAGGCGCGCAGCAGCACGTCTTCCGGCAGCTTGGTCAGTTCAGCCGTGTTCTTGGCATAGTCCGGCAGGCGCGAACGCGACCATTCACGCGCCTTGTTCAGGCGGTTGAGGAAATCCGCAATGGCTTCGCGTTTGGTGGCGATGGCCTGGTCGGATGCAACGATGAAAGTGAGCGTCGGCGTCAGTCCCGCGCCGTCGGTCACCACGCGCGCATTGTCCTTCAGGACTGCATAGGAGATGTAGGGCTCCCAGACGGCCCAGCCGTCGATCGAGCCGGCTACCAATGCGATCTTCGCATCGACCGGGCCGAGCGGCGCGAAGGTAGCGTCGGTGGTCTTGTAGCCGCCCTTTTCCAGCGTCGCATTGATCAGGAACTGGCCCCAGCCGCCGCGTGTGCCGGCGAGGCGCTTGCCTTTGAGATCGGCGATCGTCTTGATCGGTGAATCGTTCCGCACAAGGATCGCCTGCGTATTCGCGTTTGCGCGCACGCCGCCGATCGCCTTGATCGGCGAGCCATTGGCGAACACCGTCAGAAAAGAGAGATCGCCGGTATGGCCGACATCGAGGGCGCCGGCATTGATGGCTTCGAGGATCGGCGCTGCCGCGGGGAATTCGGACCACTGGATCTTGTAGGGCAGGTCCTTTGCCTGGCCGGAGAATTCCAGCAGCGAGCGATTGCCGCCCTTCTGGTCGCCGACGCGCAGGACGATCTGGTCGGCAGCGAAGGCGGACCCAGCGAGTGTGGCGCTGAAAGCGGTGGCTACGAGGGTGGAAAACAGGCGGCGGGTCACGGAAGCGTCGGTCATTTTGGTACGTTTCTCTGCTGCGACAATGCGCATCAAAGCTACGTTCGAGGCTGCTTCAGTCAATGAAATGGCCGCCTGAAGTATCTCGCGCTTCGGCAAGGAACGTGTCGCCGCTGGCCCAGCTGGTGGAAGGAATGCGTTTCGCGCCTGTTTTGGCGGCAATCACGCAGCACTGGCGCACGAAGCGGCGACGTCGCAGAATAGCCATCTCCGTGAGACGAAATGATACGGGCATCGGTCCCCAGATCGGTCAATTTTTATATGCCCGGCAGCCGGGCCGGGAGCAGTCTGACGTGGCGTCGGTACTTCAGTTGATTTCGTCGCTGACCGTGGGCGGCGCCGAACGGTTGCTGATCAATTTCGCGGCCAGCTGCACGCCGGGTGCCGGCGTTCCGCAGGTTTTCGTCGTCATCAATGATCGCGTCCATCCCGATCTCGAGGCTGAGCTCACGGCGTCGGGCCATCCCGTCTATTTCCTCCGACGCGCGCCCGGCAATCGCAATCCGCGCATCATCCTGACGCTGCTGAACATCATCCGCCGCCACGACATCCGCGCCATCCATGCCCATGACAGCGGCGCCAAGCATTTTGCCATGCTGAGCAAGCTGTACCGGCCGATGAGCGTCGGCACCACGATCCACAATACCGGGATCGTGCAGACATGGGATCGCGTGAAGCTGCGGCTGCATCAGCGCTTCGTCGACTGGAACATCGCGATCTCGGCTGCGGTGGAGCGTGAATGCGCGAGCGTGGGTCTCAAGCGCCTGTTCAAGGTGCACAACGGCATTCCGCTGCAGCCCTTCCGCGCCATCGATCGGGAGCGGACCTTCACCACGCCGCTGCGTCTCGTCAATGTCGCGCGGATCTATCCGAAGCAGAAGGGGCAGGACGTCCTGATCAAGGCGCTGGCGATCTGTGTCGCCCGGGGCCTCGATCTCCGCTGCGATTTCGTCGGCAGCCCGCCGGAAGGCGACAGCGCCACGGTGGGCAGCCTGAAGGCGCTGACGATTGCGGAAGGCGTGTCCGATCGCATCCGCTTCCTGTGCGGCCGCACCGATGTGCGCGATCCCCTGAGCGAAGCCGACATCTTCGTGCTGCCGTCCCGCTTCGAAGGCTTTGGCCTTGTCTTGCTGGAAGCAATGGCTGCAGGCCTGCCGGTGATCGCGGCCGATGTGGACGGGCCGGCAGAGCTATTGGTGGATGGCTCCAACGGCATCAAATTCGCGGTGGGCTCGGCAGAGGATCTTGCCGACAAGATCATGGCGCTGGCGGCGCGTCCCGATATCGCCACGCGCCTCGCCGCGACGGGGCGTGACTTCGTCACCGAATTCGACATCGCCAATATGCGCGACCAGTATTTCGGGATTTATGCGCAGATGATGAAAGTCAGCTGACGCTATCCCTTTCGTGCCTTCTTCCCGCCGTCCGCGATCTTCTCCGCCAGAAAGTCCAGCAACACCTCGACACGGGCAGGGCGCGGACCACCCGGCGGCGTGACGAGATAGATGCCGATCGGCGTCTGCGACCAGTCGTCCAGGATGCTTTCGAGATCGCCACGCGCGATGGCGTCGCCGACGATGAAATCCGGTAGCGCGCCGACGCCGAGGCCGGCGATCAGGGCCGGTAGCGCCGCTTCGCCGTTGTTGACCGAGAACGGACCGTTCGGCCGGATGCTGACCTGCTCGCCCGAGGCATGCGCGAAATGCCAGACGCCGGGCGTCGAGAGATAGGCGTAGCCGAGGCATTTGTGAGCCGCGAGCTCGGATGGATGCGTGGGCCGGCCATGGCGCGCGAGATAGGACGGCGCCGCCACGATATGGCGCGTCACCGGGCACAGGCGCCGCGCGATCAGCGAGGAATCCGGCAGCGCGGCGATGCGGATCGCGGCGTCAAAACCGTCGCCGATCAGGTCCACGATGGCATCGCTGAGATGGAGTTCGATGGTGACGTCCGGATAGCGCGCCAGAAACTCCGGCAGCAGGGTGGCGACCGTGTTCTTGCCATAGGTCATCGGCGCCGCCAGCCGCACCAGCCCGCGCGGCGTCGCCGATTGCGCCAGCGCCTCGTTCTCCAGCGCCTCGCCATCGGCCAGCAATTGCGTGGCCTTGATCGCCAGCGTGCGGCCGGCATCGGTGAGCGCCAGCCGCCGCGAGGTGCGGTTGAACAACCGCGCGCCGAGCCGGTCCTCGAGCCGGCTCACGGCCTTGGAAACTGTTGCCTTGGACAGCGTTAGCTCGGTGGCCGCCGCTGCAAAGGACTGCAGCTCGACAACCTTGGCGAAGATCGCCAGCGCTTCGAAATCGGGGAGTTTCGACATCAAATCCGGAAACGATGAGTTTCGATCGTTTCTATTTATGCATCAAAACGCCGGCGTTATCTAGATGCCACTACCCGCCGCCATTGCGAGGCGCCCGCAGCGTCAGACAGGACGCCGCGCAATGACGGTTCGGGCCCACACAGGAGATTGCCCCATGACCAAAGTGCTCGTCCTCTATTATTCCGCCTATGGCCATATCGAAACCATGGCCAATGCCGTTGCCGAAGGCGCCCGCGAAGCCGGCGCCACCGTCGACATCAAGCGCGTGCCCGAACTGGTGCCGGCCGACGTCGCCAAGGCGTCCCACTACAAGCTCGATCAGGTAGCCCCGGTCGCTGAGATCAACGACCTCGCCAATTACGATGCGATCATCGTCGGCACCGGCACCCGCTTCGGCCGCATGGCCTCGCAGATGGCCAACTTCCTCGATCAGGCCGGTGGCCTCTGGGCCAAGGGCGCGCTGCACGGCAAGGTCGGCGGCGCCTTCACCTCCACCGCCACCCAGCATGGTGGCCAGGAGACGACGCTGTTCAGCATCATCACCAACCTCCTGCATTTCGGCATCACCGTGGTCGGCCTCAACTACGGCTTCCAGGGCCAGATGAAGCTCGATGAAGTCACCGGCGGATCGCCCTATGGCGCCACCACCATCACCGGCGGCGACGGCAGCCGCCAGCCGAGCGAGAACGAACTCGCCGGTGCCCGCTATCAGGGCAAGGCGATCGCCGAAGCCGCGAAGAAGCTGCACGGGTGATCTCGTAGGATGGGTTGAGCGAAGCGATACCCATCACCTCGCACTCCGGACTCGCGGTGATGGGTATCGCTGCGCTCAACCCATCCTACGCCCCACACAACGCGCGCTTTCACTGGAAAGCGCGCGTTGTCCAGTTTAACGTCCGGTCATGTCGAAATCAGCCAGCCCCGTGCCAGCCCTCTGTATCCGCATCGACCTCGATCCCGAGGGGCGCATCGGGCCGGGCAAGATCCAGCTCCTCGAAAACATCGCGGCCACCGGCTCGATCTCGGCCGCCGGCCGCGCCATGGAAATGTCCTACAAGCGCGCCTGGGACCTGGTGGACGAACTCAACCGGATCTGCGGCCAGGCTGCTGTCGAACGGCAGACCGGCGGCAAGAATGGCGGCGGCGCAATGCTGACGGTGTTCGGCGAAAATCTCGTGACGCGCTACCGCGCCATCGAGAAAGCGGCGGCGGTGGCGGCCCGCAAGCAGCTCCTGGCGCTGAAAAAGGACATCGGCAAAAAGCGCAAGGCCGGATAGCCGCGCAGGTCTGCGCTGTATCTGACCAGATATACCGATCCGCGCAGTCGATTGGCCTTTTGAATGTCTCCATTCTGCAATAGGGTGATGCTGTCCCGTTCAGGATGTCCCGATGTTCGACGCCCAATGTGATCTTGCCGCGCTGGTCTATGAGACGGATCAGGAACCAGACACGGTGCTGCATGACTTTGCAGCCAGCCTCGGCCGGCAGGGGATCCGTGCCGTCGGCCTCGTCCAGCTCGGTCATCGCGAAGTCGACGTGCCGAAGCTCAATGCCGTGATGCTGCACAGCGGCGAGCAGGTGCGGCTGTTTCAGGATCTCGGTCCGGGCGCCAAGGGCTGCAAGCTGGATGTCGGTCAATTGCTTGATGCCGGGTCCCGTGTTGCCGATGCCATCGATCAGGGCGCGGACCTCGTCATCATCAACCGTTTCGGCAAGCAGGAGCGGGAAGGCAAGGGCCTCGCTTATCTCATCGAGCGCGCACTCTCTGGCGATATCCCCGTGGTGATCGCGGTCCCGGCCCATCGTTTCGACGAATGGATCGCCTTTGCCGATGGCATGAGCGTCAAGCTGCCCTGCTCGCGCGAAGCTCTGGACGCGTGGTGGCTGAAAGTCTCCAGCCGCGGCAGCCCGGTGCCGGAGCCGGTGCAGCAGACGTTTTGCGCGGTGGTGAAGTAGACGCTGCGGTTTCGGCTTTTCTCCTCTGTCATCGCCCGGCTCGACCGGGCGATCCAGTAAGCGCGGTAACTGCAGTGTGTACTGGGTCACCCGATCAAGTCGGGTGACGACAAGCTAAGTTCATCTTTTTTCATTCAACTCCCTCCCTTCGCAGTGCACGCGCATTGCGCTTTGGCGCGACCTGCGCTTGCATGTGTCGGCTTGTCGCAGTTCGATCCGAATGCTAGATGTCAGGTCATCGTACAACTTTCCGGTTTCGCGCCGGCGAGCCAGACGACAACATCGACTTCGAAAACGGGGCGACCAAGAACAAAGAACCAAGAACAACGGCGCGAATGCCGGCGATCGGGAAATCACAGGGAGGATTTCGTCCATGAACAGGCGAGAAGTCGTCAAAGCCGGCCTGGCCGCGCTTGCTGCCGGCAGTGCGGGGCTCACGGGCATCGCGCCGGCCAGCGCGCAGGGCAAGATGGTGCTCAAGGCGTCGGATGTTCACCCGCTCGGCTATCCCACGGTGGAATCCGTGGTCCGCATGGGCAAGAAGCTGGAGGCCGCCACCAATGGCCGGCTCAGCATCCAGATGTTTCCCTCCATGCAACTCGGCGGCGAGAAGGAAGCCATCGAGCAGGCCCAAGTCGGCGCGCTGCAGATCGCGCGTATCTCGGTCGGCGCCGTGGGCCCGGTGGTGGATGACGTCAATGTCTTCAACATGCCGTTCGTCTTCCGCGACTCCAGACATATGGAAGCGGTGCTCGACGGCGAGATCGGCGACGAGCTGCTGAACAAGATCACGTCGAACGACAAGACGAAGCTGGTGGCGCTCGGCTGGATGAATGCCGGCTCGCGCAACATCTACAACAGCAAGCGCCCGGTGAAGACGCTGGCCGATCTCAAGGGCCTCAAGATCCGCATGATCGGCAATCCGCTGTTCATCGACACGATGAACGCCCTCGGCGGCAATGGCATCGCCATGGGCTTCGATCAGGTGTTCAGCGCCATGCAGACCGGCGTGGTCGACGGCGCCGAGAACAATCTGCCGTCCTTCGTGGCGCAGAATCATTTTCAGGTAGCGAAGTATTTTTCGATGACCGAGCATCTGATCATTCCCGAACTGCTCGTGTTCTCGAAGGCGTCGTGGGCGAAGCTGACGCCGGACGATCAGGCGCTGCTGAAGAAGTTCGGTCGCGAGGCCCAGCTCGAACAGCGCGCGCTCTGGTACGAGGCGGAAGCGAAGGCGCTGGAGAAGATGAAGGAAGTCGGCACCGACATCGTGATGTCGGTCGACAAGGCGCCGTTCCGCGAGGCCGTGAAGCCGGTCTGGGACAAGTATGGCGCGAAGTATGCCGAGATGACCAAGCGGATCGCGGCGGTGAGCTAATTGCTCTGCCTCCTCTGTCGTCACCCGGCTTGGCCGGGTGACCCAGTACACACCGCGCTGATTGAGTTTACTGGATCGCCCGGTCAAGCCGGGCGATGACAGCAAAAGTTTAGGGCCCGAATGTCCGAAGCAATTTCCAAGCCCACGATAGTCGACCGCGACAAGGCAACAGGCGGCCCCGCACTCGCGTTCCGCCGCGCGATGAACGCCCTCTACTGGACCGGCGCGGTGATCTCCTGCATGGCGCTGGTGCTGATCTCCTTCATCATCCCCTGGGCGGTCTATACCCGCTACATCCTCAACAGCGCGGCCTCCTGGCCCGAGCCGCTGGCGGTGCTGCTCACCGTCGCCGTCACCTTCATCGGCGCGGCGAACTGCTATCGCCAGCGCATCCACATGAACATGACGGTGGGAACCAATCTGCTGCCCCCGAAGGCGCGCGCCGTCGCGGCTTTCCTCAGCGAGCTGCTGATGGCCGCGATGGCGCTGTTCATGCTGGTCTGGGGCGGCGCGCTGGTGGACACGACATGGGGAAACTCCGTCGATGAATTCCCGTGGCTGTCGGTCGGCGTCACCTATCTGCCGATCCCGGTGTCCGGCGCGATGATGCTGCTCTTCGTCATCGAGCGCCTCACCATCGGCCCGCCGCCGCAGGACGGCAGCGACGCTCATGTGCCGCTGGACTGAGCTCGGGAGAAGAGACTATGGACATCGCCGTTCTCCTGCTCAGCATGTGCTTCTTCTTCGCCATCGGCATGCCGATCGCCTTCGCGCTGGCCCTTGCCGCGCTGGTCGGGGCGCTGTGGATCGATTTGCCCGTCGAAGCCGTGATGCAGCAGCTCTCGTCCGGTGTCGGCAAGGTGTCGATGCTGACGGTGCCGTTCTTCGTGCTGGCGGGTGCCATCATGGCCGAAGGCGGCATGGCCAAGCGTCTCGTCGATTTCGCCGCCGTCGTGATCGGTTTCACCCGCATCCGCGGCGGCCTTTCGCAGGTGAACATCCTCGCCACCACCATCATGTCCGGCATATCAGGCTCGTCCGTGGCAGATACATCCGCGATCGGCTCGGTGATGATCCCGCAAATGGCCAAGCAGGGCTATCCCCGCGTCTTCGCCACCAATGTCACCATTTCCGCGTCGGTGCAGGCGATCATGGTGCCGCCCAGCCACAATGCGGTGATCTATTCGCTGGCCACCGGCGGCGTGGTGTCGATCACCAGCCTGTTCCTTGCGGGCATTGTGCCGGGCCTGCTACTCGGCTTCGCCATCATGTTGTTGTGCCTGTATTTCGCCTATCGCGACGGCCACCCCAAGGGCGAGCCGGTGCCGATCAGGCAGGCGCTGAAGATGCTCACGGATGCAGTCTGGGGCATCATCACGCTGATCATCGTGCTGGGCGGCATCCTCACCGGCATCTTCACGCCCATCGAGGCCGGCGCGGTCGCCTGCGTCTGGGCGTTCTTCGTCACCATGTTCATCTATCGCGACTACAAATGGTCGGAACTACCGATGCTGACCTATCGCACGCTGCAGACCGTGGCGATGGTGCTGACACTGGTCGCCACCGCCTCCTGCTTCGGCTATGTCGCGGCGCTGATGCAGATGCCGGCCAAGATGACCGACTTCTTCGTCGCCATCTCGTCGAACAAATATGTGCTGCTGATGTGGCTCAACATCATGCTGCTGATCCTCGGCACCGCGCTCGATCTTGCGCCGCTGCTGCTGATCTGCACGCCGATCCTGCTGCCGGTGGTGAAGAGTTTTGGCATCGATCCCGTGCATTTCGGCATCGTCATGCTGCTCAATCTCGGCATCGGCCTGCTTACCCCGCCGGTCGGCACCACCTTGTTCGTCGGCTGCGCCATCGGCAAGGTGTCGGTGGACGAGGTGATGCGCGGCATCTGGCCGTTCTACTGGGTGATGTTCGCGGTGCTGATGCTGGTAACCTATGTGCCGTGGTTCTCACTGGCACTGCCGCATGCATTCGGATTCAGGTGACATGTCATCCCGGCGTTCGCCGGGATGACAGTGGAGAACTACCCCGCCTCGTCCGCCAGCTGCGCGTACCGCGCCTTGCCGTTCACCAGATGCCGGCGCATCGCCTCGCGTGCCTTGCGGGGGGAACGCTCGGTGATGGCATTGACGATCATCTGATGCTCCTTCTCGATGCTTTCGAGATAGCGGGTCTGCAGGTCGGCCTTACCGTCGAAGGTGCGGATGCTCTGGCGTGGAATGATCAGTCCGCCCAGAAATTCCAGAAAGCCGACAAAACGCGAATTCTGTGTGCCGACGGCAATGGCGTAGTGAAAATCGAAGTCTTCCTTGATCGCGCGGTCGCCTTTGACGATGGCGCGGGTGAAGACATTCGCTGCCTTTGCGATCGCCTTGATCTGCGCCGCCGTGGCGCGCTCGCTGGCGATGGCGGCGGCTTCCATCTCCACGGCCGTGCGCAATTCGAGGATCTCGATCACACTGTCGAGGGATCCCAGTCCTTCGGGATCGATGGAATAGGGCTGCTGGCTCGCATCGCTGTTGACAAAGGCGCCGGCACCCTGGCGTGTGGTGACAAGGCCGCGGGCGCGAAGCGCCGAGATCGCCTCGCGCACCACGGTCCGGCTGACGCCCATGGCGGTCATCATCGCCTGCTCGGTGGGCAGCCGCGCTCCGGCGGAGAGCTTGCCTCCCGCAATCTGCGCGGCAATGCGCTCGACCACCTCCTCGGTGCGGCGACGCACTGGATTGAGTGGGCGCAGCAGGGCCGGCTGCGTCGATTTACGGCCGTTCTTACGGGCGGAATGCTTGATTTGTCCGGTCATCGTACAACCGGGCTATCACTGCCCATGCGGGCGTGCAAGGTCGGGCGCCATGGCAGTATGCCGCAATGCGGCGATCAGGCGTCTTCGAGCTCGTGCAGTTTGAGATCGCATTCCACCCAAGCGCCGTGGATGGCGAAACG